>DIKN01000125.1:31399-62888 GCA_002424575.1 Acholeplasmataceae bacterium UBA5617 | reverse complement strand
GTGCGAAAGTTGTTTCCGTTGAATTGGGCTTAAAAACGCTTAAAGAAGCGGTCGATAGTGCTTTGATGACGTGGGCGAACGAACTTGATTCAACGTTTTATTTAATCGGATCTGCTGTGGGTCCTCATCCTTATCCTTTGATGGTGAAAGATTTTCAATCGGTGATCAGTAGAGAAATCAAAGCTCAATTAAACGATCAGGAGAAACGTCTACCCGATATGGTGATCGCATGTGTGGGTGGTGGATCGAATGCCATCGGTGCATTTGCAGACTTTTTAGATGACCCAACGGTCACACTCATCGGTGTTGAAGCATCCGGACGTGGTCTTCATACGAAAGAACATGCAGCTACCATGACGTTAGGAAAACCAGGTGTCATTCACGGCATGATGACCAAAGTCCTTATAGAAGATGATGGCGAGATATCACCGGTTTATTCCATCTCAGCAGGACTTGATTATCCTGGTGTAGGTCCAGAGCATGCGTATCTTGAGTCCATCAAACGAGTGATCTATACTTCAGCAACCGATCAAGAAGCCATTCATGCTTTTCACTATCTTTCAAAGATGGAAGGGATTATTCCAGCCATCGAATCTTCACATGCGATAGCTGAAGGAATCAAGCGTGCAAAACAGATGAAACCAGATGAGATCATCGTGATCAATCTATCGGGTCGTGGTGATAAAGATGTTAAACAGATTGCAAAATATGAGAATAAAATACTTATTGATTGATTCTTGTTGTCTATATTTGCGTTTATTTCGCATATATAGCCTTTAAGGATTGATTTTTTCGAGACATCATGGTACAATTTTTCTAAAGGTGGTGTCATATCATGCTTGTGCAATTTCGTGTGAAGAACTATCGCTCATTTCTAGATGAAGCGGTCTTATCCATGCAAGCAGCTAAAGATCGAGAATTTGAGCAACTGAATACGTTCTATATTCATGAAGGACCTCTTCCTAAAGGGGAAAATGAATTGCTCAAATCTGCACTTATTTTTGGACCCAATGCATCCGGTAAATCCAACATGTTAAAAGGGTTGCGTTATATGCAGCAAGCGGTGTTGTTTTCTCAAGTCACTCTGCCACAAAGCATTATTGAATCAAATGAATCATTTGCATTCCTTGAGCATAGCTCGAAAATCAACAGTATGTATGAGGTTGAATTTCTTTTTCATGACGTTTTTTATCGATACGGGTTCGAGATTAGAGAATTCACGATCGTAAACGAATACTTATATCGTCGGTATGAACGATTAACACTTATTTTCAAGCGTGATCAACAAGGTATTCAGTTGATGGGGCTTCCAAAAACGGTCAGTCAATTGGTTAAGTTAAATCAACATACATTGTTTCTTTCGATTGCTAATAACTATCAATTTAGTGAGGATTTATCCAAAGCCATTCAACATACGATGAAATGGTTTCAAGATCTCTTAATCGTTTTTGAAGAAAATGTTAATACATTCATGATTTATGAACAAAAAAACAAATCTTATTATGATGAAGCACTTCGCATCATGCAGATGGCTGATTTGGGAATCCATGATTTTAAAGTTTATAAAGAAAGAGTCATGGAGAAGGATGGTACACTGAATACAAAAACATTCAATGCTTCACTAATCTATCCCTCTCAAATCAATGCAAATTCAGAAGGAGTAGATCGCTTAGATTTAAAGACCATTTTTAATATCTATGACAAACATGGCGTCATTAAAGGTAAGAAAGAAACCTACCTCTTGAAGCAAGATGGATTCAATTCAGAAGGTACAAAAAAATTATTGTTTTATTTAGGTTGGATTCTATTATCTCTTGATGAGGGTAGGGTTTTACTTCTTGATGAACTTGATTCAAAACTACATTTTCTTTTAGCTGATTATATTCTAAAGCAATTCAATTCATTGACAAGAAATCGTAAACATGGTCAATTGATTAGTACAGCTCATAATTTGATGTTGATGGATGAATCGATGCGGAGAGATCAAATTTATTTTGCGAGTAAAAATGAACGTGGTGAAAGTCACCTAAGTTCATTATCAGATTATCAGAACGTCCGAAAAACCGATCTTTTCAGTAAAAAATACTTGAAAGGTTTCTATGAAGCATTACCTGAATTCATGGATGATATGTTATGAGACGTGCAAACCACATCAAAAAATCCAATGATGTATTGATTCTTACCAATGGTGAACGTACAGAAAAGGTTTACTTCACACTTCTTAAACAAAAGGTACGCTCGTATTATTCTATCCATGTCAAATTTGAGAATAAAGACCCCTATCGTTTAGTTAAATCTGCCATCGAATGGAAAAATCAGTATGCATTCGTGTGGATTGTGTTTGATATCGATTTATTTCTTGAGCAAGGACATGTTCAAAGAGCATATGACTTAGCCAATCAACATAAGAGCATTTACATCGCATGTTCTAACAAGGCTTTTGAGGTATGGTTAATCAATCATTTTCGTGTTTTTCATGACGCATGCCTTATCAATCAGTACAAAATTTATCTCGAGGATGCGTTTCAAACCACAAAAATCAAACAGTCAATTTATGATAAAGCAGATACCTCTTTATTTTCAAAGCATATCATTCCCCGATACCGCACAGCAATCCATAATGCAAGATTGGCTTATCAAATAAAGGTCGTAGAATTTCAGTCTTTGAATGGGAATGTTGAACCTCATATATGGGATCTTCATTCTGCAACAACAGTTTTTCAATTGGTAGATAAGCTTTTTAAAAAATGACGTATAATGAAACCATAAATGAGGTGTCACACATGTTTTCTGAGCGCTTTTTGGGATTTGAATGGTTCGGATTGGCTCATGGATTAGCGATCTTTCTAATGATTACCCTCTTGGTTTTGATGATTATCTTTAAAGAAAAGGGTTCCCCAACAATAGATCTCTATTTAAGACGAAGTGTTGCCATCCTTATGGTTGTCATGGAGTGGACATTCTACACATGGTCACTTATCGGTGGTGGATTTCAAACATCGCTTCTCCCCTTTGGTGTCTGTGCCATCAGCATGTATGTCACAGCCTATGCGTTATGGTTTAAATCTGAAAAAGTCTTTAAAATCATTTTCCCATGGGCGATTGCAGGTGCGCTCATCAGCTTAATCGTTGCTGATTTAAACTACACATTCCCACATTTTAGATACATTCACTATTTTGGAAACCATAGTCTCTTTTTACTCGGTAATCTCTATTTATTAATCGTGATCGGTTATCGCATCACCTATCGCGATATTTTAAAGTCGAGTTTGATTCTCTTGATCTATGCAGCCATCATGTATCCGATCAACTTTTTACTCGACAGCAATCATCTCTTTTTAAGAGAAGTTCCTCATGAAGTCGCGCCCATGTATGCCTTTTTAGGTGATTTTTGGGTCATCGGTTTTGTCATCTCCATCGCCATCCTTTTTCAAATCATTTATGCAGGGGTTTTTCTCTACCAACGACAAAAAGCATAGCTTGCTATGTTTTTCTTTTTTTACATAAGATCATCTTGATTAAATGATGATGGCTTGATAAACTATAGAAAACAAACGAGGTAAAACGTATGATGAACGGAAAAGTAATAAAAGAAGCGTACACTTTTGATGATCTTTTGTTGGTCCCATCTTATTCAAAAGTGGTTCCCATCGATACCATACTCACCACACGATTAACGAAAAAAATTACGTTAAACGTGCCTGTACTTTCAGCAGCGATGGATACAGTGACCGAAGATCAGATGGCGATTGCTCTCGCTAAACTGGGTGGGTTAGGTATTATCCACAAAAATTTATCGATTGATGAACAAGCGGATATGGTGAAGAAAGTCAAACATGAACCCGTTTTACCTGAAAACAAAGATGCTTGTTTGGATCCCGATGGACATTTAAGAGTAGGTGCAGCAGTAGGTGTCGGTAAAGATACATATGAACGCGTCAACCGACTCTATGAAGCAGGTGTCGATATCATCGCGGTTGACAGTGCACACGGTCATTCAAAAGGCGTATTAGATACCATCAAACAAATTCGCTCTCTGTTTCCTAATCTCGATATTATCGGTGGCAACGTTGTCACTGGACAAGCTGCCATTGATTTGATCTATGCAGGTGCATCCGCCATCAAGGTTGGTGTCGGTCCCGGTTCAATCTGTACGACACGCGTGGTAGCAGGTGTCGGTGTTCCCCAACTTACCGCGATCAATGATGTCTATCAAGTCACCCGTCAATATGATATTGGGATCATTGCTGATGGTGGGATCAAATTGTCTGGTGATATCACCAAAGCGCTTGCTGCAGGTGCTGACTGCGTCATGCTCGGTGGTCTTTTAGCGGGTACCAAAGAAACTCCAGGCGATGTTTATACCATCGATGGTAAAGAAGTGAAACGTTATATCGGCATGGGATCTTTAACAGCCATGAAAAAAGGATCTTCGGACCGCTATTTCCAAGGTGGTGTCACGGAATTAAAGAAGTTGGTGCCTGAAGGCATTGAAGCAACCGTTCCTTACAAAGGTGAAATCAAAGATGTCCTTCATCAAATGATGGGTGGTCTTCGTTCAGGCATGGGTTATTGTGGCTGTGAAACCATCCATGAACTCAAGGAAAAAGCCCAATTTGTGAAGATCTCCAATGCTGGTTTAAAAGAATCACACCCTCACGATGTTGATAACATCCAGGAGTCACCCAATTACCATGAATAAGAAGATCTTGGTATTGGATTTTGGTAGTCAATACAACCAATTGATTGTCAGACGAATTCGTGATTTAGGGGTTTATGCAGAACTCATTCATCCCGATGATTTTAACAAAGAAGATGTCTCCAATCTGCTCGGCATCATTTTATCGGGTGGACCGAATTCGGTTTATGATCAAAACGCTCCAATGTTACCTCAAGGATTATTAGCATCAGAACTTCCCATGTTAGGCATTTGTTATGGAATGCAACTTTTAGCGCATCATCATGGAGGTCTTGTTGAAGGAAGTCATAAAAAAGAATACGGGCTCACCGAGATGAGGATTGAACACATGAATCCTCTGACACAAGGTTTACCCGATCTTTTTAATGTGTGGATGAGTCATGGCGATCAAGTGACCAAACTTCCTCGTGATTTTATCGGACTCGCCGCTTCTGAAACAACGCCCTATGCGATGATGATGCATCAAGATAAACCGATTTATGGTATTCAGTTTCATCCTGAAGTGCGTCATACAGAATATGGAATCACCATGATCGATCGCTTCATCACCGCCATCTGTGGGGCTGAAAAGACTTGGTCGATGCCTCAATTTATCGAAGAGAAAACCAAAGAGATCAAGCATTTCGTGGGCGATGGTCATGTCATCTGTGCCTTATCAGGTGGCGTGGATTCATCCGTGGTTGCTGCTCTTCTCAATCATATTTTAGGTGATCAATTTACACCTATCTTTGTTGACCATGGTCTTCTACGGCTTCATGAAGCTGAAGAAGTTCAAGAAACGTTTGCGAAACGCTTTAAAATGAATCTGATCACCGTCGATGCAAAAGCTCGTTTCTTAAACCTATTAAAAGGTGTGAGTGATCCCGAAGAAAAACGAAAGATTATCGGAGAAGCATTCATTCGCATCTTTGAAGAACAGGTTAAACGATTCGCTCATGCTGAGTTTCTTGCTCAAGGTACGCTCTATACTGACGTGATTGAATCGGGGACTAAAACCGCTCAAACCATTAAATCACACCATAACGTCGGTGGACTCCCCAAAAACATGACATTAAAACTGATTGAACCATTGAATAAACTCTTTAAAGATGAAGTGCGTGAACTCGGTCTTGCCTTAGGTTTACCAGAATCGATCATTAGACGTCAACCCTTTCCCGGTCCTGGTTTAGCGATTCGTATCCTCGGTGATGTCACTGAAGATAAAATTCGTATTGTCCAAGAGTCAGACTTTATCTTGCGAGAAGAGATTAAAAGACATCATCTCGATCAATCCATTTGGCAATATTTTACCGTTTTAACACCATTAAAAACGGTGGGTGTGATGGGTGATATGCGCACCTATGATCATGTCCTTGTCATTCGAGCTGTCACCTCCATCGATGGAATGACCGCTGATGTTGCACATATTCCATACCCAATCTTGCAAAAAATATCAAACCGGATGACCAATGAGGTCAGAGGGATTAACCGCATTGTCTATGACATCACCTCAAAACCTCCAGGAACGATTGAATGGGAATAAAGTAAATGTAAAACCTTCATTCTATCATAAGATAGAGGAGGTTTTTTTATATGTATTTGATTAAAGAAATGCCTAAAGAAGAAAGACCTCGTGAAAGGCTGATGCAACGAGGACCTTCAGCACTTTCACATGATGAATTGATCGCCATTTTACTTCGAACGGGTGATGAACATCAATCGGTGATCGATCTGGCAAAAAAGGTGCTCTATCATCTGTCTTCTCTCGATGATTTAAAACGGATGAGTGTCTTTGAACTGATGACTATCCCAGGGATTAAAGAAGCGAAAGCATGCACCTTAATCGCTGCGATTGAACTTGGTAGGCGTTTATCTGAAACAAAAAAGACAGAGAAAACCATCATAAGGTCTGCCTATGATGTCTATCACCACGTCCATGCACGGCTTTCTCATCTCATGCAAGAACATTTCTTAACGCTTTATTTAACCATTAAAAGTGAATTGATCACCGAAGAAACCATCTTTATCGGAACGATCAATCAAACCCTCATTCATCCGCGAGAGATCTTTAAAACAGCTATTAAACTGTCCGCATCCGCTGTTCTTTTTGTTCATAACCACCCCACAGGAGATTCGATGCCCTCCAAAGCAGATATACTCGCTACCGAACAGCTCATGCAAGCAGCAGAACTGATGGGTATCGATCTTATCGATCATATCGTCATCGGTAAGAATGAATTTTATTCCATCAAAGAAAGAAAAAAGTTTGTGATCTAGACATTAAATGCCTTCTAACTTTTTAAAATAATGATATAATCATGATAAAGAAAGAAGGGATCGTATGAAGAAAAAAGATACAACAAAAGTATTTTGGTACGCGATCGCCATTGGTTTCATCCTCCTATTCATCTTAATCTTGTTATCATCTGTCCTCGATGTGGGTGAACGGCTCCGTCAAATCCATGCGTACGTTGAATATGCGTTCTATGGTGTTTCGTTTCTGCTCGTCTATTTTTTAATCATCAGACCCGTTCATATCATCCTATTCTCACCGACATTTTCTGTTGAAACAACATTAGATGAAAACAAAACGATCAACCATGCGGTTCATCGTCGTGTTGCAAAACGTCTTTTGCTCGATGATTCGTTACCTGAAAATGATCAAGTTCGTTTAAAAGATGCTCTAAAAAGCAATCCCGAAGATCTCAAGCTGGCTTTAAATCAAGTCTTCAATCAACACGTTAAAAAAAGCATGAATCAAGTCATTCGAAAAAACGCGAAAACCGTCATGCTATCGACCGCCATTTCACAAAATGGTCGCCTTGATTTTTTCACAGTCGTTGTTGTCAACCTTAAGATGATTAAAGAACTTGTGGTCATGTGTGGTTTTCGTCCCTCGATGAGTCATTTAGCCAAACTGACCATCAACGTATTCACCACAGCACTCATCGCTGAAGGGTTAGAAAACATGGATATTACGGAATTAATGCCCACTTCAACCGTGAACACGCTCTCTGAGATTCCTTTTATTAAACCCGTGTTATCTTCTGTCACACAAGGCATTTCCAACGCATTACTCACCTTAAGAATCGGTATCGTCACGAGAAAATTCTTATTCAGTGATGCCAAAGAGATCACCAAAGAAGAAATACGTCGGACCGCGCTTCTTGAAGCAGCCGGTATGATGCCACAAGTCGTCGGTGATGCATTGATGATTTTACCCAAAAAAATTGCAAATCTCTTCAAAAAACCTGAAAAAAAGACGCCGGATGAACAAACCACAGAAAGTGCAAGCTAAAAGACGAAAAACACTGATTTTTCCCCTATTTTGCCTTCTTTTTTGATTGACTTTTCATCCTAACTACGCTAAAATATCTATGTTGTACCACATAGGACAGGTTCTAAACGCCACAAGGCTACCTTGATAGTGTGTCTTCAAATCTATAAGGAGGTGTAGCAACATGTATGCAGTTATTAAAACTGGTGGTAAACAAGTCAAAGTTGAAGTTGGTCAAGAAATCTACGTTGAAAAACTAGATGTCGAAGCAGGCGAAAACTATGAATTCACCGAAGTTTTAGCACTCGGTGGCGAACAAACCGTTATTGGAACGCCAACCGTCGACGGCGCAAAGGTGGTTGCCAAAGTACTTAAACACGGACGTGGTCCCAAGATCATCGTTTTCAAGTACAAGGTCAGAAAGAATTATCGCCGTAAGCAAGGTCATCGCCAATCATACACCAAGCTCGTTGTCGAATCGATCAACGCGTAACGTCATATGATTACCGCGAAAGTCCTTAAAAAAGACGGTCGTATTCATACGATGACCGTCAGTGGACATGCCCAATACAAGCATTCTGGACACGACATTGTCTGTGCAGCGGTTTCAACAGCAACGCTTTTAACCGCCAATGCGATTGAGCATTTCAAGTTAAATCATTTGATTGATTTAACGATTGATGAAGGGTATTTCAAACTTGTTCTCAAGGAACAAAATATGATCATTGAAACATTACTTGAGAATTTAGCAAGTGCCCTGCATGACTTAGAAAAACAATATCCAAAATATATGAAAAATCAGAAGGAGGGATAACATGTTCAAATTGAATATACAGTTATTCGCATCGAAAAAAGGTACTGGTTCATCCCGTAACGGTCGCGACTCCCACGCTCAGCGTCTTGGTATGAAATTGTCTGATGGACAATTTGCTACTGCAGGATCCATTATCTACCGCCAACGCGGTACCAAGATCCATCCAGGCGCTAATGTCGGACGTGGTTCCGATGATACATTGTTTGCCATGGTGACCGGCGTCGTGAAATATGAAAGACTCGGTAGAGATCGTACACAAGTGTCAGTTTACGAAGGATAACGCCAGTTATCCTTTTTTTCTCTCTAAGAAAGTGAAGGAACGTCCATGTTTGTTGATGAAATTACAGTAGAAGTCTACGGTGGTAAAGGCGGTGACGGTGTCGCTGTTTTTCGCCGTGAAAAATATGTGGAACTCGGTGGTCCATGGGGTGGAAATGGTGGAAACGGTGGTTCGGTCATCTTCGTCGGTGATGAAGGTAAATCCACACTGATCGATCTAAGATACATGCGTCATATCAAAGCTAAACCCGGTGAAAGAGGACGTACCAAAGGCCAACACGGTGCATGGGCTGATGATACCTATGTCAAAGTTCCTTTAGGAACCGTCGTCTATACCGAAGATAAATCCATGAAAATTGGTGAGATTACCAAACACGGTGAAGAACTCATCGTCGCACAAGGCGGTAAAGGGGGACGTGGAAACATCGCGTTTGCGACCCACAGAAACCCAGCACCCGATTATGCGGAAAATGGTGACCCCGGTGTACATCGCAAGATTGTTGTTGAACTTAAAGTGCTGGCTGATGTTGGATTGATCGGATACCCTTCAGTGGGTAAATCAACCATTCTATCCGTCGTATCCAATGCTAAACCTAAAATTGCAGAATACCCCTTTACAACACTACACCCGAACTTAGGGATGGTTGAAGTGGGTGATTCCTCGTTCGTTTTAGCCGATTTACCCGGTTTAATCGAAAACGCACACCTCGGTTTAGGATTAGGTATTCGCTTCTTAAAGCATATCGAACGCTGTCGCATTTTCCTTCATGTCGTCGATTTGACACGTGATAATCCTTATGAGGATTACTTAAAGATCAACCATGAACTCGAAATGTATGATGAAGAACTTCTTAAGCGTCCACAAATTGTGGTCGCAAATAAAGTCGATATACCAGGTCATGAGGATAAACTTGACGTTTTAAAAAAGAACATCCAAGCCCCTCTGATGGTCATTTCTGCCCATCAGCGTAAAGATATCGATCTGCTTCTCTATAAGACCTTAGAAACGCTCAAAGAGGCACCTAAAGTCGAAGAAAAGACACCTCTTTATGTGAGAAACTATACCCTTGAAGCTGAAGAACCTGATTTCATCATCACCAAACAACCTGATGGTTCCTATGATTTAACGGGTACCAAATTGAAATTGATCTTTGATCGCACTGATTTTGCGAAAGAAGAAGCGGTTAAACGGTTTGCACGCCAATTAAGAAGTATGGGCATTGATGAAGCTTTACGCAAAGAAGGCGCTAAAAATCATGATACGGTGCGCATCTTCACGTATGAATTTGAATTTATCGAATAGGGAACATGGTTTCCTATTTTTTTTATCGAAAAAGGAGGTTTCCCTCCTAGTTGAGATGTAGCATCTTCATTTTTGAATGATGCGTCTTTCTGAGCAACAAAAACTCTTTACTTAATGCGAGGTTTTGACTGCGCTTAGTCTGTCTGTTGAAACGTTCCATATGTTCTTGAATGTTTCTTAATTCATGTTCACGTTTCATGTTCATGCGCTTGAATATAATTTTTTCTTCACTCAAGCGCTCTTGCTGAGCCCGTGTTAATTTTGAGATAACTTCTTCGATATGCATGGTCTTTTGTTTAAGCGAGGTCAAGCTCTTTTCATGGTTGATTTGATATTTTGCAAGTATGGCTTCATTTTTATTCATCACGGATTCATCCAATGATGTGTGATTTTTAATAGCATTCTGGATGGTTTGATCCAAAGCCAACAATGATTTCTCCGCTTCTTTTTGAATCTCTTGTACGTTGAGTTCATGCTCATGATTGTACTGTTGAGCGGTTTGATTTTGATTCTCATGAATGAGTTTAAGTTCTTCTTCACGATGTAAAAGATTTTCAGATAGTCGTTTTTCTAACACTTTTAACGTATTCTGATCGATCATGAGTGATTTTTTATACATCATGCGACCAAGTTCAGCCTGTTTCTTGGCTTTCATACGGATGGTTTGTGCTTGCTGCGTCATATCCGTTTGCTGCTTATTCGCATCATGGTTGAGATCGTCTAGCTGCCGTGCGTGATTGGTGTTTAAACCTCTGATTAATGATAGCGTTGACTTTTTGAAACCGAGCGTCAATTGATATTGTTCTTTCTTGTTTTTCTTGTAGAAAGCAAGCATCACATTCATCAAACCTTGGTGACGTTCGATGATTTGTTTTTCAAAGGTGGTCAGTGAAACAAGCAGTGTTTTTTCTTTTTCTTTTAAGAAGGCATCGCTAACATATACTTCATCGAAGAGGGTATGATAATAATGCATTAACGCTTCATGATACATTCTGATATCGTGAGTTAATTTTTCATAAATGTGTTGATTTTTGGTCAAATAGCGGTAGAAGAGAGCTCCCTCTTTGCGCTTATTATCTTCCATAATTTTTTCTTCATCAGCCTGTTTTTTCTTGATGCGTTCGATTTCAATGTCAAGGGGACTCACTTGTAAATGCTTTTGATCCATCGTTTTTTGAAGTCGCGACAGGCGTTGCTTGATCCGTTTGATCTCATGTTCACGATTGGAAATCTCTTTTTGATATTCTTTGATATCGTGATGTTTTGTTTCTGTCTTTTCTTGATGTTTGGTTAATTCGATACTCTTTTGTAACTGTGAGATCGCGAGTTGATTGCGTTCAAGATCACCTTGAGTTAAGAAAAATTGTTCTTCAATACCTTTGATGTCATCTAGAATCGTGTTGATTTTACTCTTCACTTTTTGAGTTTCAGCATCATAATAGTTCATCATATCTTCATGCTTGAGCATGTACTTGTAACCGGTCATGTCATCTATTTTTTTGATGTAAAAATCTTGGTCAAGACGCTGATAGTCTTCGATGATCGTCACAAACGATTTTAAAAAATCTTCCGTTTGTTTTTTGACTAATCCGATCACACCTTTGAAGACTTCAGGATGTGAGGGTAGATGATAAAGTTCAGTGATCGTATCTTTAAAGAAGCGATCGGTTTGATAAAACATATAGAGGATTTCAAAGAAGTTTTCGGTTCGCATCTGGTTGTTTTCAAGTTCATTTTTATACGTTGAAAGGAGTCTTGTTGCTTTTTCGTTGCTCATGCGTTGTTGATGCTTATAACGACCTTCGTTAACAATAAAGATGCGCTTATATTCTTCGCTTAGGGCAGCTCGCTTCATGCTCTCAAGAGTATTTTTATTCTCGAGATAGATGATTTCCTTTTCTAGATCGAGTGAATTGATCTGATCTTTTCTTTCCATTTCAATCGCTTGTTTCTGTTTATTGTAAAGGGCATGTTGCAATTCTGTTCTGAGTTCTTGTTCGGCGAGTGTATAATCACGTTTAATTTTTTCTTTTTCAAGTTCAAGTTGTGTGGAGGCATTAAGGACGCGTAAATCCGCTTCATAGCGTGTTTTTTCGATGTTTCGATCGCGTACAATCACGATCATCTCTTTCTTGAGTTCAAAGTCTAATAGCGCTTCAGCATGCTTAAAAGAAGCGATGGTGACATGGGCATCATTGGCAAGAAGATTGAGTTCACGCTCTTGGACAGCAGCGGCAATCGATAGTTGGAATTCAAGGGGAAGAAGGTCCATGTTATGCTGCTGAAGAAGCATATCTTTTTGATACGTGTAGGTAAGTTCTTCCGATTTGAGCATCAGTTCAGATGCTGAAAGATTGTGGTTATAGTTGAGATCAATTTTGGTGAAATCTTGTTTTTTCTCATATTCATAGAGTATTTTTTTAAGGCGCCATTCATTGATTTCACGCAAATGTTTCTGATCGAGTTCAAAGAGTTTCTTTTGTGTTTCTTTTTTCTTATTGATAATGTCGCGATTGGTTCTTAAAATTTGCTTATTCAACTCATTATCGAACTGATTGAGCATTTGATTTAAAGCTTTATTCTTATCCGCTTGAGTTTTTTCATCTTCAAGTGACTTGATTTCGTCACGAAGCTCGCGAGCTTTGCTGAGTTTATCTTTTTGTGTCGTTTCTTTAAAGGTTGAAAGTTTGGAGTTTAAAAGTGTAATGGCATCATTACCTTCATGAATAATGCGATCTTTCTTGGATTCATAGGCTGATTTTTGTACATCAAAAATCACATTGAGTGATGACATCTTTTCGGTATACGATTGAAGTGATCTACGCTGTGCATCTTGGTAGTTAATCTTTAAATCTTCAATAGCTTGTAGAAGAGGTTTTACACGATCTTGATGTTCTTTTTCAAGTGTTGCTAAAGCATTTTGATATTTTTTCTTCAACTCATTGATCTTTTTATTCAATGAAATGGAAAGTTGCGAATAAGTATTCTTGATGGTCAAATACGATCCATCATTGATTTTAGAAGCTTGTTGTGCTTCATCTTTAATCAGTTGACGTCTTTCATTCATCTGAAGGTTGAACTGCTCTTCTTTCATATCAAATTCAAGGACAGACTGTTCGTAGCGCTTTAAGTAAAGCTCAGTAGATTCACCTTTTTCAAGTTCGATGCGCTGTGTCGTCTCCTGATATATTTTTCGTGCGTCTTGCATGATCTTGTAGATCTGAGCTAATTCACGCTTCAATGCTTGATCAGCTTTTTCAAGTTTGTCGTTTGCATCGATATTGATTTGCACGAGTTTTTCGTCAATGGTTTCGAGTTGTGCTTTCAAATTGACGTTTAAATCGTGCGTCTGTTGGTGCTTTAATTTCTTGCTTTTCTCGATTTCATCCTGATTTTTTTGGATTAAAACATTTAATGAACGCTGATAATGATCCATATTTTCAGCGTAATGACGGTTGATTTGTAGTGATTTTTGAATAAATAGTGTGTTGATTTCATCCACATGTCCCTGCAATTTTTGGAGATTTGGATTGAGTGAACGCAAAACAGCCGCCAGTTTTTTCTGGATCGGCGTATATTTTTTATCGATGGCTAAAAGTTGTTTTAAATCGGCTTCAAATGACTTGACATATTCAAGTTTCAACATGCACATCACGTCCTAAAATTATTATAACATAATCACGTTGAACGTTTAAAAAATCCCATGTTTTATGATATAATAAGGACTAATCATGTAAGTAGGTGAACCCGCATGTACGCATACATCGAAGGCATTATCAAAGAGATTAAACCCAGTTATGTAGTGATTGAAAATCAGGGCATCGGTTATTTGATCATTGCCCCCAATCCTTATAATTATCAATTGGGTGAACAAACCCGTATTTATACCCATCATTACGTGCGAGAAGACCTTGATAACCTCTACGGTTTTAGAACCTTGGAATCGAAAGAACTCTTTATCAAATTGATCGGCGTTTCAGGTATCGGACCGAAGAGTGCATTACCCTTACTTGCAACCGATCAAATTCATGACATCATGCTCGCCATTGAAGAGGGGAATGTCAAGTTTTTAACCAAATTCCCTGGCATTGGTACGAAGAGCGCACAACAAATCATTCTCGATCTTAAGGGTAAATTGATCGACGCTGATGATGAACTCATCCCCACTCATAAAAATGATGTTATCGATGCTTTATCAGCCCTGGGTTACTCGCATATTGAAATCAAAAAAGTGATGAAGAAACTCGATCAAGATCAACCCGTAGAAAGAATGATCAAACAAGCTTTACAACTCTTAATAAAGTAGGTTAATCATGGATAAAGAACGTATTATAACCGCCATGTCGATCAAAGAAGATGAAGATCAGAGTTTACGTCCGCAGCGTTTGGATCAATACATCGGTCAAGATGACATCAAAGAAATGCTTGATGTTTACATCAAAGCCGCTCTCAAACGCAAGGAAGCACTCGATCATATTTTGCTGTATGGTCCCCCTGGTTTAGGAAAGACAACACTTGCTCAAATCATTGCCAATGAGCTTGGTACTCAAATTAAGGTGACATCTGGTCCAGCGATTGAACGAAGCGGTGATCTCGCTGCTGTTTTGAGTTCCTTAAGTCCTGGTGATGTTTTGTTCATCGATGAAATTCATCGCCTTCCTCGTTTTGTTGAAGAAGTACTTTATTCAGCGATGGAAGATTATGTGCTCGATATCGTCATCGGTAAAGATCATGATTCCAGATCGATTCGTATCGATCTACCACCCTTTACCCTGATTGGAGCAACCACCCGTTTTGGTGATCTGTCTGCACCGCTTCGCGATCGTTTTGGTGTCGTGTTTCGCTTATCCTATTACGGTGTTGAAGATTTGAAAAAGATTGTCACACGCACCTCTAAAGTCTATCAAAACGAGATTGAAGAGGATGCGATTACATCGCTTGCACGACGCAGTCGTGGTACACCACGTATTGCAAACCGGCTTTTTCGTCGTGTCAGAGATTTCGCAGAAATCATTGGCGATGGACATATCACCGACAACATTACCAATCATGCGCTTCGAAAATTAGGCATCGATGAAAATGGACTTGATCATACGGATTATCGTTATCTAAGAAGTATCGTCGAAAAATTTGGTGGTGGTCCGGTTGGTATTGAGTCGATTTCAGCCACCATCAGTGAAGAAATCACGACAGTTGAAGACGTGTATGAGCCTTATCTACTCATGGAAGGCTACATCAAACGCACAGCACGGGGTCGTGTTGCAACCCAAAAAGCCTATGAAGCATTAGGCATTAAATATTACAAAGGACTTTTTGATGATGAAAGTAAATGATTTTGATTTTTATCTTCCCAAAGATCGCATCGCCCAGCATCCCAGTGAAAAGCGCGATCATTCACGGTTGATGGTCCTCGACAGAAAAAATAAGTCGATCAGCCATCACCATTTTTATGATATCGTTTCTTTCTTGACACCCCAAGATGTGCTCGTGATCAACGATACGAAAGTCATACCTGCTCGTTTACTCGGTCTTAAAGCAGAAACGGATGCTGTGATTGAAGTGCTCTTGCTAAAAGAGGTAGAACCCAACATGTGGGAAGCGATGACGAAACCTGCCCGCCGTATTAAAGTGGGTTCTATCGTCTTGTTTTCTAACCTCTTAAAAGCGGAATGCATCGGGGTCAAAGAAGAAGGAATACGCCTTTTTAGAATGCATTATGAAGGCCTTTTCATTGAAATATTGGAACGACTCGGCACGATGCCACTACCTCCCTATATTACAGAAAAGCTTTTCGATAAAGATCGTTATCAAACCGTTTATGCCAAAGATTTAGGGAGTGCAGCAGCACCAACTGCAGGCCTTCATTTCACCAAAGAGTTGCTTGAACATTTAAGAAATCAAGGTGTACAGATCATTCCCATCACGCTCCACGTAGGTCTTGGGACATTCAAACCGGTTCAAGTCGAAAAGATTGAAGAACATCATATGCACGAAGAAACATACACCATCACAGAAGAAAGTGCTTCAACATTAAACGAAGCGATCCGACAAGGTAAGCGTATCACCTGTGTGGGGACGACATCGCTTCGCACACTAGAGAGCAATTATCGTGACGGTTTTCATCCCGGTACATATGAAACCTCGATTTTCATCTATCCAGGTTATACGTTTAAAGTTGTCTCACACCTGATCACCAATTTTCATCTTCCCAAATCGACTTTAATCATGCTCGTCAGTGCACTAGCAGGACGCGACTTCATTTTAGAAGCCTATCATGAGGCTGTCGAAAAGAACTATCGTTTCTTTTCATTTGGCGATGCGATGTTGATAAAATAATTGAAAAATTGCACATTTCTCGCTATAATTGATGTGACGGAGGAGAATCGACATGTTTGGTATGACAACACTTGAACTGATTGCATTAGGTGTGGCTTTAGGCATCCTTGTGATGACTCCAATCGTCATGGTGCTTCGACGGAAAAAAAAGAAACCTGTGCTTCCCCACATGGATGTAGAACAACTGCTTCAAGCTCTGGGTGGTTCATCCAATCTTCTTTCCCTTTCGAGAGAACATCAGCGGATCAAGGTCACTGTCAAGGACTTAAAAAAAGTCCAACAACCGCTTCTTAAAACATTAAACATACCTGCCTTTCTCAAAGGTAAGGAGCTCACACTACTGATTAAGCATCAACCATCACACGTTCTTTCCTATCTCAGTGAAAGACAGAAAGAGGCATAAAACTATGGAACAAAACTTTCTCATCATTTCTGAATATGGCATTCATGCGCGTCCAGCAACCCGTTTGGTCAATTTAGCCATGAGTTTCTCATCCGAAATCGATTTAACGGCGATGGGTAAAACGGTCAACTTAAAATCGATCATGGGCTTGATGTCTTTAGGTATCTATAAGGGTGAACAGGTGAAAATTCATATCACAGGACCTGATGCTGAAAAGGCGATGGTTGCGATTGCTGATTTTCTCATCACCGAAGGTTTAGGAAAACTCGCTTAAGAAAAAAGTGGTAGGTCAACTACCCTTTTTCTATTGGAATAGGATGATTGCATGCGTCAACGACACGTCAAACAAGCTACGATTGAAAATATGACGATGATGGGTGTTCTTTTTGAACCTCAACCCCTTAAATTGCCTCATGATCAACGAATTCATCTCGAAATTGGATCAGGTAAAGGTCAGTTCATCGCCAAACTATCCAAAGATTATCCTGAAGACATCTTTATTGCACTCGAAATCGATATGGACATCTGCTATCGCATCGCAGAAAAGAAGGTGCTGTATGGGCTTGATAATCTCATCATCTTGTGTACTTCAGCAGAACTGATCGATCTATGGATACCTTTTGAAACGATTGATATCTTATACCTTAACTTTTCAGATCCTTGGCCAAAAGCTAAACATCATAAAAGACGGTTGACATGGCCTTTGATGCTCGATAAGTATCGCATGCTTTTTAAAGAAGGTGGCATCTTGCAGTGTCGAACCGATCATTTGGATTTCTTTTTAGATAGCCAAACGTATATGGAACCCATCTTTACGATCACAGAAGTCGATTATCACTTACCTCCATCGCCTTATATGACTGAATATGAAGAAAAAAAGCGCGTAAAAGGCCCCATTTATCAATTGAAGGGAACGATTCATCATGATTAGAAAACTCTATAAAGATTTATTCACACTTGAAGCGACTTCAGGTTTTGAAAAACCCGTTCAACTTTACATGAAAAAATTGATGGAAAAATATCCATCTTATACGATTCAAACCGATCGATTGGGATCTATTTTTGCAGTAAAAAAAGCCAAAGATCCTCAAGCACCCGTCGTTATGGTTGCCGGACATATGGATGAAGTCGGATTAATGGTGGTGGGTATCACCGATTTAGGGATGATTAAAATGAATAACCTCGGCAGCTTAAGTGGTGAGGTTTTTGTCTCTCAGGTGCTCAATATTCATACCCAAAAAGGAAAAATCAAAGGTGTTGTTGGGGCGATACCCCCACACCTCAAAAAAGAACAAAACACCAATTTAGAAGAACTTATCCTTGATATTGGTGCAAGTTCAAAAGAAGAAGTCAAAGCCATGGGTGTTGCTTTAGGCGATATGATCCTCTTTGATAATCCCTTTGCGTATACCGCAAATCCCAACCGTTTGATCGCCAAATCGATCGATAACCGTTATGGATGTGGGTTAGCCCTTGAAACCGTTGAAGCTTTTGCGGATATCGAATTGCCCTATACCTTGGTTGTTGGTGCAACCGTTCAAGAAGAGGTGGGTTTACGCGGTGCTGAAACATCGGTTAATCTTTTTACACCTGATATCTTCTTAGCTTTAGATGCATCACCTGTCAATGATGCACTCGATAAAGATGCACTCGGCGGATTAGGCAAAGGTTTTTTACTTCGGATGTATGATCCGAAAAATGTGATGCATCAAGGTATGATGGATTTCTTCATCAAACTCGCCCATAAGTATCATATTCCGTTTCAATACTTTGTATCGATGGGTGGAACGGATGCAGCTAAAGCACTCGATATGCATGCAGGAATTCTTGCCACAACCATAGGTCTACCGGCACGCTACATTCATTCAACCGCTGCCATGATGGACCTGCGCGATCTTGCTGCAGCCAAGAAAATGCTTTTTACCGTACTACGTACGTTAAATCCCGATATTATTCAACATTTAAAGGAGACAAATTCATGATCTATACGACACTCTCTAATGGTGTATCCATGCCACGTTTAGGTTTGGGAACATTTTTAGTTGCCGATGGTGAATCCGCATTTGATACCGTCTTGCATGCCCTAAAAGTTGGCTATCGTCACATTGACACGGCACAGATGTATCGAAACGAAGGATCTGTAGGCGATGCGATCGTTGCCGCAGGGATACCGAGATGTGACATCTTTATTACGACAAAACAACGAGGTCATTCCACACCCGATAAGATGCGTCTTCAGTTTGAGGAATCCCTTCAAAAGCTTAAAACCGATTATGTTGATCTCTATTTAATTCATTGGCCCAATCACGATAAAAAAATCAATCAACAGACATGGGCACTCTTTGAAGCGCTATACCGCGAGAAAAAAGTGCGTGCCATCGGTGTTTCAAATTTCCAAAGACACCATATCGAAGACCTGATGGAAACAGCAACCATTAAACCCATGGTCAACCAAGTTGAACTCCATCCTGGATTAGCACAACTCCCACTTCAACGTTATTTAAACCATGCCGGTATTCAGATTGAATCCTATGGTCCACTCATGAAAGGTGGCGTATTTGAAGGCATTTGGCAAGAGGGTTTACAAAAGATTGCTGATGAACATCATGCAACCATTCCTCAAGTGATCATCAGTTGGGGACTTGCACGAAACGTCATCATGATTCCAAAATCGGTGACACCTTCGCGCATCGAAGAAAATTTTGGTGCACTAAAGATCACCTTGAGTGACGATGATATAGAAGTCATCAACGCACTCAATCGTGGCAAGCGCGTTTATACCGATCCTGATAACAGCCCATGGGGTCCTTACAGTGAATAACCTGCTCTTGCAGGTTTTTCTTTTTCATGTTTTCTTATTGAAATTATAAAATATTTGGACTATAATGAAAGTACTTATGGGACCCTTAGGGGCCTAAAAAGGAGAAGAAAAATGAAGAAAAATGATGTTTACTATTTAGGTTTAACCGGTATTTTCTCAGCGATTATTGTGTTGATGACGGCTGTTCCTCAAGTTGGTTTTATTACGTTAGCGCCTCTTGCGAGTGTGACCCTTTTACACATTCCTGTCTTGATTGGCGTTTTTTTGATGCCCAGAAAGTACGGTGCACTTTTAGGTCTTGTTTTTGGTCTCGCCTCACTGATTCGTTCGTTTATTCCAACCGGTCCTCTTGATTTTGCATTTCAAAATCCTTTGGTCTCTGTCTTACCTCGTATCTTATTTGCACTCGCAGCATCCTATATATTTGATGGCTTAAAATGGATCAATGCTAAATTCAAGTACGGTGATGTCATCACCTTCGGCATCGTCACTTCGATCACTTTGTTTGGCCTCTATTATGCAGCCAACGCACTTTCCAACTGGGTTGGATGGTCGATGGGTTGGTTAGCTCCAGTTTCACTCGCTCTTGGTTTAGTCTTTGTGACCCTCTATTTTGCTTTTATCAACAAGAAAGATAAAACCAATGTTTACTTACCTTCATCACTCATCTTGGGTACGCTCGTGCATTCACTGATCGTCCTTTCAGCGCTCGGTTTATTCTCAACTGCACTCATTGAAGGCATTTTCCCTGATCGGTCTGTGGTTGCAACCATCTTCACCATCGCACTCACGAATGGTCTGATTGAGGCCATCTTTGCAGCTGTGATTGGAACACCTATTTTGATTGCACTCCAAAACTTTAAAAAACAAAACGTTTAAATAGAAAGGTATGTGACAAGTGTGATTTTGCTTTATGACGTTGGAAACACCACAGTAGGGATGGGCATCTCTGATGGAACATCGATCTTAGAAACCTATCGTTTAAACACGGAAGTTCAAAAAACAGCCGATGAGTATTGGATTCAAATGCGAAGCTTAATTCCTGTTAAAGACATCCAAGCGATTGCCATCTCCTCCGTTGTTCCCAGAATCACAGAAAAATTAAAAGAGATTGCTGAAAAACATTTCAAGATTGAACCTCTAATCGTAGGACCCGGTGTCAAAACGGGCTTGAATGTTAAAACTGATCACCCACGTGAAGTGGGAGCTGATTTGATCTGTGATGCAGTCGCCATTGAAGAGGACGACAAACCTACACTTGTCGTCGACTTAGGAACAGCTATCAAGTACATTTACGTCAAAAACAAAACCATTTTAGGCGTGATCATCACTCCAGGTGTTGCAATCTCGATCAAAGCGTTGGTTGGACATACCGCTCTACTACCCGATATCGATATCGAAATTCCTAAAAAAGTGCTTGGAACCAACACCATCACGTGCATGCAAAGTGGTGTCACCTATGGCGTAGCAGCACAAGTGGATGGTCTCATCGAACGCATTCGAGAAGAGGTCAAAGAAGATTTTCATGTCATTTTAACCGGTGGTCTCTCATCAACGATCGCCCCACTGTGCAAACATCCACTGACACGTGATCCCGATCTTGTTTTGAAAGGTTTACTCCATATCTTTAATCGAAATGTCAAATAAATGAAAATAGCCAATGAATTGGCTGTTTTTTTTGATATAATAGACCATGATGAATAGGAAAGGAAGTTGCTCAGATGTCATACGCGAAAAAGTACGAATTTTGGATGAACCAAAAGAACATGGATCTTCAATTGCTCAATGAACTGATTGCACTCAATGAAGAACAGATCCAAGAAGTTTTCCACAGCGATCTGGCATTTGGAACCGGTGGACTTCGTGGTCTCATGGGGGTTGGCACCAATCGCGTCAACGTCTATACCATCCGTAAAGCATCCTTAGGATTCGCACATTATTTGAAACAGGCAAAAATCAAAGGTGGTGTTGCCATCAGTTATGATAACCGCCATTACTCACAAAAATTTGCGAAAGAAGCGGCGATGGTCCTCGCAGCTGAAGGCATTTCTTCCTATCTCTTTGATGAATTAAGACCAACACCCATGCTATCGTTTGCCGTGAGACACTTCAAGTGTGCGGGTGGTATCATGATCACTGCATCCCATAACCCCAAAGAATATAATGGCTATAAGGTCTATGATCCAACTGGTGCTCAAGTCAATTTGGAAACTGCTGAACGCATCTTAAGTGAGATTGATTTGATTGAAAACCCATTTGAAATCGATGTCATCGATAATCATTTGATTCATCGAATCGATGCATCCTTCGATAAGATTTATCTCCATGAAGTTGAAAAAATTCAACTTTCACCCAAAAAACCGCAGATCAAGATTGTCTACTCCCCCCTCCATGGTACAGGAGGAACCGTTATACCCGACTTACTCAAAAAGATAGGTCATCTGGTTTATCCCTTAGCATCACAGATGACCGTAGATCCCAATTTCAGTCAAACGAAATCCTCAAATCCTGAAGAAGAGAGTGCATATACTGGAGCAATCGCTTATGCTTCAACCATCGATGCTGATCTGATTATGCTCACTGATCCCGATGCAGACCGTTTAGGCATTGCTGTCAAACATGAGGGATCCTATCATCTTTTGACCGGTAATCAGACCGCAGCATTAGAACTGTATTATATTCTCGCTGAACGTCGGAAAAAAGACATCTTACCTTCCAATGGCATGGTGTACAAAACCATCGTGACAACGGATTTGATCGATGATATTGCGACATCGTTTGGTGTGAAAACAACATCAACGTTGACCGGTTTTAAATTTATCGGCGAAAAAGCTGAACAAAACAAGTATAAAACGACCTATCTATTCGGATGTGAAGAGTCTTATGGAAGTTTAATCAGTGACTTCGTCAGGGATAAAGATGCCGTTCAAGCCTGTTTATTACTCGCTGAAATCGCCAACCACGTCAGTCATATGGGCATGACATTGGTTGACTACATGAATCATATCTATCAAGCTTATGGCTATTATTATGAGTACACAAAATCGATTACTTTACCCGGTTTATCAGGCTTACAAAAAATCAAGACGGTCATGACCCATTTTAGAGAAAATCCACCGATGATATATGGCAAGTATTTGATGAGTTATGATGATTATGAAAAGGGCATTAAAATTGCGGATGGCTCCGTCGAAAAACTTGATTTGCCATCCTCGAATGTCTTAAAATATTATTACCAAGACCACACATGGATTGTCTTTAGACCCAGTGGAACGGAACCCAAAATTAAAATCTACTTCCAAACCGTGAGTAAATCCATGGCCGAAGCAAAAACGTTTGTTGATGGCTTATTGAAGCAATTAATGAAAGAAATTGAAGCCATCTAGAGAGGAGATTATGATGATTGATTTAAGACGATCACGCTACGCAGAAGCAGTACAAGATCAAAGTTTATCCCTGTTCTTTTCTGGGCATGCACCCCTTCGCACCGCAGATGAATTCTATCCCTTTACGGTCAACCGTAATTTTTATTACCTGACAGGTATCGATCAAGAACATGTTGTTTTAGTGATCGCTAAAGGTGCAAACCAAGTGAAATCTTTCCTCTTTATTGAAAAGATAGATCCCGTGAAAGCGTTATGGGATGGTGCGGGTTTAACATTTGAAGAAGCTGCTCAACAGGCCAACATCGACATCGAAAATGTTCGTGATATCGACACGCTGGATACCTTTATCGCTCAGATGCTATCGACGACACGTCGTGCTCTTTTTGGTGCAATTGATACGGTTTACATGGACTTAGAGCGCTTGAATGAAAAAGTTCCTGCGACAGAACCCATCCGTTATGGGACGACATTGAAAGAACTTTATCCTTATGTGCAACTGAAGACCAATCAAATGATTTTAGCAGAATTAAGAACCGTTAAAGATGAAACAGAAATCCATGAGATGAAAAAAGCGATTGCCATCACCAAAGTTGGACTCGATCGTATCATGGATCATCTCAAAGAAGGTCGCTATGAATTTCAGGTTGAAGCAGAATACAATTATGTCTTAAACCTTCATCGCACCTCACCCTCTTTTGGGACCATCGCTGCTTCGGGTAAGAACGCAACCATTCTCCATTATCGCGACAATGCATCCGCGATTGAACCCGGTTCACTCGTGCTCTTTGACTTAGGCTGTTTTTCAAACCATTATTGTTCCGATATCACACGCACCTATCCTGCATCAGGAACATTTACGAAACGTCAAAAGGACGTCTATGAAACTGTTTTAGACGTCAATAAAAAAGCGATTGACTATCTGAAACCTGGCATGACATTAAAAGAATATAATGACTACGGAAAAATGCTTCTCACTGAAGGAGCAAAGAAACTTGGACTGATTAAAGAAGATGCTGAAATCATCAAGTATTATTACCACAGTTTAGGTCATTTCCTTGGACTCGATGTTCACGATGTAGGCAATTATGCGAAACCTATTCCTGAAGGTGCAGTGATTACTGTTGAACCCGGTTTATACATCGCTGAAGAAGGCATCGGTATTCGCATCGAAGATGATATCATGGTCAAAGTGGGTGGAAACATCAACTTATCCAAAGATATTATCAAAGAAGTGAAAGACATCGAAGCTTACATGAAAAAATAAGACGATAAAAAGTAAAACGATACGTAGAACCCTACCATAAGTTAGGAGGGATCAGATGAAACGTATCGTTTTTTGTTTATTGTGTATCAGTATCGCGTGTTTACCCACATTTTACGTTGAAGCGTCATCGTATCAAGGGTATGAGCGGATTGAGATGACCTCAGGAAAGCTTTTAGCTGACTTTACCGAGAAAGACTACACATCATACTATAAACACGTGCATAAGCTCAAATTTACAGGTTGGAGCGTTTATATGGTCAATGAAAATGTCAAAGCAAGTTTTATCTCGGAGACTCTATTTAGCTACTATAACGATGGCTATACCCCCATCCAATACGATTATAAGCTTGAGCGTAAAAGATCTTCAAAGCTTGGGATCTCAGCGACCGGAAATATTGGACTAAAAGTCGGAAAAGACATCCCTAAGTTTAAAAACAATCTTGAAAGTGCGATAAAGTTATCGGCTGACTATACCATTTCACATGATGAGAAAGAAAACTATCATCTTTCTTTTTTGGTGGATCCAGGCACTCAAGTTGATCTTTATGTCTATGGTGAAGGAAAAGTCACCAATGGGGTAGCTGCACGTTACTCACTCTTTTTACGGGTGGAAAAAGGTGGATTTGAAGTGTTTATCGTGACGACAGAGTATCAACGTCTGGAGAAGAAAAAAATATGAAGCATGCACTCTTTTACATCAGTGTCATCGTTTTATCGATACTTTTGGGTTTTATCTTATCGAGGATGAGACCATCTAGGATCCCTCATCTTCTTATCGTGGATACAGAATACGCATGGGTGGGTGATGGAACCTCTTATGGTCAAGTCATGTTTTTTGTCAACGATCTTGATCATGGGATTGCCGATGAAGATCATTACATGAGAGTGCTTCTTGGCGATGAGAAGCGAGAGAAAATCATCGAAGTAAGTCTCTATCGCGTTGAAGTTGGGCATGTTGAGAACTACTTAGGGGAAAACTATCATCGTATCCTTGTCACCTTCAAACTTCCTCATGTTTCCATGGATATGATCTTTGATCAAGCTTATCTACACCTTGAATGTTTTGATCAAGACGAATATCAACTCCTTCTCGGTCGTGTGTCCATTTTCACCCCTGATGTCCATGAACATGTGATATCATGGACTTCACTCGAAGGTTTTAAGCAGGCTTATGATCTTCGATCAAGACTTTATGAAATTCGTGTTCGCATGGATGGTGACATCCCAGAGATTCATACCATCGATGTGGGGAGTCAAGGTCTCACATCGTTTCATCGAGAGGGGGATTGGCTCATCATCACCATAGGTAGAGCTCCCTATTTACTTTATGATGTCCCCATCATTTTATCGTTTCAAGATGGTCGAAGACACATCATTGCATCGTTTCGCTACATCACCGATTATGTCATCTTAAAAGAAAGTGGGCCATGGATTCACACATATGAACTACATTAAGCTCGAAGAAGCAGGGAAACGCTATTTATCGCATCGTTTTTCTTTGGCAATAGAAAAGCAAGATTTTTTAGTCATCAGTGGTGAAAACGGCAGTGGAAAAACAACGCTTCTCATGATGATTTTGGGTTTCATTCGTCCCGATGTTGGCACGATTGAAAAACGCAAATTGAAGATGGGTTACGTCCCAGAAAAGGTGGTACTACCACCATTTATTCCCGTGATGGAATATCTTTTAACGATGGCACGTATCAAAAAAGACACACTCGATCCTTATATGTTAAGTGCGCTTGATCTTCCCTTGGATAAAAGCATCCATCAGTTATCAAAAGGCAATCAACAAAAGATTGCGCTCATTTCAGCATGCATGGGAAAACCCCATCTCCTCGTATTAGATGAACCTCTATCAGGGCTTGATGAGGAGATGAAAGAACAAGTCGTTGAACTGCTTAAACGACGTCACCACATGGGAACATCCATCTTAGTTTCCACCCATGAACCTGAACGCTTTTTGCATGTGGCAACCAAACACCTTCGCTTATGATGATCTTGTTCGAAAAGATTGTTTTTTCACCCAAAAAGAGAGTTGTCTTTTCCATTCTCATGGCATCGATGATGAGCGTGATGATCATCATCCCACTTCGCGCTTCAGCATGGGATCCATCATATGCCGATTTAGCACTTATTTCCGATCAAAAGATGATCGCGCATCTTTTATCCTTAATCATGGTTTTTTTGACAACGTGGATCGTCATGGACCTTGAGCATCCTTTGATTGTAACCTTGAATGCTTATTTTGGTTTTTGGAGAATCCATCTGAGCAAACTCATCTTCTTGTTGATGTGGATCGTGATGCTTTATCTTCCTTTATCTCTCATACAAAACGGGATCATCATCTTTCTGACAGGACGTATGCCTACGATAGATGTCTTCAACATCGCTCTTCATGACATCTTCGATGCTTTCCTGATTTCAACCTTTGCACATCCGCTGGCAAAATCGAAACACCCCAGTTTAGCACTTCTTTTTCCAATCTTATATACCATCCTGCGCACGATCACCTCTAATGACTTTTCTATGAAACTTTATACGATTTTCCCTGCTTATCAACACGAAATCATCCATTATGAACTTGCAATAGCCTATAAACTATGTTATATTAGTTTAGGATTACTCCTGATCTCGCATTTTCTAAAGAGAAGACCACCTTTTTAAGGCTTATGGTTGACATTGCAACGGATTATGGTATAATCTTAACGGAATTAAATTTGTGAAAAGAAGAGGTACCCTCTCGCCTGATGGATGAATTCATAGGCAACATGTCACACTCAAAAAATACTTTTTGATACGACAAGTGGGTACGATACGTACACACTTTTTCTTTTCTATATTCAAACAGAAATGGAGGTGGACTGCATTAAACAAGTCAGACAAAAAAATACCGATCTCGTCAACGAAACGATACCCTATGGCGAATTTCTCGTCATCGATGAAACCGGCAATAAAGTCGGCATCCTGTCACGTCGTGACGCATTAAAACTTGCACAAGAACGTGAATTTGACATCGTGGTTGTGTCACCAGACTCAAAACCGATGGTTGCTAAACTCATGGACTATTCCAAGTACCGTTATGAACAACAGCGTAAACTGCGTGAAATGAAAAAAAATCAACATGTCGTTGACATCAAGGAAGTACGTCTTTCCCCAACGATTGACACGCATGACTTTGATACAAAACTCAAACAAGCGCTCAAATTCCTTGAAAAAGGCGATAAAGTCAAACTGACCATACGCTTTTTCGGTAGAATGATTACCCATAGTGATGTTGGAATGAAAGTTATGGAACGTTTTATTGAGGCTGTCGGATCAAACGCAACCGTTGAATCAAAGCCAAAGATGGACGGCAGAAACATGATTGCACTATTAACACCAAACAATAACTAAGCACTTAGAGAAAGAAGGATTACCATGCCAAAACAAAAGACACACAGTGGCTTGAAGAAGAGAATCAAGGTCACTGGCACAGGCAAGCTCATGAGAGGTCACGCTTATACAGGACACTTAGCAGCTTCCAAGACTACGAAACAAAACAGACAATTAAGAGGCGAAACATCGGTTCACGCAACAGACAAGAAGCGTATTAAATCCTTGATTTCGAACTTGATGTAACGGGAGGATACCAATATGCCAAGAGTAAAAGGCGGATATACCGCAAGACGCCGTCGGAAGAAAATTTTAAAGCTCGCGAAGGGTTATTTCGGTTCGAAGAGCACGATTTATCGTACAGCGCACGAACAAGTGATGCGTTCATTACGTTATGCATACAGAGATAGAAAGCAAAAGAAGAGACAATTCAGAAAGCTTTGGATCACACGTATCAATGCAGCTGCAAAGATGAACGATACAAAGTACAGTGTACTTATTCATGGATTAACACTCGCAAACGTTCAAGTTAACCGCAAGGTTTTAGCTGATTTAGCGGTTAATGATCCCAAAGGATTTAGCGCATACTGCGCATTAGCAAAAGATGCTATAAGCGGCAATCTTCCAAAGAAGGTTGAAGTGAAGGCTGTCAAGAAGGCTGAAGTAAAGGTTGAAACTGTTGAAGCTATGGACTACAGCAAGTTGCTCGTCAAAGACTTGAAGGCGCTTGCGCTTGAAAAGGGTATTGAAGGCGCAGACAAGATGCTGAAAGCTGATTTAGTCTTAGCTTTATCAAACCTTAAGTAAAACACAAAAAGGTGGTAAGTTCCACCTTTTTTTTGTATAATAAATACATGGGGGCTTTTATGAAACGACGTATCGCCATCGCTGGCTCATTGACCATCTTAATCTTTTTGATGATGCCACTTGCCTTAATCCTTTTAAACTTAAGAGGTCAAGGCATTTTTATGATTTCGGCCATCGTCAGTTTAGTTTATGTAGGTGTTTACGTGTTTGGCGGTGTCCCCAAGTTGATTGTCGCAGGAATTTATGGCCTTTTCACCTTTATTTTCTTATATGTTCTCTCTGAACCTTATCACTTACCCTTTATCATTATAGGGACTTTACTTTTTGTTTTAAATCCTTTGTCGACATTTGAAGAATATTTAGCCAGCAAAATGAGCGATGAAGATGTATTACCCATCTCGTTTAGCCTTCGCGGCTCTTATTGGCCTTTTTTTAGTTATCAAAAAGAGATGAAAAATTTTTACCATCTTCCACAGGCTAGAAAACTTTATACCAAACGTTGGTACTTATATACAAGACAGATCGTGATGCTTTTGTTGATCACACTTGGCATCTTTCTTTTCATCCATGGGATCAATAACATTGCGAATACGCTCGATGACTTTTCATGGTTTAACTTCTTCGTATTCTATAACGTCATCATGCTATTCGTTTTAGCATGGATGCTTTTTAAAAAGGGATTCACATCGACGTTTAGAACATTCGTCATCAGCTTATTTTTACCGGTCATCTATCTTGTTTTTCGATCTGATTTCCCACTTTTAATCAAGTATTTACTTGCAGCATCGATGCTTCTGATGGGTTTGATCGTATCCACGGTTGAACTGGTTAAATATTATCAGCGCGTCGTCTATGATCAATACCACTATTATGATCCCGACATGCAAATGGATGTCTTTGCTAATGCGCTGTTTGAACCTTTGGTCTATAATGAATCCTTCATTTGGTGTGCGAAGTATACGATTAAAGTTAATCAGGAATTGTTGAATAAGCATTTTAAAGATATTTTGGTCTACGCCAATTGGTTTAAATTTATCATCACTGCCTATACCGTGGGTAAAGGTGTCATCCATATTTATGCTGATTTTCACAAGCGCGATCGTCAACGTGTGGACAAATTTAAAACGTATCTTGAATCAAAATTTAACATGTCTGTTGCATGTGATCTTATCGAAGATCCCAACAAGGAACGCTATGAAAAGACATTTTTTCATCGCCCAGAGTACATCATCGCTCGTGCTCAAAGCCTTGCTGGATTGCTCAAGGAACTTGAAATCAAAACCAAGGTTATCTTAAGTTTAATTGTCTACTTTGAACTTGAAGAAGAACTCGAAGCATTCAGTGAAGATCACCCCACAACACGCGTTGATGAGCTCTCCGATGATGCGTATTTTACGGCACGGGTCGATGTGCCTTCACTCAATGTCGATTACATGATTGAATCGAAGATTCGTGAAATTTTGCTTTCGCTTATGATTCATCACGGTCACTTTGTGAGAATCTCGGTCTACTATTAACATTCCAAAGGAATGAAGCGCTAACGATAGACGATGTTAGCGCTTACTTTTTTCTTGACAGAATATTCATCTGGTGATATAGTGAAGGTGAACCTAGGAAGCAGCCGTGGAACCCAAAAGTATTATTGAGGTGTCAAACAGTGTGGGCGTGTACCTCTTTGGTAATCCCGAAGCACTGACAAGTCGACACCACCGTTTGAACGTAACTCGTTCTCACAGCTTTCTAGGCTTTTATTTTGCTCAAAAACATGCTATAATGTGGGGCAGTGAAAAGAGGATGGTTTTATGAAAAAAGAATATGCTTTACTCCAAAAACTCTCAACCGTAGCCGGTGTTCCCGGTAACGAAAAGAATGTCAGTCAACTCATCGTCTCTGAACTTCAAGGTCATGTCGATCACATCACATACGATAATCTCGGTTCAGTGATCGCCTTAAAGGGACATCAGGGACCCAAAGTGATGATCGCTGGTCATATGGATGAAGTAGGATTTTTCGTCACCCAGATCACCAAGGAAGGGTTTGTCAAATTTCAAACATTAGGGGGATGGTTTTCGCAAGTCATGCTCGCTCAAGTGTGGGAAATTCACACCAAAAAGGGTGTTGTTTTAGGGGTGACAGGTGTTAAACCACCTCATATTATTCCTGCTGATAAAAAAAATGTAGCCATCGATATTGCTACAATGTATCTTGACTTAGGTGTGACTTCGAAAGAAGAGGCTGAAAAACTTGGTGTAGAACCTGGTAATATGGTCGTTCCACACAGTGAGTTTAACGTCTTAGGCAACGAAAAATTCTTGCTCGGTAAAGCATGGGATAATCGTATCGGTAGTGCGGTGGTGATTGAGGTTTTAAAGCGTCTTGGACAACATGAAGTTAACCAGCTTTTTGGAACGTTTACGGTTCAAGAGGAAGTCGGATTGCGTGGTGCAAAGACAAGCTCTCATGTGGTCGCACCTGAGATTGCGATCGCTGTTGATACCGGATTAGCCAATGATGTTCCAGGCGGTGAAGCTGCTGAACAAGCGCTCGGTAAAGGTCCGCAAATCTTCTTGTATGATGCTGGACTGGTCCCCCATCAAGCCTTAAGACAGTTTGTGGTTAGCGTTGCCAAAGAAGAACATATTCCTTATCAGGAACCTTTCTTAACCGGAGGTCGTACCGACGCAGGTCACATGCATTTGGCTCACCAAGGTGCTGCATCGCTTTCCATCGGTGTTCCCACGCGCTA
>DIKN01000125.1:0-31369 GCA_002424575.1 Acholeplasmataceae bacterium UBA5617 | reverse complement strand
TGAGAGATGATCCTATGAAACCATGCGGACCGTCCTGTCAATGTCAAGTTTTTCATCAAGATACTCTCGATAAGGTGAAAGAAAACCTCTATGATGATGAAACATTTCAAAAAATGGGACTTTTATTTAAAATCTTAAACGACCCATCACGCTTAAAAATATTAGAAGCGATCAAAGATCATGAACTATGTGTCTGTGATCTTGCATCACTGTTGGGTGTATCCAAAAGCGCCATCTCACATCAGATGACTTTTTTGAAACAATACAACCTGGTAACCCCCAACAAAGTCGGTAAGATGGTTTATTACAAGCTTTATCATCATGAAGTCAAAGAGATGATCGATCATGCACTTCACTTATTGAAAGGAATGAAAATTCATGAGAAAAACCATTAAAGTCAGCAACATCACATGTGCACAGTGTGCCAAATCGATAGAATCCTATTTTGAGACGATGGATGATGTGGATGCAAAAGTGCTTGTGACCTCTAAAAAAGTTATCTTTAATTACAATGAAGAAAAATACGATGAACATGCTCTCGGTGATCACTTACGCATCATCGGTTATTACCCCATTTTTAATAATGAGGAACAACGCAGAGCAAAAAAGAAAGATATCATCGATCTCATTTTAGCCGCTATACTCACTTTCCCGCTTCTTTGGACGATGTTTAAACACTTAGGCATCCCCATTTGGGTCCCCGATCTTTTGATGGACGGCTATGTCCAATGGGCCATTGCAACCCCTATTCTTTTTTATGTGGGCAGACGTTTTTTCGTTTCAGCCTATCATCAGATCAAAGGACGCAATTTAGGGATGGATGTACTGGTTGTCATCGGTACAACAGCCGCTTATATTTATTCCATCATTGAAACACTCACCTATGATGAACATGCCAGTCATGTCATGCCAGAACTTTATTTTGAGACAACAGCTGTGATTATTTTCATGGTTTTAGTGGGTAATTTTTTTGAAAATCGTGTGAAAGAAAAGACGTCTGATGCCCTTCAGGCATTGATCAGTTTGGGTGCGAAAGAAGCGCGTATTAAACGAGATCAAGAAGAGATGATGGTCCCTATCGATCAAGTCCATGTGGGTGAAACAATGATCGTTTTAGCCAATGAAAAAGTCCCTCTTGATGGCATTATTTTATCCGGTGAATCCTATTTAGATGAGGCGATGATCACCGGTGAACCGATGCCAGCATATCGAAAAGAAGGCGATCGTGTGATCGGTTCAACGATGAACACGGTGAATACACTTTATGTCAACGTGACGGCAGTGGGTCGTGATACCGTCCTTGAAACCATTATTCAAACCGTAGAAGATACCGCACTGATCAAGCCTAGGGCACAACGGATCGCTGATCGCATTGCACAACTCTTTGTTCCAGTGGTCGTCGTCATCTCGATTTTAACGTTTATTGCTTGGATTTTCTTGGTCGGTGGTGGACAACCGATTGCTCGAAGTTTTGCTCCTGCAATCGCTGTACTCGTCATCAGTTGTCCGTGTGCATTAGGTCTTGCGACACCAACTTCGATCGCTGTTGGATCGGGTATCGCCTTTAAGGAAGGTATTCTCTATAAAGGTGGCGAATTCTTTGAAATGGCCAATAAGATTTCAGCCGTCGCCTTTGATAAGACCGGAACCTTAACCAAAGGTCACCCTGAACTCGTTCATATAGAAGGTCAAGAACAGATGTTGCAGATTGCAGCTTCCTTGGAAAAACATTCCAACCATCCTATTGCTAAAGCAATCACAGAAGCTTATCAGGGTGACTTGCGTGATGTTTCCTCGTTCCAAGTCTTGATGGGAAAAGGGATTCAAGGTAAAATGGGTGATGATGATGTCATGGTTGGTTCACCCAATCTGATGAAAGACATGGGATTCAACACGAAAGCATTCAATGCTACCCCCTATCTGATGCAAGGTAACACGGTCTTTTATACTGCACTTAATGGTGAGGTCATCGGTATGCTCGTCGTTGCAGATCCGATAAAACCTTCTGCAAAAGGTGTCATTCAAGAACTCAAGCGTCGTGGTCTTACACCCTATATGATCACCGGTGACCAAGAACTGACAGCAAAAGCGATCGCACATGAACTTGATATCGATCACGTCTTCTATGAGGTATTACCTCATGAAAAAGCAGAAAAGATTCAATCCATTCAAAAAGAAGGGAAAATCGTAGCATTCGTTGGAGATGGTATCAACGATGCACCCGCTTTAAAGATGGCGGATGTAGGATTTGCTGTGGGAACAGGTTCCGATATTGCCATCGATACCTCGGATGTGACCTTGATGCATGTCGACTTAGGCTTAGTGATCAAAGCTATTGATTTATCACTGGCAACTTTAAAGAACATATACATGAATTTCTTATGGGCATTCAGTTATAATATCATCATGATCCCCTTAGCTGCCATCGGTTTACTGAACCCTTCACTAGCGGGCATCGGTATGGGCTTTTCAAGTATCATGGTTGTCCTCAACGCACTTTCACTTAAGTTATTTAAATTTAAATACAAAACGGAGGAATAAAAAATGAAAATACACGTTTCAGATATGACATGCAACCACTGCGTGATGAAGATTCAAAAGCAATTGATGATCGATGGCATCAAGGCTAACGTCCAATTAAGCGATAAAAGTGTTGATTTTAAAAGCGATGCTGATCTACCCAAAGTGATCGCATCGGTTGAAAAAGCAGGTTATACCGTTAAGAAATGAGAATCATCGGTGGCACACACCGCGGTCGGCTTCTCAAGCGAGTGATGAAAGAGACAACGCGAGAAACTGCTGATATGGTCAAAGAAGCTGTGTTTAATATGCTTGGCGGCCATTGTTTTGGTGTCGTCTTGGATCTTTATGCTGGTTCTGGCGCTTATGGTCTTGAAGCCATCTCTCGCGGTGCTTCAAAAGCGATTTTTGTCGATCAAGAAAGACAAGCGATTCAAACCGTGCAAATCAATGCAAAATCATTGGGCATGGAAATGCACATTGAAACCTATGTGACCGAGGATATCAAGTTCATTCAGATGTGGAAAAAAGAGCGATTTGATCTGATCTTTCTCGATCCACCTTATCAACATGCTGTCTATGAGGATGTTTTGTTAAAACTCCATCCTTGGATCAACCCGGATGCTTATGTTGTCTGTGAATCAGATCGAAAACGCATCCTACCTGATACATTGGGTTCGTTGATTAAAATCAAAGATAAAACCTATGGCATCAAACGGATTACCATCTATCAAAATGAAAGGGCAAAGTGATGTTTGCCCTTTTCTTATCGAATGATTTTTTCTTTGATTTTTTCAACATCGCCACGTTTTAATGCTTTAAACCACATGCGCTTCATATGATATTTTTCGAACTCAGGTAAGAAAGAATCATAGACCAAACGATCTTTCTTTTCAAACGGGGCTCCGACGACGACTTTGTCTCCTGTTGCAAGCCAGTAGAGGTAATGTCTGATTTCCTTTTTTTCATGGGCTTGGATATAAACTTCACCGATCCGATCAACGATGTATCCTTCATCGTGATAAAAATCTTTCATATCGATCACTTTGATCGATTTATCGATGGTTGCTGTATACATAAGCTCTTTGTTTCGTCCAACGATAAGGACAACTTTTTCTTCGATGATATGACTCGCTTGAATATAAAGCATAATCCCTAAAATAAATGCGATAACCGATATAAAGATGATCACATATCGCATCACATCACTAAAGACAAAGTAACCCGCAGCCAAAGCAATCAAAGAACCTGCCATCACGATCGATGCGGTTTGAAGATTCATGTGTTTGGACAACACTTTATTGGATACGCCTTTAAATGTTTTCTGTCGTTTGATTTTGATTAAAGGCATGCCACCTGTAAACGATATAAAAACAAGTGCAGCAAAGAAAACGGGTCCAACGCTCGCTGTGATGAACAAAACGGTTTGTTGCCACGTCAAGAGTCCTTGAGGTAAATTGATAAAGGGATAAAGGGATGCTAAAAATAAAATGCCCAAGAGCGCATACGCGATTTTCTTTTTGTAACCAAAGATACTGTAAACAAAATAAGTCGTGATAAAGTATCCCACAGCTTCTAAAACGAAATTCATAAAATACTGCACAATTACACCCCTCTTGACGTCATATCAACCATTATAAATGAAATTATGTGAATATGTCAATCTATGGAAAATATCGCTTGTGTTTTACCTGATCTTCAAGTAAAATAAGTTTAGCATAAGTGAGGTGCATATAATGGTCAATTTAGCATGGTGGGCATTCGTCTTGATTTTAATCGGTGTTCTTTTGGTGGGTGGTCTTGTCGGTTTTTTACTATCACGCACATGGTTTAAAAAATACTTAGAGAAGAATCCACCGGTCAATGAACGGATGATCCGCGAAATGATGCGTCAAATGGGACGTACGCCTTCTGAAAAGCAGGTCAGACAAATCCTTTCATCGATGAATCAATATAAGTAAACCAGAAAAGACATCCAAGTATGTCTTTTTTTCTCAGAGGTCTTTATGAAAAAACAAGAAATTGAAAACATCATTCACGGTATGCTTCATGTCGCGCGTCCATTAGAGGTCGCACGCATCAGACATCTTTTATCCGATGGATCGCTTGAGGATATTGTTATCGAATTAAGAAAATACCAAAACCCAGATGGTGGTTTTGGTCATGGTCTCGAACCTGATTTTTGGAATCCAGCATCCTCAGCAACTCAAAGTTGGTTTGCATGTCATATCATTCGTGATCATGGAATTGATCCCTTTCATCCCATGGTCGTCGCTTTATTGGATTATCTTAAAGAGACCTTTGATGATCATATCATGAGATGGCATGCGATTGATCAAGACAATATCAACTACCCTCATGCACCATGGTGGGAAAAAGAAGGTTCTTTGGTATCCTTTAATCCATCCGCATCCTTAGCTGGATTTATTGTTAAATACGGTCATCCGATGGATGCCATGTATAAAAAAGCCAGAAAAGTTATTGATGAAGCTTTGTCATTTATTCTTGAACGCGAAGAGCCTGTCGAACCTCACGAATTAAGGTGTCTCATCGACATGATGAACGACATCGCTTTGGACTATCGCACGCATCAACATTATAAAAGAGCGAAGAACAAGATGATTTTGCTTATCGATGAAGCCCTTGAAAAAGATGAAGAACTTTGGTTTACATCGTATGTGACGAAACCGAGCCAACTCATTAAACATCATCCTTCATTGGGTTCAGAAGTTTTTCATGATCTCTTACTGAAAGAGATTGATCTTGCCATCAATCATCTGAATGCAGAATATCTTTGGCCCATCACATGGCATTGGATGGGTGCTTATCCAGATGCCTTTGAAATCGCCAATCAACATTGGCAAGGTATTATCGCTTATGGTTATGTAAAATTGATCAAAGATTTGGGCATACCGTTTGAAGACTAAAAGATATGCGTGTGCATGTCTTTTTTATTAACAATCAAAAGAGACAGCTATCAGACTAGTATTTTTTGAATTGTTCTTTGATCACATCATAGGATTGTTTCAAGCGCTCATGATACGTTGGCATGCCCCAATGATCCCACGTAAATGGATAAAATGACAGGGTATCACCTGTTCGACCCACACCGAAATAGAGGTTTTCGAAGGGTTCACCCATGAATTCAGATGATCCTTTAAAATTGGACATTCTCGTTTTTGTTGAAGGGTCCATGATATTGAGTAAAAGATAAGGTATTCTGAGTTCGATAACATGCCCATGACGATAATAATCGGATAACGAATGAAAGTCACGATGATTGGGATCAGAGATACCATGAATGAGTTGCCCTGCTTCATACTTTGAAAAAGGAATCACTTCATTTGTACCTGGTATTGTAAGTTGATTGGATAATGCATGATACATCGGTGTAAAAAAGCCGCTGTTAATCGTGTACATACCTAAGGGTTTATCAATAAGATTTAATAAATCACCATATAAATGACTAAAAGCATCATAATATGGGTCAACTTGGATTGATGATTGATCCCCAATGGTGATCAAAAAATCTGCACCTCGGGAAAAATGTAACATAACTTGAGCGTATGCAAGATTTCCTTGATTGGGGATGGTGTCAATCCCAAGATAAAGATCTTCATCGATGACGGTGTTGCTTTCGATCATTACATAAATATATCGCTCATCCTGGGTAACTTTCAATCGTAATCCATCGGTCTTAAGGTATGGAATATTTTGCCAATCCTCAGTGTTACCATCGAGTTTAATCTTTAAGTATTCACCTGGATCAAAAGATAACAGCCCAAAATGTTGTTCATTGGTTTCAGCGTTGCTCCAATATGGTCTTTGCCATGGCAAATCATAATCCATCGTATTCCATGTTCTCTTGAACCATTCATCTTGCCAAGAAAAAATGATTGCTCCAATATTTCCCGTATCGTAGATGTCTTCAATCATCGAGGCAACGATTTGTCCTTGTTCAAGTTCAGTATGTTGTCCTTGATTGAAACCCGAATATCGTGCATCGTGTGCTTTTCCACGTGATGAAGGGACACCAAATTCTGCAACCAGCACTGGTATGCTATGGAATGCATTTAAATCGTTCAAATAGGCTTTATATGTGTTAACAGGATCAAATGCATCGATATATGTCTGCGAAAAGTTCATGAACTCAGGATAATAGGGATAGACATGATATGATGCAAAATGTCCTGCAAAAGCTTTTTCTGTGGCCAGTATATGTTCAACGTTAACCGATACCATATCTTCACCTGGATCGGGTTCATTTTCGTGTACAAGAGGGTCTGTTGTTAACCAATTGGTATAGGAAATTGGTCGTGTTGTTTGATACTTATCAGCTTCATAAGCTAATATTTGGTCACCTGCGATGGCTAAAAAAGTTTCAAAGGGGCTTGCTTGATGGGTATACAAAAATTCACCCTGATATTGATTGAGATTTGGATGAAGGGTGTTGGTATTTGCAACAAAAGATGGATCCCACTCAACACCAAGTATCCAACCAATCATATAGGCATGAACATCCACATGGTAATCACCACTCGCAAAACCTGGTCGCTGTTGAGATAAAGTTTTATTGCCGTGAAAAATATCAACGAGGTCTTTACCATCTTGGATAAATTCTTTTAGTAAGTACTGATCTTCAGCATAAGGATCATGTATCGAACTGATGAGGTCTTCATTCAACCATAATCCATGTAAGACATAGAGCTTTTTTTTGCTGGTCGCATTAAATGTAAACAGCGCTTCATAAAATGCTGGTTTCATCGTCGTATAGACGCGAATGGTATTAGCATTCATGTCAACGATTTGGGAAAACCATCTCAAATAGTCTTCCTTGGTTATGCCGAGCTCACCTGGAAAATATCCCGGTTTGGTCGCACCTAAGTTGACACCTTTGAGAAACGTCTTTTCTAAATAGCGTCCGTTATAGAGATAAAAATCCCCATCATAAATACGTGCTGATGTGGTGATTCCATCCTGTCGATGACTTAAACGTGGGTGTATGACATTGTAGACAATCATAACTCCTGTGATGATAAGCGTGATCAACACGAGGATAATCCATAATTTTTTCATATAAAACCTCACAATTTCATTATATAGGATAATAATACCTTTATCAAACTCAATCGTAAATCTGCATCAGCATAAAAAAAATCTGCTCATTTAAGCAGATTGTTGTGTTTTATCTTTCTTTTTTGGGATAAATCGGTATTCAGTGCCCAATTTTAAACGACGATAATTCGCTTTGTGTCGAATAAAGATGAGTGTTGCAAGCAAACTCACAACAACTAAGTCCATGATGCGTGTCGATAAATTGAAGAGTTCATGTTCAATGAAGACTCTGATGACGAAATAGACAAGTACAGAGGATGCTGCAATGGTTGAAGACAGTGAGACATAGCGTGTGATAAAAAACATGATCAAGAAGAAAATAATGACACCGATGGCGACCCATGGTTCGATAGCAAATATCATGCCTGCTGAGGTTGCAACAGCTTTTCCACCTTTGAAATGAATATAGATTGGGAAAACATGACCTAAAACGGCGACAGCCCCATAAAGTGAAGAAATGTTAATCTCATATTGACTGACTAAAAAGAGTGATGGATCATTCATCAGATAAACAAGTAAAATGACGAGTGCTCCTTTGAGTGAATCAAAAACGAAAGCCCAAACACCATATTTGAAGCCTAGGACGCGAATCGCGTTGGTTGCACCTGTGTTTTTTGAGCCATATTGGCGAATGTCTATGTTCTTAAAAACTTTACCAATGATCAAACCACTGGGAATGGATCCAAGGAAATAAGAGAGAAGCATTAACAAGAAAATGTAAACATACGTCATCATAGTCACCTCATTACTTATACATTATATCACGATTAAAACGGGTGTCAAAACGAAAAAGAAAACATATTCAAACGTTGTAGTTGCATATATTTTTTGGTATAATAAATGCATACATAAAGTTGGTGATCATGTGAATAATACAAACAAAATTTATGATGAAAAATCGATACAAATCCTTGAAGGCTTGGAGGCAGTCCGTAAGCGTCCTGGGATGTACATCGGTTCTACCGATGCTAGAGGACTTCATCATCTCGTCTGGGAAATCGTTGATAACGCTATCGACGAAGCTCTTTCAGGCTATGGCAGCGAAATAACCGTCACCATTAAGGCGGATAATTCTATCGAGGTTTCTGATAACGGTCGAGGTATGCCCTACAAAATGCATGCATCTGGACGACCAACAACAGAAATCATTTTTACTGTTTTACATGCTGGAGGAAAATTTTCTGATCAAAGCGGATACAAAGTATCCGGTGGCTTACACGGTGTGGGTTCCTCAGTGGTCAACGCCTTATCCTCTTTTCTAGAAGTCACCATTTATCGCGATGGGGGCATTTGGCGTCAACGTTTCACCGATGGTGGTTCTAAGATTGGTCAAATTGAACGCATTGGTGATACGAAGAAGACCGGAACAACGGTATGGTTTAAGCCTGATCCGAAAATCTTTTCAACCACACTTTTCCAATATGACCTCGTTAAGGAACGCATTCGAGAATCCGCCTTTTTAATCAAAGGTTTGAAGATGAATTTAATCGATCAGCGAAAACCTCAAAAGGAGTCATTTAAATACGATGAGGGTATTAAAGCATACATCGAACTTTTAAATGTGGGAAAAAATGGGATACACGATACACTCCTGATTGAAGCTCCCTATTTAGTGGGTGAACACAAGAAGAAAACCATTGAAATCGAGATCGCTTTACAATTCACCGATGGCTATCAAGAAAACATTTTATCCTTTGTCAATAACGTTCGAACACGTGATGGAGGAACTCACGAAATCGGATTCAAGTCAGCCTTAACGCGTTCGATGAATGACTATGCAAGAAAATATAACCTACTGCGCGATAAAGATCCCAATCTTGATGGTTCAGATATTCGTGAAGGATTAACATCCATCATCAGTTTACGTATTCCTGAGGATGTTTTGGAATTTGAAGGACAAACCAAGGGAAAACTTGGAACACCTGAAGCAAGAAATGCCACCGATTATGTGGTGTATGATAAATTTACAACTTATCTTGAAGAGAACCGAGAGATTGCTTCTCAAATCATTAACCGTGCGCTCTCCGCACAGCGTGCAAGAGAAGCTGCCCGCAAGGCGCGTGATGAAGCACGAAATGGTAAATCAAAGCAGAAGAAAGAGATGCTTTTATCAGGCAAACTTACCCCTGCTCAAGGCAAAGATAAGAACGTCAACGAACTCTTTTTGGTTGAAGGTGACTCTGCCGGAGGATCGGCAAAGCAGGGAAGAAACCGTCGCTTTCAAGCCATACTACCTCTTAGAGGTAAAGTGATCAATACCGAGCGTAGCGCGATCGATATCCTTTTAAAAAATGAAGAAATCAGCACCATCATCTATACGATTGGTGCCGATTTTGGTGCTGACTTTGATCTTAAAAAATGTAATTACAAAAAAGTGATTATTATGACCGATGCTGATACCGATGGTGCTCATATTCAAATCCTTTTACTGACCTTTTTCTTCCGCTATATGCGTCCATTAATTGAAGATGGTCGCCTCTATCTCGCACAACCTCCGCTCTACAAAGTGACCAAGAAAAAGAGTAAAAAAGAAGAAATTTTTTATGCATGGAGCGATGAAGAACTTAAAGCTTTGATCGATGATAATCCATACAACATTCAACGCTATAAAGGACTCGGTGAAATGAACGCAAGCCAACTGTGGGAAACCACGATGAACCCTGAGACACGTTCACTCATTCAAGTCCGTATTGAAGATTTAGCAGCATCCGATAAGCGTATCTCCGTGCTGATGGGTGATGATGTTGCCCCAAGACGCACCTGGATTGAAGATAATGTCGACTTTGAAGTGTCTGACGATTTTGATCTTCAGAAAGGAGACTTATAATGGCAAATATTATCAAACAAGTCAACGAGTACGTTGAAAAAGTCATTGAATCTTCCTTAGAGGACATTGTCTCAGAACGCTTTGCACGTTATTCCAAATACATCATTCAAGATCGCGCACTCCCTGATGCACGAGATGGGCTAAAGCCTGTTCAGCGTCGTATCTTATACGCGATGCAACAACTTGGCATGTTTCACAATAAACCCTATAAAAAATCAGCCCGCATTGCAGGTGAAGTCATGGGGAAATATCACCCACATGGTGATTCCTCGATCTATGAAGCGATGGTTCGTCTTTCACAAGATTTCAAAATGCGTGTCCCTTTGATCGACATGCACGGTAACAATGGGTCAATCGACGGTGATTCTGCTGCCGCTATGCGTTACACGGAAGCTAGACTCTCGAAAGCTGCTGAAGCTCTCTTGGGTGATATTGATAAACGAACGGTGCCTTTTGTCCCCAATTTTGATGATGAAGAATTAGAGCCGGTTGTTTTACCTGCGAAATTTCCTAATCTTTTGGTCAACGGTGCCAAAGGTATATCCGCAGGATATGCGACAAACATTCCACCCCACAATTTAAAGGAAGTCGTCGATGCAACCCTAGCCTATATCGACAATGAGAAGATCACCTTTGAGGAGATTGCGAAAATCATTCATGGCCCTGATTTCCCAACCGGTGGTATCGTTCAAGGACACTCAGGTATTTTACAAGCTTTAGAAACGGGTAGTGGTAAGATTGTCATCCGTTCAAAGAGCAAAATCGAAGAGATTAGCAAATCCCAAGACAGGATTGTCATCACCGAAATACCCTATGAAATTAACAAAGCCGATCTCGTCAAAGCGATGGATGTTTTCCGTATTGAAAAAAAGGTTGAAGATATCTTAGAAATCCGAGATGAATCTGACCAAGAAGGATTAAGAATTGCCATTGATTTAAGAAAAGGTGCTGATGCACAGCTGATCTTAAACCTTTTATTTAAAAATACAGATTTACAGGTTGCCTACAACTACAACATGGTAGCTATCATGAATCACCGTCCCGTTTTGGTCGGTGTCATTCCTATTCTTAAAGCTTATGTTGACCATCAAAAGGATGTCATCACCAACCGTTCAAATTATGAACTCGCCAAAGCGACCAAACGTCAACACATCGTTTTAGGTTTAATCAAAATGGTTTCTGTGATTGAAGAAGTCGTAAAAATCATTAGGAACTCACAAAATAAACAAAATGCCAAAGAAAATTTAATGGCTTCATTTGGATTCTCAGAAGTTCAAGCTGAAGCGATTGTCACCTTGCAGCTTTACCGCTTATCCAATACCGACATCATCGCCCTTGAACAAGAATCGGTCAGTCTATCGGAACGCATCAAAGAACTTGAGCACATTTTAAGCTCTGAACAAGCTTTACGGCGTGTCATCAAAAGGGAATTGACCGACATGGTCGATCTCTTGGGTGATGTCAGAAAAACCGAAATTGAAGCTGAAATTGAAAACATCAAAATCGATCAAAAAGATTTAATCATCGATGAAAAAGTCATGATCGGTATTACCAAAGATGGCTACATCAAACGCGCATCAACCAGATCGTACCAAGCTTCTCAAAGCTGTGGTCTGAAAGAAAACGATGCCCTCATGTTTGAAGTTGAACTTAATACGCTCGACACACTGCTCATTTTCACGAATTTAGGGAACTACATTTTCCTTCCTGTCTTTAAGATCGATGAACAAAAATGGAAAGATCTTGGCATCTACATCAACAACATCACACCGATCGAAAAAAATGAACGATTGGTCAAAATTCTCCCTGTATCCAACTTCAAAGAAGATATCAATGTATTGATTGCAACCAAGGAAGGCATGATGAAGCAGGCAAAAATCGCTGATTTTGAAGTCACACGATTCAACAAATCCGTCAAATGCATGAAACTCGCAGATAGCGATGAAGTGATCAGTGTCGATATTCATGAAAAGTCAAACATTCTGTCGGTCTCCAAAAAAGGGTATGCGCTTCGTTTTAAAACCGAAGAACTTCCACTCTATGGTTTGCAAGCAGGTGGAGTCAAGAGCATGTCTCTTCAAGATGGTGATGAAGTTGCAGGTGCCATCTATGTCAAACCAGGTGATGATTTCATCATTTTAACCAACCGAGGACATGTCATCAAAGATGTCGTCGAAGAACTACCCGTTTATAACCGTAATCGTCGTGGTATTTTAATCATCGAACATCAAAAAGCAAATCCCCACCTTGCCGTTTCGATTGCACGTTTGGGTCGACTCCAACAAAAAGAAAATGTGGGAACACGCATTTTAACCGAAAAAGGTAGTTTGATGCTCACTGCTAACGATCTTAAGTACACAGGTAATAAATTCGGCAAAAAAATGTTTGAAGAAATGGATCTTGGAAGAGGGTATGCGATTGAAATCTTTGATGCTAAAGATGAAAAAGAAGAACCTAAAGTCGAAAAAGTTAACAAGAAAAAAGTAGAACCAAAAGAAAAGGTCGAAACCGTTGACCTCGTGAAAGAAGAAGTCATTGAACTTAAAGATAAAAAGATTCATCTGAATAGATTTGATTTATTCGATGAGGACGAATAGGAGAATCATATGAAATTAATTATTGAAGGTCAACATTATACGTATGACCGCCCCCAAGTTTTGCTCGATATCGCACGCGAATTGGGTCAAAAAAATGTTTTAGCTGCAACCGTGAACGGACGCTTAAGAGAGCTCTCTTATATTGAAACCAAGGATGCCATCATCGAATTTTTAAGATATGATCACCCCGATGCGATTCGCATGTATGAATCGACGCTTCGGTATGTGGTTGCGATGGCTATTAAACGTTTACTGCCAAGCAGCAAAGTGAAATTTAACTACAGCATCTCACGTTCAATTTTAGCTATTTTAGAACATTATGATGGTCCGATCAACATCGCCGTTGTGAAAGCCATTAAAGATGAAGTGAATAGGATTATCCAAAAAAATCTCACGATTACACGTAAGCGGGTATCCATTGGTGAAGCAACCAAATTATACACCGATCTCAACATGCCCGACAAAGTCGCCATCATGGAATATCGCGAAGAAGATTATGTGAACTTATATGAGTGTGATGGCTACATCAACTACATGTTTGGTTATATGCTTCCTGAAACAGGATTATTGACATCCTATGAGATGTTTCCTTATCACCCTGGATTCATCATTCAATATCCACGTGCTGAACTGAACGGACAGATTCCTAAATTCACTGATGAACCCACGTTTGGACAAGCACTTAAAGAAGCTGCTAAATGGGGGAAAATCATTCAGGGTAATTCGATTGCTAAAATCAATGATTACGCGAAAGATTTCCCATCTGCGGTTGACTTTGTCAACATGTGTGAAACCAAACACAATCATCAATTGAACGAATTGGGCAATTTAATCCAAAACAACATTGAAAACATTCGTTTGATTGGTATCGCAGGTCCTTCATCATCCGGAAAAACAACATTCTCCAATCGTTTGCGTGTTGAACTGATGTCAAGAGGTCTTAAACCGGTCATGATTTCCATCGATGATTACTATTTAGGTAAGCATCTCGCTCCCAAAAATGAAGATGGATCACCGGATTTAGAACATATCGATGCACTTGATGTTGAACTATTTAACCACGATATGCTCTCACTCATTCAAGGTCAGAGCGTAACCTTACCAAAGTTCAACTTTAAGACGGGTAAGCGTGAACAAGGAAAAACCATTCATTTAGATGAGGATACACCGATCATCATCGAAGGGATTCACGCGTTAAATGAAAAGTTAACGAGAAGCATTCCTAAACATCAAAAATTCCAAATCTACATCGCACCACAAACCCAACTCCATATCGATGATCACAATCCCATCAGTATCACGGAGTTGAGATTACTACGCCGTATTGTCCGGGACCAAAAATATCGAAATGCATCAGCAATTGACACCATGAACATGTGGCCATCGGTACGCCGTGGCGAGTTCCAATGGATTTATCCCTTTCAAAAGGAAGCAAATTATGTCTTTAATTCAGAACTCACCTACGAGTTAGCTGTCTTAAAGAAGCACGCTGTTGCCCAACTTCTAGCGATACCACGCGATAATAAACACTTCATTACCGCGAACCGCCTTTTAAAATTCTTGAAGTATTTTAAAAATATCGATGATGACATCGTACCATGCAATTCTCTATTGAGAGAATTCATCGGGGGATCAAGTTTTCATCATTAGGAGATGATGGTCATGAAAGCTTTAAGCAATATGGAGCGTATCCAAACCCCGCAAGATGTGATGATGCTCCTTCTATCACTCTATGAATCGAAAGGCAAATCGTTTTATTATGACGATCTTTTTAACCGCGATAGTCATGCGTTTGAAAAGAAAACGATGGAACAAAACCTCATCGCTCTCGCACGGATTTTTCAGTTAGACATGACCGATGCACGCATTCGTTTGTTTGCAAAAAAACCGATGTCACCGCGCACCAAAGATGAACATCTTTTAGCCAACGTAAAACAGGCTTTACATCAACTTCATAAAAGACCAGAAGATTTTGAACTGTTGGTCAATGAAGTGGGAAACTTAATCAAACTGATGTCAAAGAATGCGGACCCGATCGGATTTGTCAACTATGAGCGTGAAGAGGAAGGGATGCTTAAAACAAAAAAGGCATCCAAGCGAGAAGATTTAGAGAAATTGATGCAACTCTACGAAAAAAACATTCGTTTAAAGAAGTTTGAACTGACACAACTGATCACGAATTTCTATGTTGATTTTTTGAACATGAACATCGTGACACAGCATCAAGAATGGGTTGCGTTAATCCTTTTATACGCGCTGATTGCTAAAGATTTTTCTGTGTTTAAATACGTTTCATTTTTCAAATATTTTCTCAAAGAAATGGAAGGTTGGAAGTCTGGAGTCATTACGGCATCGTATTATTGGTCATCAGGCTATGCTCAAACCGATATGCTATCGCGCATCCTTCTCCATATTGTCATTGCAAGCTATGAAGAAGTTGATGACATGGCCCATGAATACGTGTTTGAAAAGGAACTTAACAAATCCAATAACATAGAAAACAGCATTTTAAAATTGGATGAAATATTCTCTAAAGAAGACTTAAGAAAGCGTCATCCAAACGTCAGTGACGCGACCATCGATCGCACACTGAAGCGATTGAAAGATGAAGATAAGATTCGTCCATTAGGCAAAGGAAGAAGTTCAAAGTGGCAACGAATTGTCTCTGGTCACCGCAAATTTGGTGTCGAACAACTCTCTTTATTCAACGATTAAGGCTTTGGCCTTTTTTGTTTATTTTATGCGTTATTTTAACTAATTAAACGTAGGAGTGCTATAATTATGATGGAGGTCATCATCATGGATATCAACAAAGTGAAACAACTGCGTCAAGAAACAGGATTAGGCATGCTTGAGGTCAAACAAGCCCTTGAAGAAACCCATGATGATCTTGATTCCGCAAGACAATGGTTAAAGACAAAGATTGTTAAGCAAGAATCGTCAACACGCATCGCATCAAAAGGTTTAACACGTGTGGTGACAGATGGAAACCAAGCCATCCTGTTTGAGGTGAACGCTGAGACCGATTTTGTCTCTAAACATCCTCAATTTATTGACATGATGGTGACTCTTGGCGAGCATCTTATGCGATCCTCAGCCATCACTTTATCGGATGCGAAACAGGTGTTGATTCAAGGGATGACCGTTGAAGACTATATCAACAAAGTCGCTACAATCATCAAAGAACATTGTTTCATCCGCCGCTTTCATCGGATCAAAAAACAACCACATCAAGTCTTTTATAGCTATATGCATCTTGGTGGCAAACACTCTGTTTTATTGATTACAGATCGACAATCTGATGACATCGGTAAAAAAATCACGATGCAAATTGCATCTCACGGACCGAAATACCTTTCTTTTAGCGAACTTGATCAAAACACACTCGATTATGAAATGTATATGCTTAAACAAGAAGGATTCGCGGGAAGCGAGGAGGAGAAGATCAAACATATCAGGCAGATGTGTTTGCTCGATCAATCATCACTCTATGACCCCAATCAGCGGGTTCATCAAACCTTAAACGATGTGAAGATTATTGATTTTTACCGGTTTGAGCTCGGTCAAGGTATCGAAAATAAACTCAACTGCCGTCTTGATATCCCATGTGATGGATCAACAATCACTGTCACACCCATCTTTTAGAAAGGAGGAAACCCCATGAAATTGAAGAAAAATGTTGGAAAGGTCGACCAAATCATCCGTTATGTCCTCGCATTAGGTCTTGTTGTCTTAAGTTTCGTCCTTCCCTTGTATTGGCTTTTAATTCCCACAGCCATCTTAGTCTTCACGGCACTTTTTAGTTTTTGTGGTTTATACACCTTGTTTGGCATTAACACCTGCAAGGTTGAACAAAACCAAAAATAGCCAAGCCCATAAGCTTGGTTTTTTTTTAAACGATGATATCGTCCTCTTCACATAAAAAAAACTCAACCCTATTGGGCTGAGTTGACGAACATACCATCTTGTAGAATTTTCATCACATTATCGGTGATGCGATCTAAATCTATATCAGTCAATGTTTCTCTAAAAAGCACTTGAAGACCTACGAAGTTAGATATCCCCATCAGGATATAGGATAAGGTTTCTAAATCGACATCATCTCTGACTTCACCATGATGAACGGCTGACGAAAGTTGTCTGACATAATCCCTACTAAACGTTTCATAGTACTCTCTAAAAAGTTCTTTATCAGCAAACATGGATTCCCAAATGATACGATAAGCGAGCGGATCTTTCCATGCGAACTTAAGAAAGGCTCTAATCCCGAGTCTTTCTTTTTCATAACGCGTTTGAGCACCTTGAATACCTTCAGAGATGGCTTTTCTAATCGAGTGACGATACTTCATCAACACGTAAGAATAAAGGGCAAACTTGTCATCAAAATATAAATAGAACGTTCCCGTTGCAATCCCCGATTTTTCAATGATTTCATTGATTGAGGTTGCTTGATACCCATTTTTAGAAAACAGTTTTTTTGCTGTATCAATAATATGATCAAACGTTTTTTGTCCATCTTTTCGTTTGGGAAGACGGTAATTGACCTGGTCCATCGTATCACCCATCTATAAGTGTAAATCAAAATGTTCAAAATTACAATGAAAAAAGATTCATGTTAGCTCTTTGATATATCAAAAAAAGTGAACAATCGCGATAAAGGAATCGCTTGATGAACAAGATTTCACAAGACATCTTGACGTTTTCAATGCTTTCAGTTATCATATACTTATAGCGAATGTTTATTCATGTTTATCGTGAGACATGATTGATTGGGAGATTCAAAGCATGCCTCACACCCCCAGTATTCATGGATAATGATCGTTATAACTCCCAATTGTCTCCTTGTTATTTTGCACACATAGAGAGGATTCTCCCACCTCTCTTTTGTTTTTTAACACACTAACATGAATTCACTCTCACAATTGTTGACAAAGCGCTTTCTCTATGATAGAATAATAACGTATTATGAATAAGTATTCACGTTATATAAAAGCGATTACAACATGAAAAAAACCTTAACTAAGCCATTTATTTTGGTTTTTCATGATGTAATATGTTTTTTATAAAAAATTGAAAACGCTTTTAGGAGGAGCATATACATGAAAAAGGTTTATGTCATTGGTGCAAAGCGTAGCGCAATAGGGTCTTTTTTGGGTACCCTATCTACACTTCACCCCGCAGATTTTGGTTCACAGGTTCTAAAACAACTACTGAAAGAAACAAACATTCAAGTATCCGATATCGATGAAGTCTTAGTCGGTAACATTTTACCAGCGGGTCTAAAACAAGGTGTTGCCCGTCAAGTCTCGATTTTATCAGGCATTCCATCTTCAGTCCCCGCTTATGGTGTCAACATGGTATGCGGCAGTGGTATGAAGAGTGTGATGAATGGTTTTTCTAACATTGCGCTGGGACTACATCACCTCGTGATTGCTGGTGGTGTTGAATCGATGAGTAACACCCCTTATTTGATCCCAAGTCAAGTTAGAAGTGGTCTTAAGATGGGTGAACAACCGATGCGTGATCACATGCTTTGGGATGCATTGACCGATGCATTTGAAGGATATCATATGGGTGTCACCGCAGAAAATATCGTTGAAAAATACGGTTTAACACGTCAAGAACAGGATGCTTTTGCTTGGGAATCCCAAAAGAAAGCCATCGCTGCACAAGATCAAGGTAAGTTTAAGGCGGAAATTGCTCCCGTCATTATTCCCAATAAGAAGGGTGACATCGTGTTCGAACATGATGAATACATGAATCGAACAACATCACTTGAAAAACTTGCTCAACTTCGTCCCGCATTCAAAAAAGATGGTTCTGTCACTGCAGGTAGTTCATCAGGCATTAACGATGGTGCAAGCTTCATCATTCTGGCTTCAGAAGATTACGTGAAAGCTCATGATATTAAACCACTCGCTGAAGTGATTGGTATTGGTCAAGGTGGTGTTGATCCATCCGTGATGGGTTTAGGTCCCACACCAGCGATTAAGCAAGCCATCAAACTGGCGAATATTCCCTTTGAAGCGATTGATACCTTTGAACTCAATGAAGCATTTGCTGCCCAATCCTTAGGTGTTATTAAAGAATTGACAGAGGCGTTTCATGTGACCAAAGACTATATTTTAAGCCGCACAAACCCCAATGGTGGTGCCATTGCATTAGGACATCCTGTTGGAGCGAGTGGAAACCGTATTATCGTAACCTTACTTCATGAAATGCTTAAACAGGACAAACTCAACATCGGCTTAGCTAGCCTCTGCATTGGCGGTGGTATGGGTACTGCCGTGATTTTAAAGAAAGTTAAATAAAGGAGAATAAGCATGAAACGTTTACACAATAGAGTTGCTGTTATAACAGGTGGTGCAAAGGGATTAGGTCAAGCCATGGCTGAAACATTTGCTAAAGAAGGTGCGATCGTGATCGCAGCGGATATGGGTGAACCCACCTATCAATGTGAAAATGTACACTTTTACAATTTAAACGTCACCGATGTTTTAGGTGTTCAAAAGTTCTTTGATGAAGTTGTTGCAACATATGGTAAAATCGACATTCTCGTCAACAACGCGGGGATCACAAGAGATGCGATGACCAGAAAAATGACCGATGATCAATGGAATCTTGTCATAGACGTTAACTTAAAGGGTGTCTTTAATATGACACGTTTAATCGGCCCTCATATGGAAGCTAACGGTTATGGTTCAATCATCAACATCTCCTCAGTGGTCGGTGTCTTCGGTAACATTGGTCAAGCGAATTATGCTGCGACCAAAGCAGGTGTTATCGGTTTAACCATGACATGGGCTAAAGAATTTGCTCGCAAAGGTGCAAATGTTCGAGTCAACGCGATTGCTCCAGGTTATATCATGACCGATATCTTAAAGACTGTTCCACAAGACTTACTTGATGGATTTGCAAAGCTTACGATGCTTGGTCGTCTTGGACAACCTCATGAAATTGCCAATGCAGCACTTTTCTTAGCTTCTGAAGAATCGTCTTATGTCACAGGTCAAACACTCAATGTCAACGGCGGTATGCGCTTATAATTCATTTTGTAGAAAGTAGGTGTTCCTCATGAGCAAGGTCAATGTAGGAATCGTAGGAACTGGCATTTATTTACCACAAGGTCGAATGACAGCACGCGATGTCTCCGAAGCTACACTTGGTGTGTGGAGCGAGCAAGCAGTCATCGACAAATTAGGTATTCGCGAAAAAGTTATTCCCTTGACCCTCCCCCAGGATGGAACACAGGAAATGGGTGCGCTCGCTGCACTTGATGCCCTTAAACATACAGGTATTGATCCAAAATCAATCGATGTCATCTTAAGTGTGACAGAAGAATGGAAGGAATACCCTTTAACCACGTCTGCACTATACATCCAAGATCGTATTGGTGCAACAAACGCATGGGGTATCGATGTTCAAAACCGGTGCTGTACAACAGTATCAGCCATGAAGATGGCGAAAGATATGCTCATTGCAGACGATGAAATCCATGTCATCATGGTCGTTGGTGGCTATCGTAATGGTGATTTCGTGGATTTTACCGATAAGGATATGTCCATGATGTACAACCTCGGTGCAGGTGGTGGTGCCATCATTTTAAAGAAGAATTACGGTAAAAATTTACTCTTGGGATCCCATGTCATCGGCGATGGATCGTTGTCTCGAACTGCTGGTGTTGAAATCGGAGGATTATGTCATCCGATTACACTCGCCAATGTCGGTGAGGCTAAAAAGTCGCTTCGCTTGATGGACCCTGTCAAAATGAAAAATCGATTGAACGAAGTTTCAATGCCCAATTGGTATCGATGCATCGATGAAGCGCTTCGTAAATCTAACATGACACGTCGTGATATCGGTTATCTCGATATCCTTCATATCAAACGTTCGGGTCATGATGCGATGTTACAAGAACTGGGTCTCAAGCCAGAACAATCGATTTATCTTGAAGATTACGGACATATTGGCCAGATCGACCAAATCCTGTCTCTGCACCTTGCCCTACAACGCGGTCAGGTCAAGGACGGGACGGTCGTCTGCATGCTCGCCGCAGGTATCGGTTATGTGTGGGCAGCCAATATCGTGAAATGGGGGTAAGCTATGACACTACAACAAATCTTATCCATGCTTTTTCAAGGTATCACCGCAGCATCGTTTTTAGCCCTGATTACGTTTGCGATTGTGCTCATCTTCAAAACATCGTACACCACTAACTTTGCTCAAAGCTCCATCGCAACCTTTAGTGCGTATGTGATCACCAATCTCTTTGTCAACATCATGATGGTCAATAATCCAGAGGGTAACCCTGTGATGATGCTTTTGTTTTCGATCGTGATCGGGATTATCGTCGGTTTTGGTTTTGGATTATTTATCGATACAATGTTGATACGAAAATCGAGATATTCCAACGTTTTGACCAAACAGATGATCACCATGGGCATGATTTTAGTTTTCTCAGGTTTATTTCCTGTCGTTTTTGGTGTTTACGCTCAACCTACACCCATGCCTTTAACGCGTAGAGTTTTTGAACTTAATGTTGGTGGATCGACACCGATTTACATCTCAGGTCATTCATTGATTTCCATCGTAACAACCATTGTGGTCCTAGGTGCTATCTTTATCGCACTAAAGTATACCAAATGGGGGTTAGGCGTGCGTGCAACAGCCTCCAATGAAGTGGTTGCAGGTATGATGGGTGTCAACACCAAATTCATCACTGCGATGAGCTGGGGATTAGCTGGTGGTATTGGTGCGCTGGCTGCAGGTTTATTTGCACCCACGGTTTTCACATTGTCACCCGATCTGATGATGGGCTTACAGATCAACGGATTCCTCGCTGCTGTTTTAGGTGGTTTCTCAACCTTTGCAGGACCGATGATTGCAGCCTTCATTATTCCGATATCCCGCGTCTTTGCTTGGCAATTTCTCAGTAACGAATGGTCCAATGCGATTGTCTATTTACTCGTGCTCGTCATCATTTTAATTAAACCCGTTGGTCTATTGGGCAAACGGATCGCAAAGAAGGTGTAAGTATGCTCGAACATCGTCCACTTCAACAATCTACACCTCTATCCACCTGGAAAAAGTTGACTAAACATCCCTTTTTCGGTGTGTTTCTCTCATTATTCGTCATGATTTTAATCCGCATTTTAGGCAACATCAACGCGATTCCCTCTGGGGTTGTTGATGTGTTTGCCATCATTTGGATTTATATCATCATTGGTTTAGGTTTTACGCTATTGCTTGGTTACACCGGCTTAGCTTCATTAGGAACTGCAGGTTTTATCGGTGTTGGTTCTTATGTGGTCGCCTATATCTTGGGTACTGCTGGAATGCCTTTGATCGTTGCATTTATCGTAGGAATCATGATTTCGATAGGATTAGGTACTGTGGTTGGATTTATCTCACTTCGCATCGAAGGGATGTACTTAGCCATTATCACCTTAGGTCTTTCTGAAATTTTGGTTGAAGTCTTCAAATTTTGGACCAAAGTCACCAAAGGACTCGTCGGTTTTCAGCTCGATCGTTATACCATCCTAGGGTTTGCTGTCCGTGAAGAACAGGTCTATTATGTCCTTGTCTTGGCTTTAGTCTTGACCATGTTTGCAGTCCTTAACATCATCAATAGTCCAACAGGTCGCGCCATGCTCTCGATTAAGAACTCAACATCTGCTGCACAAGCTATGGGTATTTCAATCTTAAAGTTCCGTTTACTCAGTTTTATCGTATCCACTGTACTTGCGGTGATTGGCGGTATGCTCTACATGATGTATACACGCTCAACCATCCCCAACATATGGAACATTGCGTTATCTTTAAATATCCTTGCTGCTGTGGTCATCGGTGGAGCTAAATCCATTTGGGGTGTCAGTTTAGGAACGATCTTTATCTTTGGGTTCAATCAACTCGTGTTAGCTCGCATCCCATTTTTTGCCCGCTATGGAAATGCTTCACTGTTTATCAATGGTGCACTCATCATTTTAGTGGTCATGTTTTATCCCGGTGGTATTGTGAGAATGTTTAGTGATCTTTCTCGTATCAGCAAAAAAGCCTATCATTGGATTCTTTCCAAAGTAAAGGAGTATCGTTATGGACCTGAAGAATAACCTTAACCCTACACTCCGTATCGCTGAAAAGATGGATAGACTTGAAAAGAAAATGACTTATCTCGCATCTTATCTGAGTGTTATGGAAGAAAGACTCGCTCAAAAACGAGCGAAAAAAATGGCAAAAAGAAAAGAAGCATTTCGAGATGAACTATTCTCTTATGAGATAAGAACACTCAGCCATGATCAATATGTTCAAGCTTTCATCCAACCTGAGATTGATAAGCTTGAAAAAAATTATAAACTCAAGGAGCGCGCCAAGAAAGCATCATTTACGCGTAAACTCAGTCGATCAAACGATGCATCAAAGACGACTTTGACCGATGCATTCCATCAAGACATTCAATTGCTTCATCAAGAACTCGAGGAAAAGAAACAAGCGCTCATCCGAAGTATCAATGTTCTAGAACGATCTTCGCAAGCACTAAATGATGCTGAAAAAGCATATCAGGCAGAAAAAGCCCGGGTTCAATCCATACTTGATTTTGAAGAAAAAGCTTTAAAAGATCAGGATGAAGAGACATTAAAACGTGAAAAAGCACGTCTTGATCGCATGCTTCAAGTGATGAAAACAAAACTTGAAGCCTTACGCCTTGAACATAAGAACTTGCTTTTAGCGGGACAACAAGAACTTCCCGAAGACATCATCTTACGTCTACAAGGTTTACGGATGCAGTTTGGTGGACTTGTTGCCGTTTCAGATCTTTCCTTCGATGTCAAAAAAGGTGAAATCTTTGGACTCATCGGACCCAACGGTGCTGGTAAAACCACAGTATTCAACTGTATTACACAATTTTATAAACCCACCAAGGGTGAAATCTATTATCGCGACAAGCGAAACGATGTCATCAACTTGAATCATTATGCGGTTCACGATATCATCCATCAAGGCATTGTGCGGACATTCCAAAATGTCGAATTGATTTGGGAGTTATCGATCCTTGATAATTTGCTCGTCGGTGCACACTCACTCTATCAAACCGGATTTTTCCATCACCTGTTAAAAACACGCCGTTTTCAACGTGAGGAGTCCGTTCTAAGACAAAAAGCGATTAAAGTTCTTACCGATTTAAACTTGATTGCCTATAAAGATTTTTACCCGATTGGATTACCCTATGGGATCTTAAAACAGGTTGAACTTGCACGTACCCTCATGAGTAATCCGCAACTGATCATCCTTGATGAACCTGCTGCAGGACTCAACGATCTTGAAACCGATCGATTGATCCAAACCATTCGAAAGATTCAAAAGGAATACAAAGTGACCATTTTCCTCGTGGAACATGACATGGGTCTCGTGATGGAACTTTGTGATACCATCTGTGCCATCTCATTTGGTAAGATGCTTGCCATCGGAACACCAAAAGAGATTCAATCCAACCCTGTTGTCCAAGAAGCTTATTTAGGAGGTGAGTAAGATGGCGATTCTAGAAATCAAAGACTTAGTCATCGACTATGGCATTATTCGCGCTGTTAAAGGGATCAACATGAATGTCAATGAGGGATCGATTGTGGCAATTCTTGGTGCCAATGGCGCTGGGAAAACGACCACCATTCGCTCCATCTCAGGGGTTGTTAAAGTCAAGAGTGGAAGGATTTTGTTCGATAGTGAAAACATCACCAACCAAGATCCTCATAAAATTGCTGGTCTTGGTATTGTACAATCACCGGAAGGACGTTTGATCTTACATGGATTAACCGTTGAAGAAAATCTGCTCGTTGGTGCTTATTCCCTCAAGACACAAAAAACAACCGATGATCAGGGGATTGTTCACATCAAGAAGAGAAGTCAGATCATTCAAGAACTTCTCCAAGCAGTGTTTGGTTATTTCCCGATTCTCAAGGAGCGAAGAAAACAACAAGCTTCCACATTATCAGGTGGTGAGCAACAGATGCTCGCCATTGGACGTGCACTCATGGGTAATCCGAAATTACTTTTACTTGATGAACCCTCACTCGGTTTAGCACCGCTCATCGTTCGTGATATCTTTGCGATCATCAGTAAGATTAAAGAACAAGGTCGTACGATTCTCATCGTGGAACAAAATGCGTTCCAAACACTCAAAATTGCCGATTACGCGTATATTCTCGAACTCGGTAAGATTGTCTCACAAGGACAGGGTGACATGCTTCTCAAGGACGAACAACTCGTCAATGCGTATTTAGGTTCTAAACATTAGGTTTGACATGTTTCTTTGTAAACATAGAAAATAGAAAAGTGCCAAAAGGCAAAAAGGAGAAAAATATGAAAAAGATTATTGCTCTTCTCGTGCTCTTGCTGGCTTCCTTCGGTTTGTTTGCTTGTGCTGAAGAAGAAGTCACGGTAGATCGTTTATCCGTAACGCCACCTACCAAAGTAGAGTACATCGTCGGTGATGCATTTAATGCAGCCGGCATGGTTGTGAAAGTCATCTTCAGTGATGGTACAGACCGTACATTAACTGCTGCTGACTACACAGTAACGGGTTTCTCATCCACAGCAGCTGGTCTCAAGACAATCACCATCACTTATGAAGGTGTGACTGCAACCTTCGGTATCGCTGTCTTTGACCCAGAAGCTCCAGAAGAAGCTCTCAGTTTAAATGTTGTTTCTGTTCCAACACAACAGATCTACAACAAGCAAGAAGCGTTCAATCCTGCTGGTTTAGTCGTTGAAGTTTTATTCAACACTGGCCGCAGACAAACCTTAACCTCTTCACAATATACATTGTCAGGATTCGTTCAAGGTTCAATCGGACGTTATGATGTCGTTGTTACTTATCAAAGTTTAACCACATCATTCTACGCAGAAGTTCGTAACATCACCGTTCAAGGTGTGACTGCGACCACTGTCAAAGTTGGTAACACCGCTGTTCTATCAGGTGCACTTTCTTTCGTTGGTGTCCCCTTTGCAAATGGTATGAAAGCCGCTTTTGAAGAAATCAATGAAGCAGGTGGAATTGGTGGTCGTGAAATCGTTTATGTCAACAGAGATGACGGTTTTGATGGTACAGTTGGTCTAACCAATACACGTGCGCTTATCAATGATGACAAAGTGTTCGCACTCGTTGGACACTTCGGTACACCAACCGTTTCTGCAACCTTAGGTTTAATCCGCGAAGTCGGTGTCCCCATGGTTTATGCAGCAACCGGTGTTAACGTGCTCTATCGCGAAAGATCACCACTTGATCCTGTGATGCCCGTACAACCCATCTACTTAACCGATGGTCGTATCATGACTGCACGTGCACTCAATGAAGCTCTCTTCGGTACAGGAAGTAACCAAGCACTCGCAGCTAATGCGAAAGTTGGTGTCCTCTATACAACAGACGATGCTGGTTCATCCATCCGTGAAGGTGTTGAAATCGAAGCGCGTTCTGCAGGCAGAAATGCAAACTTCATCTACAGTTCATTCGCAACCTCTGATATTCCAGCATTGAATACAGCTATTGAAAACTTCCGTACTCAAGGTGTTCAAGCGGTTATCATCGCAACCAACCAAGCGCCTTTCAAGGCAGCAATCGGTGTCATGCAAAGTGTTGCATTCAACGTTCCTGTGTTCACATCCTATGTTAACGCTGATGCAACTGCAGTCGATGCAGCAACCAATTACACTTTCCCCATCTATACCAATGCATGGGTTGATATTTTCAGTGATAAAGGTAGTGCAGACTTAGCACTCTTCGCAACTGCAATCAACAATGCAAGTTTCTTGGATGAAGCAGGTAAGACAGCTATGCTTTCCAACTCATTCGCAATCGCTGGTTACATTGCAGCACGTACATTCATCGCAGGTCTCGAACGCGTTGGTACAGGCACTCTCACTTGGGAATCCTTCATCAAGGCTATGGAATCAGCACCTATTTCTATCCCCATGGGTGGATCTGTTGATTTCGGTGGTGGCAAGCGTTGGGGTATTGACTCCATGTCACTCTTGAAGTACAATCCAAGTACAGACATTTTTGAAAAAGTTAGAGAAATCGAAACCCTATCACAAATTCAAGCAAAATAAGTTCAAATTGAGCGAGGGGAGGGGCAACCCTCCCCTTGTCCTCATTTTATAAGAAAGAGGTATGAACATGAAATCTCCGAAAATCATTACGGTTCAAGAAGCGATCCATGTGGTCAAATCGAACGATAACATCGTTTTAGGCATGGCAGGCGCTGAACCGAAGGAATTTATCAAGGCATTGCATCAACGTGCTTCAGAAGTCCAAAACGTGCGTGTCACAAACTGTTTACCATTTGAAAATGGTGAGTTCTTTATCAACCCTGAATATAAGACATCATTTTCAGTTGACAGCTGGTTTTATGGTGCGTCCTTAAGAAAGGCACATGACAATGGCAACATCAGTTTTATTCCCAATCACTTGCACCTAGCTGGTCGTAAGCGTTTTGAACATGTCAAACCGACTATTTTCGTCGGTACAGCAACGCCACCTGATAAGCATGGCTTTTTATCGCTTTCATTATCCAACGTTTATGAAAAGGAAGCTATTGAATTAGCAGATATCGTCATCTTGGAGGTCAGTCCAAACTTCCCTCGCACATTCGGCGATTTGGAAGTTCATGAAAGTCATATCGATTACATCATCCATGTCGATTATTATCCACCCGTATTACCGGATGCAGAACCCAACGAGAAAGATATTGCGATTGGTCACTTCATCGCCGAAAAGATTAAAAATGGTTCAACGTTGCAACTTGGAATCGGTGGTATTCCCAATGCGGTTGCGCATGCATTGATGCACAAAAAAGATTTAGGGATTCATACTGAAATGTTTACCACGGGCTTGATGAAACTTGTTAAAGCAGGTGCAGCCAACGGTTTACGAAAGAAAACGCATAAAGGCAAACATGTGTGCTGCTTTGCACTCGGGACACAAGAACTCTACGACTTTATCGACAACAACCCAAGTGTTCAAATTCTCAACGGTAACTACGTCAATGATCCTGCAATCATCGGACTTAATGACAATCAAGTCTCCATCAATACCACCATTGAAGTCGATTTAACAGGACAATGTGCATCCGAATCGATTGGACATAAACAGTTCTCTGGAACCGGTGGACAAGCGGACACTGCAGTGGGTGCACAAAACTCAAAAGGTGGTATGAGTTTTATCACATTGTATTCCACCGCCATGGTGAAAAATCAAAAGACCGGTGAACGTGAAGAAATCTCCAAAATTGTTCCCTTCTTAAAACCTGGTGCCATCGTCACGTTATCCCGTGCAGATGTCGATCATGTGGTCACCGAATACGGTTGTGTATCGCTTCGAGGAACAACCGTTGCAGAACGTGTGAATCTCTTGATTTCGATTGCACACCCCAAGTTTAGAGATGAGCTTAGAGCTGAAGCCATCCAACTGGGTTATATTCAATAGCATGCCATTCTTAGATTTTAAAGGTCGAAACATTTTCTATGATGTTCAAGGAGAAGGTAAACCAATCCTAATCTTAAACGGCATCATGATGTCGACCAAAAGCTGGGAACCTTTCGTTAAAACGTTATCTCATCAGAATCAGCTCATTCGATTAGATTTCATCGATCAAGGTCAAAGCGAAAAACTCGAAAATTCTTTTTATACTCAAGCCATTCAAGTCGACATCATGGAGACACTTCTCAAAGAACTGAAGATTCACCGCATCAACATCGTCGGTATTTCTTACGGCGGAGAAGTTGCCTTATTGTTTGCTATCAAGTATCCCCATATCGTCGAACGTCTCGTCTTGTTTAACACCACACCTTATACCAGCCCCTGGCTTGCTGAAATCGGTCATCAATGGAATGCGATCGGTCGAACCAGACAAGGTGAAACCTATTATCAAGCAACGATTCCTGTCATCTATTCACCGAGTTATTATGAGAAGCGGTTAGACTGGATGAAAAAGCGTCAAGCGATACTCCTTCCCATCTTTTCAAATCCTACATTTTTGGATGCGATGGAGCGTTTAACGAACAGTGCAGAATCATTTGACGTCAGACAAGATTTAGATAAGATCACCTGTCCAACACTGATCATCGCGGCTGATGAAGATTACTTGACACCTCTTGCAAACCAAAAGGCTTTACATCATGCCATACCGACATCCTATCTTGTGATGTTACCTGGTGTGGGTCATGCATCCATGTATGAGAAACCGATGCTCTTTGTAACCCTCGTTTTAGGGTTTATCAATGCATTAGAAACGAACTATACTATCTAGGAGGATTAAGGCATGTTAGAAAAGAAACAAATCGTACTGAAGAATGGTGAAGTGATTCATTACATTGAGCAAGGAACCGGTGAGAAAACACTCGTCTTAATCCATGGTAATTTTTCTTCATCGATGCATTGGACACCTTTATTGGAACGCTTACCCAAAACGATGCGTGTGATTGCACCTGATCTACGGGGATACGGTGATTCCAGTTACTATCGTCGCATTACATCGCTTAAAGACTTCGCGGATGATATCTACCTCTTCCTACAAGCAAAAAAGGTTCTAAAGGCCGATTTCGTGGGGTGGTCCTTGGGTGGTGGGGTTGCATTAGAGTTTGCTGCAGCTTATCCACATGTGATCCATAAGATGGTCTTAATTAACTCAACAACACACCGTGGTTATCCCGTCTTTAAGAAAGGTGAAAACAATCAGATGCTTTTGGGTCAAGTTTATGCATCTCCTGAAGAAATGGGTAAAGATCCCATTCAAGTTGTCCCCTTATTGGATGCACAAAAGAATAAGAATTTCGCGATGATGAGTTGGGTTTTCAATGCAACCATTTATACGGTAAATAAACCGAGTGCAGAAGACAATCAATTGTGGATTAATGAATCACTCAAGCAACGCAATTTAATCGATGCCGATTGGGCACTTGCCAATTTGAATATGTCAAGTCAACACAATTTCTATAATGCAGGAACCAATAATATCCAACATGTGAAATGTCCTATTCTTCATACATGGGGAAGAAAAGATATTGTTGTCCCAGAATATATGGTTTTAGAGAACGTGAAGGCGTTGGAGAAACAATCGACGTTAGTTGTTTATGACAATTGCGGTCACTCACCTCTTGTGGATGTACCCGATCAATTGACAGAAGATATACTAAAATTCATCGCATAGTAAGGGCATTCGTGCCCTTTTATTTTTTATCGATGCATTTAGCAAACACCACATACACATCAAGAAATTGGTGTGCTTTATCTATATTCATATATGAAATAGAAAAGTAAAGAAAGATCAATAAAAAGTAAAAAGTAAAAATGTGAGTTTAGTATTTGTAAACTTTGGTATATTTAATAATTGATGAGGATGACTAAAAGAAAATCATGTTGCTTGGTTGATGATGTTTGAGATGAATCAAAGGTCACAAAAAAAATGATGTGAAGATTAAATGTAAAATCAGTATCTTTTCAAATAAAAAACTCATTTTATAAGACAATTAGCTTAGAAGTCATCAGTGATACTAAGTCATCATGCACAATAGAAACCAACTATAAAAATACCTCTATCAATGACCACGGTGTAATCTGTTGCATCATGACAAGAGCAAAGCGATGGATGAGAAGAAGAAATATAGGAATATGCACGTTGCGTATACGCGCGCATGCATGAGCACGAGAAAGAAAACGTCAAATAAGGATTGAAACGAAAATTAAACATAGATCTGAAAGATGGAAAAAAGAGGAGAACTCTAACCTTGAGTTTGCTATGTTGAAGTGTTTATATGACATCATACAAAAGGGATGTATAAAAAAACATGGTTTCTTAAATTGCTGTATTCAGTAATCAGTGACGCTGTATGAGCGTTTGAGCGAATAAAATACAGTGGAATCATCAGTTCGATTTTTTGACACATGTATAGGATAAAAGAAGAAGAACTAACTGAGGAAAGAATGAAAAACATGGATATCCTCAAAAGTGCTCAAAACGCGATTTCAGCGATCGAAAGCCAAAGACAGAGGATTAATCACGAAAGCAGTTGTCAAACGCTTAAAATCTACTCTCAAACATCTTTATTACACTCATATTCTTTTTATGCATATGTTTATATGCGATAGAAGCAATATAATTCTTATTTAAATATATCATTACAAAAATCGTAACAGTGATTATCGATTTACACAACCATCTTTTCATTTTGTATTTGTTCGTATAATATATATTATGTTAACCTTATTTTGTGAGCCTTATTGTGCGCTCAAACGTCTTTGTGTTGATAAGTGTGGATTTCT
>DIKN01000009.1:59056-68896 GCA_002424575.1 Acholeplasmataceae bacterium UBA5617 | reverse complement strand
GATCAAAAGAAGTTGCTCTATATCAGTGTGATGACTAACCCTACGACCGGTGGCGTCGCAGCAAGTTTTGCTTCATTAGGTGATATTAATATTGCAGAACATTCCTCATTAATCGGTTTTGCAGGTGCGCGTGTCATCAAACAGACCATTCGACAAGAACTTCCGGAAGGTTTTCAAACCGATCAATTTCAACTTCAACACGGGATGGTCGATATGGTTGTTCACCGCAAAGACATGAGAAAAATGCTCTTTAAGCTCTTACAACTCCATCAAGGAGGTGTGCGCTAATGTCGGATTTGATGAATACTGCATGGGAGAAAGTTAAACTTGCCAGACATCCCAAAAGACCAACTGCACAACGTTTAATTAAAGATCTTTTTCCAGATTTTATCGAACTGAAAGGGGATCGACTTTATGCAGATGACCCATCCATCCTTGCCGGTATCGGCACATTGGGTGGAACAGTGATGACGATTATCGCTGAAGAAAAAGGCGGTTCAACTGAAGAAAAAATCAAACACAATTTTGGAATGCCTCACCCAGAAGGATATCGAAAAGCCAATCGATTGATGAGACAAGCTGAAAAATTCGGTCGTCCTATTTTGTGTATGATCGATACCCCAGGTGCCTACCCAGGTATCGGTGCTGAAGAAAGAGGACAAGCATCCGCGATTGCAACCAACTTAAAAGACATGATGGGGTTAAAGACACCAATCATTGTTGTTGTTTTATCAGAAGGTGGATCAGGTGGTGCGCTTGCCATCGGTGTGGGTGATTATATCATGATGTTTGAAAACAGCATTTATGCCATTTTATCACCAGAAGGTTATGCGTCCATCATCTATAAAGATAGCCAAAAAGCAGATGTAGCAGCACATTTGATGAAACTAACCGCTGAAGATTTAGCATCATTTGGCGTGATTGATGAAATTATTCATGAACATGAAGGTCTACATGTTGATCCCGATTTTGGTATTGAGCAACTCAAAAATGCGGTGATTGAACAAACCAAGCGCTTAAGTAAGCGCTCAATAAGTGCACTGTTGACAGCGCGCTATGAAAAGTTTAGACGCATGGGTGTCTATCTTGAACAAGGAGAACATGATGAATAAACCATCTAAAATAAAAGTGATATCGAGTGGAAAATATGTACCACCGACGTTGATAACCAATGAAGATTTAGAAAAACTTGTCGAAACATCTGACGAATGGATCGTTTCTCGAACAGGTATTAAAACACGCCACCGGGCTGTCGACGAATTGACGTCTGAAATGGCTGTAAAAGCTGCAAAACATGCGATTGATCGCGTGGGTTATGATGTCAGTAAAATCGATTTGATCATCATGGCGACGATTACCGGTGACCAATCGACGCCTTCAACAGCCAATTTTATCCAAGCACAGCTTGGTTTATCCCATGAAGTGATGAGTTTTGACATCAATGCTGCATGCACTGGTTTTGTTTATGGACTTGAGATTGCATCAGCCATGCTACAGACTGGACGTTTTCGTGCTGCACTCATCATTGGTGGTGAAACATTGACGAAAATCGTTGATTATACCGACCGTAACACATGTGTTCTTTTCGGTGATGGAGCTGGAGCGATGATTATTGAACCAGCCTATATGGACTATCATCAAGCGTATTTTTTTAATGCTGCACGAGGTGATACATCAAACACGCTCACGGTGGTCAACAAAATCAAAATGGACGGTAAAAAGGTCTATCAATTTGCTGTTGATGCGATGGAACAAGCGATACACAAAGTATTAGAAGATGCAAAGCTCGATATCCGTGATATTGATAAGATTATTCCACATCAGGCCAATGAACGTATCATTCAATCGGTTGCGAAATCCATGGACATTCCCATTGAGAAATTTATGATGAATTTGAGTGAGTATGGCAATACGTCGGCTGCATCCATTCCGATGACTATCTCTGATTACTTTGATCAACAGGATGTTAAAGGACAAAAAATATTACTTGTCGGATTTGGTGGAGGCTTCACGTGGGGAAGCGCCATCATTCAATTGTAGGTGAACCATGAGCCGATTAGCCTTTGTTTTTTCAGGTCAAGGAAGTCAATATGTCGGTATGGGTATCGATTTTCTTGATTATGATGAAAAACTACATCTTTTAGAAGGTCAAGCTAACGTGATTCTAGGTTATAATACACGTGAACGTTTGACGACAGATGATTCGTTAATTCATCAAACAAAATATACTCAGCCCCTTGTCTTATTATCCTCGATCTACGCATATGAAACTCTCAAGACAATAGGAATTCAACCTGAAGCAGTTTTAGGTTTTAGTTTGGGTGAGTACACAGCACTCTATGCTTCAGGTATCTTTTCGTTTGAAGAAATCATCACCCTGGTTCAAGCGCGTGCGCACATCATGCATGAAGAGACAATCCGTCATCCAGGCGCGATGGCTGCCATTTTGGGGCTCTCTAGAGATGTTGTGGATACCATCTGTCAAACGATAGAACATGGGGTTTATGCTGCCAATTATAACTCTTTGGTTCAAACGGTGATTAGTGGAACTGAAGAGGGCATCCATCTTGCCATCGAAGAAGCAAAACGTAGAGGTGCAAAACGTGCAGTAAAACTCCAAGTATCTGGTGCATTTCATAGCCCACTCATGCAAGGTGCATCAATGCGCTTTGAGGAAGTGCTTAAAGGCTACACACCTCAAGAACCTATCTATCCTATGTATCTCAACACGACTGCAAGACCCGTCGAACTCGCATCCTTAAAGCGTGAGATGGTCAAGCAGATCTCATCACCTGTTCGTTTCGTTGAAGCAATCCTCGAAATGAAAAAAGATGGTTTTACCCACTTTATTGAAATAGGACCTGGTTCTGTTTTGAGTGGTCTTATACGAAAAATCGATGGCGATCTTCAAGTACTTAATCTTGATCACCTCACCGATTTAGATCTTGTGAAAGGATGGTTAAAGGAACATGGATTTATCCAATAAAATTGCTCTCGTCACAGGAGGTGCCTCCGGCATTGGTCGCACGATCTCTTTGGAACTTGCTAAAAAGCATGCGACCGTGATTGTCAACTACAATCGCAGTCGTGAAGCTGCTGATTTGCTCGTTCAAGAGATTGAAAACATGGGAGGAGTAGCACTCGCTATTCAAGCGGATGTCTCACATTATCAAGATGCTGAAAGGCTGATCAAAACGATAATTGAACGTTTTGGAGTGCTCCATATCGTGGTGAACAATGCAGGTATAACCGATGATGGATTAATCTTGCGAATGACAGAAGAACAGTTTGATCGTGTGATTGCAACCAACTTAAAAGGGGTATGGAATGTATGTAAACATGCATCGAAACCACTGCTTAAATCGGGTTATGGACGTTTGATCAATATTTCATCAGTATCAGGCGTTTTAGGCAATGCCGGGCAATCCAATTATTCATCAGCTAAAGCGGGTGTCATCGGGATGACCAAAGCTTTAGCACGTGAATTTGCATCAAGAAACGTGACTGTTAATGCGATTGCACCAGGTTTTATCGAAACGGATATGACCAAAAAATTACCAGAAGATGCTGTCAAAGCATGGGCAGAACAAATACCATTAAAACGCTTTGGGAAGCCAGAAGATGTAGCACATGCAGTTGTCTTTTTAGCAAGTGAAGAAGCAAGTTATATTACCGGCCACACCCTTGAGGTGGATGGCGGATTAGTGATGTAGGGGGTCTTTATGAAACGTAGAGTTGTTGTGACCGGTATGGGTCTAGTATCACCTGTTGGTCATACGGTCAAAGAGTCATTTAATCATTTGGTTGCAGGCAAGAACGGCATTGATTTTATCACCCTTTTTGATGCATCAAATGACAAAGTCAAAATTGCTGGAGAAGTCAAAAATCTCAATTTTGAAGACTTCATCGATAGAAAAGAAATTCGTCGTGCGGATCGAGTAACCAATCTAGCAATGGTGGCTGCTCACGAAGCTGTTACACAAGCTAACTTTTTAAATCACACCTATAATCCATTTCGTGTTGGAACATTTGTAGGGAGTGGTATTGGTGGATTAAACACCATCTATGAAGAAACCAAAACTGCTGTTGAACGTGGTCAAGATCGAATATCACCCTTTTTTATTCCCAATTCAATCATCAATCTTATCGGAGCAAAAATAGGCATCAAATATCAAGCGAAGGGTCCTAATCTCCCTCAAGTCTCTGCATGCTCAGCTGCAACCAATTCCATCGGTGAAGCATTTAAAAACATCCGTGATGGGTACCTCGATGCAGCGATTACCGGTGGTGCTGAATCACCCATCAATGTTATCGGTGTTGGTGGTTTTTCCAGTTTGAAAGCATTGAATTTCTCAAATGATCCAGAGATTGCATCAGTTCCTTTCGATAAACGTCGAAGCGGATTTGTGATGGCTGAAGGTGCGGGAATTATCATATTAGAAGAATATGAACATGCGATGAAACGTGGAGCACCGATATTGGCTGAAATGGTTGGTTATGGAACGACCTCAGATGCCTTCCATATGACAGCACCTGATGATGAAGCACTTGGCATCACAGAATGCCTTAAACTAGCTCTTCAAGATGCACAGATTGACCCAAGCAAAATCGGATATATCAATGCGCATGGAACATCCACCGTTTTGAATGATAAACTTGAAACATTAGGCATCAAAAAAGCATTTGGAAAAGACGCTTACCATGTAAACATCAGTTCAACGAAATCGATGACAGGTCATGCATTAGGTGCAGCAGGTGCCATTGAAACGATAGCAACCATCATGGCACTGATCACTGGCGATATTCCACCAACGATTCACTATCAAGAACCAGATCCTGATTGCGATTTAAATTATACACCGAACATAAGTGTTCATCGGGACATGGATTATGCGATGAACATCAACATCGGTTTTGGTGGACAAAATGCAGCCATTATCTTTAAAAAGGTGAAATCATGAGACTGACACAAGAAGATATTAAAAAAATAATCCCTCATCGTGATCCTTTTCTTTTTATCGATGAAATGATTGAATTAGAAAGTTTGAAGTATGGTGTAGGATTAAAATATGTGAAACCTGATGAACCCTTTTTTCAAGGTCATTTTCCAGAAAAACCTGTGATGCCAGGTGTCATCATCTTGGAATCACTCGCCCAAGTGGGTGCGGTTATTTTGCTTTCTCATCCTGATTATGCGGGTAAAATCGCCTATTTTACCGGAATTTCTGAAGCGAAATTTCGTAAAAGTGTTTTACCAGGAGATATGCTTGAACTTCGCTGTGAACTCACAAAAATCAGACGTGGTTTTGGTTATGGTACAGCAAAAGCGTATGTTAACGGTGAATTAGCTTGTGAAACCAATCTATCTTTTGCAGTAGGTCAATGATGGCATCTTATACTCTTTTGGAATTTGATCAACTCGATTCAACAAGCGATTTTCTCAAAGAAAATCATGCTTATTTTCCGCATATGACGTTCATTCGAGCTGGATATCAAATCAAAGGAAGAGGACAATTTGATCGCAGTTGGCAATCCAATCCAAACGAAAATCTTCTTTTTTCAATCCTGATTAAACATGTTCACACCGATCAATCGTTTGCGATCAAAAGATGGATCATGCTCTCATTGATCGCTTTTATTCAAATATTTGGTGTACAACCTGAGTTTAAAGAACCCAATGACCTTTACGTAGGTGATTTGAAAATTGCTGGTATTTTGATTGAATCTTTATCCTTCGAGCACATGTTTGATGTGATGGTTATTGGTATCGGTATCAATATCAATCAACATATGTTCGGTGAACTGAAAGCAACTTCTTTATCCCTATTGACAGATCAGATCTATTCTCTTCCAGATGTTTTTAGACAACTCCTAAATCAGTTGGTAAAGACTTATCGCGATTATGTCAATCCTTAATTAGGATGCATATCGCTTTTTTAATGATATAATTGAAAAAATGATGTGAGGTGCAGCATGCATTCTAAAAGACGTGACATGTTTATTTTCTCAGTGCTTTATGCGGCAGCGATTATCGTAGGTCTTGTCATTTTTAAGATGACATCCTCTTTTCAAGATATCTATCGCTTTTTATGGGCTGATGTTGCAGCAACCCTTGTGATCTATCTCTTCTCGATGCTTTTTAAGAATGCAAGTCTATACGACCCTTATTGGAGTGTCATTCCTCCTGTTATGGTCTTATTGGCCATGTTTCATTATCAAGCATTTGGTTTAACGAATGTTCTTTTACTGATCAGTTTATCAGTTTGGGGGATTCGCTTAACCTACAATTGGGCAAGTTTGTGGACAGGTTTTCATGAAATGGATTGGCGTTATGATGCGATGAAGAAAAAAGCACCCCGATGGTATCCACTCACTAACCTATTAGGCATTCAGTTATTTCCAACAGGCATTGTTTTTGCACAACTCGCACTTGCGATCTTTGTCATAGAGAGCAATCCTCGTGCAGAATTCTTGACCTTTGTTGGAGCGTTTGTCATCATGATTTCAGCGACCATTCAATTGATTGCTGATCAGCAGATGAAACGTTTTAAAGTGCGAACAAAAGGGGAAAAGAAATGCATTGAAGAAGGACTTTGGAAGTATTCACGTCATCCCAATTATTTTGGTGAAATCATGGTTTGGTGGGGAGTTTATGCAATCTATTTTAGCGTATACAAAACATTAGACCTTATGATCATTTCGCCCATTATGATGACATCTCTCTTCTTATTTATCAGTATTCCATGGATGGAAAAGAAAATATTACGCACTCGTCCTGAATATAGTGCTTATCAAAAGCGAGTATCGATGATCATCCCATTTTTTAGAAAAGAAAAAGAAGATGATCCTGCGTTAAATAAGGCTTGACAGGTCAATGAATTATGCTATCATAGAAGAGGGAATGAACGTCTCCCTTAGTCTGAAGACTTAAACCGCGTAAGCTAATGACTTCTACAACACATGTTGTGGGGTCTTTTTTTTCGGAGGATATCATGCTACTGTCAATTGCTTTAATCATCATCATCAGTTTAATGCTTGCTAAGATCATGAATTTACTTAAAATCCCTTCCATGATTGGAATGTTACTCGCTGGGATTCTCTTAGGCCCTTATGTACTCAATCTGATCGCAGATCCCATTTTAGAGGTTTCGAGTGAACTCAGACAAATGGCACTCATTGTCATCTTATTGCGTGCTGGTTTAGCATTGAAACTAGAAGATTTCAAAAAAATGGGAAAACCAGCACTTCTCATGGCATTTGTTCCCGCAACCATCGAACTGATTGGAGTCATCATACTCGGACCACTCCTATTTCCCATTTCCTTTTTAGAAGCAGCCTTATTAGGAAGCATTTTAGCTGCTGTATCACCAGCGGTTGTTGTTCCAAGAATGATTCGATTGATGGAATCAGGCTACGGTAAAAAAAAGCATATACCGCAACTGATCTTATCGGGTGCATCCCTTGATGATGTCTATGTCATCATTTTATTCACAAGTTTTTTACAAGCAATTCTTCATGGAGAATTCTCGATGATGATGCTTGTACAAGTCCCCAGTGCAATCCTGTTAGGCATTGGACTTGGACTCGGTATGGGTTATCTTTCAGTATACTTTTTTAAGAGATTCCACATGCGTGATACGGTTAAAGTTTTAATTCTCTTCTCGATAAGTTTTCTCTTTTTGGTCCTTGAAGAATCCATCAAGCCCACTGTCTTTCTAAGTGGATTGCTTGCAGTGATGACGTGTGGAGGAATGATTCATCATAGATACCCCGTTTTAGCAAAACGACTCGTCTCAAAATTCGAAAAAATATGGGTAATCGCTGAAATCATTTTATTTGTTATGGTTGGTGCTGCTGTCAATCTATCTGTCATGCCTTCAATCGGTCTATCAGCATTGCTCTTGGTTATTGGAGCACTCCTTTTCCGCATGGGTGGTGTTTATTTAGCTCTCTTAGGGTCAAAACTTCATGCGAAAGAAAAGCTTTTTGTCAGTCTCGCCTATCTTCCCAAAGCAACCGTTCAAGCTGCGATAGGGGCAATACCACTTTCGATGGGGATAAGCTCAGGTTATATGATGCTCGCAGTTGCTGTCTTTGCGATAATTGTCACGGCGCCTTTAGGTGCAATCTTGATCGATTGGACTGCACCACACCTTCTTGACGTTGAAATGGGTCAAAATCAGTCAAAAAGGAGTACAATAGAGGAGAAGTCATCATGATAAGTGTACATTCTCTAGCAAATGATGATAAAATAACAAAGGTGCACAATACACTGAAGAAGGGATGATACCATGAAACGTAACAAGTTCATTGTCATCGGATCAGGCCGATTGGGTGCGAATATCGCAACCAAGATGTCAGAAATGGGTGAAGACGTCATCATTATTGACTCGACCGAAGATGCATTTCGAAAATTACAAGAATCATTTTCTGGTTATCAAGTTGTCGGTGATGCGACTGATTTAGCCGTACTCGAAAATGCATTCATCAAACACGCGAAAACGGTTGTTCTAACGACCGACAGCGATAATACCAACATTTATCTTGCGCACATATGCTACTTTGTTTATAATGTGCCCAAAATTTTTGTGCGTCTATCAGACACGGATAAAGGTCGCCTTCTTGAAGGAACCTACATTAAAGCCATCTATCCTTTCACCCTTTCTTTAGGTGAATTTATGGATCAATATGAAGAGGGGGAATAACGATGAAAGTCGTAATCACAGGTGGCAAGCACGAAGCGGACTTTATCGTGAAAATGCTTAAGGAAGAACACCATCATTTGATTGTTATCAACAATGATCGTCAATTTGCAGAATACATTTCAACGAACAACGATATTCCTGTTTTCCCAGGAGATCCTACGAAAGCTTATACGCTATCGGATGCTGAATGCGAATATGCCGATGTTTTATTAGCTTTATCTGATAATGATACAGATAACTATATCACATGCATCACCGCTAAAAAGCTATTTCACATTAAGCGTACCGTATCAAAAGTTAGAAACCCTAAAAATGTGGAACTGTTTAAAAAACTAGGTGTGGATTCTGTGATATCATCCACATATTTAATGGCACAAACCATCTTAAATGAGTCATCTGTCGAAAACATCATCAAGACACTCTCCATTGAAGATGAAAAGATTGTTATGATTGAAATCGGTGTTGAAGAAGATTTTGCGATGGTCAACCAACGTATCATGGATATCCCCTTTCCAAGAAACATCAACATCAGCTGTATTTTTAGAGATCCTCATGTCATCATTCCAAAAGGGGATACACGCATCAAGGCTAATGATAAGTTAATCATCATTTCAACCCCATCAGAAAAAGAAGAAATCATCGATTTTATTCAGAAAAAGAGATAAATTATGGACCGTCGTTCGCTTCGAGGTTACCCACTCATTTTCAGTTACCTCGGTTTGTTTTCCATGTTAATCGGTATCATCTTACTCATACCATTGATCATGGTTGTTTTTTATCCACATGAAATCAATCAAGTCCAATACTTTTTGCCACCTGCTTTTGTCCTCATTTTGTTTGGATTCATATCGAAAATCCTTTATGCAAAATACGACAAAGAACGTCTAGAACGTCATCAAGATGCGATTCTTGTCGTCTTGCTTTGGATATTAGCCATTTTTGGCGCCGCAATCCCCTTTATTTTGACAGGTGAATTTAATCTTTCTCAAGCAGTTTTTGAATCCTCGTCAGGCTTTTCAACCACAGGATTGACTGTGGTTGATGTCACACGTGCATCCAGAGTGTTTCTCTTTTACCGTAGCGTGTTACAATTTGTGGGTGGCGCAGGTTTGGTCCTTGTCTTAACAGCAACCAT
>DIKN01000009.1:0-59019 GCA_002424575.1 Acholeplasmataceae bacterium UBA5617 | reverse complement strand
TCGGGTCGCTATATTTTAGCGATTTATTTAGGATATGTTATCGTAGGCACCATTCTCTACATCATTTTTGGTATGCATTGGTTTGACGCCTTGAACCATGCCATCTGTGCGGTTGCAACAGGTGGATTCTCAACGAAGGCACAAAGCATTGGCTATTATCAAAGCTTACCCATCGAAATCACGACTATCTTTTTGATGTTCGCAGGTGGCACAAACTTCTTCGTACACTTATTGGTCATCACAGGTAAATGGAAGAGTGCGTTCAAACACATTGAAACCAAGTCATTTTATATCATTACTGCACTTGCAGTGAGCATCTCTACATTGTCTTTAATCAGTTATTACCATGGATCTTTTGGCACTGCACTCCGTTACGGCGCTTTCCATTTTATTTCAGCGGTTACGGGCACGGGTTATCAGATCATACCATCCTTTACAGGCCTACCCAGTTTCTATTTTGGTCTATTGATTGTAGGTATGATTTTAGGTGCTGGTGTGGGTTCAACGTGTGGTGGTATTAAACAATACCGTGTCGGACTTGGCATCAAATCCATTTATTGGAGCTTTGCGGATAAGATTGCTCATCACAAGGTTATCAAAAAACACTTCATTAACAAACTGGGTTCAAAAATGATTGTGGATGACGATGATATCTCTGAAAACTACTCGTTTATTTTAGTTTATTTGATATTCTTGATGATTGGTGCTTTGATTTTTAGCTTGGTCAGTCAAGCATCCATGCAAAATGCCCTCTTTGAATTCGCTTCCGTTTTGGGAACCGTCGGATTAAGCGTAGGTATTACAGGATACGACGCACATCCCATCATCTTGTGGACATCCTCTGTGGGTATGTTCTTAGGTAGACTAGAATTTTATGTCTTCTTTGTAGCAATCTCCAAGCTTTTCATAGATTCAAAACGAAGCATCAAACATCTCCTTCAAAAAGCATAAGAATGCATGGCGTAAGCGATGCATTTTTTTTAGACATGAATCTATCGAAAGCGTGTTAAAATAAGGAATGAATATGCAACATATCGCGCACATTTGCATCATATCGGTGAACACTTGGATTCATCATTCGGTCATACTATACTGTAGATAGGAGGAACTCCTGATGATTAAAATCATTTGGAATCGTGAAGATTTCGAAAAGATTCAAGACAAAATTTTGAATCAGTTCAATCTTTCCATCACGACTAATCCAAATGACGTACCTGAGCACAAGATAGGACTTATTCTTGAAGATGATCAAAAAGAGAATCTTCATGCGTTGGTCGAAGCATTGATGAAAGAAAGTTATCAAATGCTTTTTCCAACTCCAGAAGGTTATCTTCAAATGCCGTTGAAGCACATTACCTACCTTGAAGCTTTTGGTGATGAGATCTTCATGCATCTGGATAAACAATCCAGCCAACTGATCAAGCAACCTCTCTATCAGCTTGAAGAGATGCTCAAACCTTATCACTTTCTGCGCATTGGAAAATCATTTATTGTGAACATGACGAAAATTCGGTACATCCGAACATCCTTCAATGCGAAACTTGATTTGGAGCTCATCGATGGTACGCACCTTGAAGTTTCACGTTCCTTCGTGAAAGATTTTAAGTATGCATTAGGCATACAAAAAAAGGAGGAATAATATGACCTGGTTTGGATGGGTAACATTAGGTGTCATGGGTTTGATTGGGCTGTATTTTGGTGCACAGTTAATCCGTGATGTGGTATGGAATAAAAAATTAACAAACTTTCAGAAGACCTTAGGTGATGTGGTTGTTAAAGCACCGACACTTTTTTGGATTAAACGATCCTATGGTGTTGTCATCGCGGGTCTTTTTATGTGTGCGACGATATTCTCAGGGGCGTTTTCAATACCTCTGACATTGGATGAACGCGTTTTAATCAATGCGAAACCTGTCTCCTCCGAAGCCAAATTGCGCGAATTATTAAGCAGTCAACAAACCGGTGGTTTCTTTAATGGTTGGTTTCGAAACACAGCCATCGATTCAGAAATGGCGCCTCAAGAAGGTGCAATGGATGATTACAGTGGCAATGAAACTGCGAAACGTGATTATATCGGAACCAATAATCAAGTGGATGGTGTAGAAGAATCCGATATCGTTAAAACCGACGGAAACATGATTTATTATGCATCACGTTATCAAAATCAAATCCGTATCTTTACGATTGAAAATGATGGTCTAGCAACGCTCGAAGAAACACTTGATTTGGGCAATCTTTACACGGATTCCATGTTTTTGACAGACCAATATTTGATTGTCATCGGGTATACCTACACAATGTCTCCCTATAAATATGATGCCGCTTATGATATGATTGGTTGGGCATACGTGTCTTACACGGGTTCAGTTGTCATCTATGATCGTGATACGATGGATATCGTCTATGATCTTCAAACGGATGCTAACTTTTATCAATACCGTTTGATTAACAATGCTCTGTTCTTAATCGGTAATAAATACATGCATAATGATGAGCTTCGCCCCGTGTTTACACAAACCATTGGTGAAGATCAGACAACATCATTTCTGGACTATGACCAAATCTATTATTTTGATGATGTTCCAGCCTACGGGATGACCGTCTTTACAGGGATTGATCTGGACACCTTTGAACTCAATTCAAAAGCTTTTTTAGGCAATGTCAATCAGATTTATGCCGATACAGATAGCTTATATACGACATTCTCATTTACCAAAACAAGTGGATTTGTAGAAGGTTGGTTGGGTTATACCACACAGACACAAATCATGAAGTTCAACTTAAATACCGAGATTGCAACGTTTGAATACATCGGTCATGGTCTTGTTGATGGTTATATTGAAAATCAGTATTGGATGGATGAATATGATCATTACTTTAGAGTAGTGACTTCATCTTGGAATCCCATCACAAACCGTCTATTTGTCTTATCAGAATCAGCGTCTGATGATCAATTAAACATTGTTGGATCGATTACCTCAGGCTTAGGAAAAATCAATGAAACGGTCAAATCTGTTCGTTTTAACGGCAATACAGCATTTGTTGTCACCTTTGAACAAACGGATCCACTCTACACCATAGACTTAACCAATCCCACACAACCTAAAATCATCTCAGCCATCGAAGAACCTGGATACAGCACATATCTTCATGTGTGGAATGACGAAGGCAATCAATTGATTGGATTTGGATTCACAGCCGATTCAAATGGACGTGTCACTGGACTCAAAATATCTGCTTATGACAACACACATACCGAACCCCTTGAAACCTATCAGCTTAACGCAACCGATGAGGAAGGCGTATGGTCCTACAGTTATTCTGAAGCATCCTATAACCCCAAAGCCTTGATGATTTCACCGGATCACGGCATCATCGCGTTCCCTGTCATGTCGTGGACCTCTCGACAAATCGGATTATACGAATATGAATACACCTATGCAAGCCAATTCCTTATTTTCTATATTGATTTTACGAATTCAGAAAAAATCATCTCTGACCCCATCGTCATTGAACATCCCGAATCACCCTATTACTTTGGCATCGATCGTGGTGTCTATATCAGCCAAGATGGAGCGTCACCTTTCGAAAATGTCTACACCTTCTCCAGTTTGGGCATGGTAAGTTACAATTTACTCACAGGTCAAGTGGATCAGACCATTACCTTTGAATTACCTGAGTGGTACCGCTAACTTAAAAAGCCGGCAACGGCTTTTTTTTATGGTAAAATGTAGGTGAGGTGTTCATATGACTTACACAATTGAAATGATGATTCACGAAGAAAGAAGTCGAGTTGCACAACTTTATCTTGACATGAAACATATGCCTGAATGGGAAAAAGGATTAGAATCGATTGAAACAACACAAGGGACCCTTTTTGAAACAGGATCTCAAGGAATCATGCATTTTACATTTGATAAAACATCGATCAAGATGAATATGACGATTGAAAAAGCATGCTTGCCAGAACTGATCATACAGATATTTGAAGTGCCCGGTGCCTGGAATCGATGTGTCAACCATTTTATTGCCATCGATGATCAAACAAAATGGGTGATGGAAGTCATCTTTGAATTTAGCCAAACGATGGACTTACCCAAAGAACGATTCATTGAAAAAACAACAGAAAGCATGACCATGTTTAAACGATTTGTTGAAGGGATTCGTCCATGAAAAAAATCATCATCAGTTTTATCGTCATTTTTATCGGTTTATTCATGACCTCGTGTGATACGCCGCTTCAACCCAATCCACAATCTCAAGGATTTAACGTGGAAAGTTTTGAACGTTTTTTTGATGACTCAACCATAAAGACCATCACAGTTGTCATCACAGAAGATAAATGGCTTGAGCTCGATAACGCGATGATTGATTATTTTCTTCGCTTTGGACAATATCGAACAGATTATATGGTTGAAGCCGATATGACCTATCAGGATCAAGAAGGCGAAGTTAAGGTCGAATCCATTGGTTTTCGCACCCGTGGTAATTTATCACGAGATCGGATCAGAGATGATGACGGATCGTTGAATTTACAGCACTTTAAATTATCGTTTCATGAAAATTATGTGGAAAAAAACGCGAAAAGAACCGTCTTTGAACTTGAAGAAATCGATCTCAAATATAACAGAAACGGGGATCCTACCTATATCACTGAAAAATATGCTCTCGATTTATTTCGCAGTATAGGCGTGTTTGCAGCACAAGCAACATTGGTCAGACTATTGATTCAGATTGGAGCTGAAACACACGACTACGGCATTTATACCGCCTTTGAGCCGATTGATGATAACTTTATCAAACGACGTTTACCCAAAGATGCTTCACAAGGTAACCTGTATAAAACTTTATGGCAAATGTATGGACCTGCTAATCTTGCTCATCCGATACCCAGTGGTGCGGTTGGCATCAAAGATGAATCAAGAAATTATCGTCCTTCTTACGATTTAAAAACCAATAAGACAAACCCCGATCACACCGCGTTGCGGCAGTTTATCTCTGAAATCAATGCAAAAACAGGGGATAGTTTTATCACCTATATTGAAAATAATTTTGAAGTTGACATGTTTTTGAAATATCTTGCTGTTGGCGTTTTATTGGGAAATCCTGATGATTACCGCGCCATGGGTAACAATTACTATCTCTATCAAAACAGCGCAAGCGGTAAATGGATGATGATTCCTTATGATTATGATCACGGTCTCGGTCAAGGATGGGATGGCGCACCGGTTTTCTCGAACTGGACCATCGATGCAGACATCTACACATGGGGCAATCTCAATGCTTCCATGCTATCACAACCCAATTACCCTCATGTTTTGGTCGATAAACTGCTCAATATTCCCGCCTATCAAATCCAATACGAAAATCATCTCAAAGCATTGATTCATCCACAAACCGGATTATTCAGTGTCGATGCATTTCTTTCAATCTATGATGTCCAAAAAAATCTTTATGATGGTTATACACTGGGTTCTATGATGCCATTATCTTTTGGTTTACGCGATGTTCAAAACTATCTTCAAAGCAAAACAGCATCCATTCAAGCCCAACTCGCATATTATGAAGCTAATCCCTCAAAACGAGGTTATTGATACACTAAAGGAGAAAAGAAATGGATGTTCATGTTTTTTCAAAAATGAAATTAAAACAAGGAACTCAAGGTCGCTACTTTTTTGCTCCTGAAGCATATATCAACATGATTCGCTTGCAAACATACATTGATTTTGAAGGTGAAGATCCGACGTTTTTTCATCTCTTTATCACATCCAAAGAAGAGTATGATGAGCGTATCCAGCACGTCCTTCCGCTTATCAAAGATAACCGGACAAAGTTATGGATTTCTTATAAAAAGGCATATCATAAAAAGACGTATAATATCAATCGTGATACCTTTTTCGAACTTGGAAAACGAGATGGTCTTATCCCTTATAGCAATGTTTCTTTGGATGAAGAATGGTCATGTATAGGCTTCAAAAAAGCCGAATAATAACACTTGTTTTATCAGATTGACGTGTTATAATTGATAAGGGTGATGTTTCATGTTTGAACAAATTTGGGCTTTACTGACATCGGTTCCACTCTGGGAACTCTTACTGATTTTTTCAGCAAAAATCATTGAAGTTACCATCGGAACGATGCGTGTCATTTTAATCACAAAAGGTTACCGTAAACCGGGAACTGTTTTAGCGATATTTGAAATCTTATTATGGGTCTTTATTGCCTCAAAAGTTATTTTGGGTATTGTCGACTATCCGATGAAGGGTGTTGTTTACTCGTTAGGCTTTGCTTTTGGTGTCTATGTAGGCTCGCTTCTTGAAACACGCCTTGCGGTTGGTAAGATATTAATCTACGTGATCGTCGATCATGTGTCTGGTAAAATCTTGTGTGATGCACTACGTGCAGGGGGACACGGTGTGACAACCCTTGATGCGCACGGTAAAGATTCTGATCGCATGGTTCTCATGATTTTTGCAAATCGAAAGAACAAAAAAACGATCATCGATATTGTCGAGGGGTTAAACGATAAAGCCCTTATTGTATCCAATGAGGTTTCCATCTTGCAGGGCGGTTATGTCAGCCCATGGCGAAAAATAGGCAAATGATTTTGCACTTGAAATTCGTTTTGTTTCGTGTATAATAATAATGGTTGGAGTTATAGCTCAGCGGGAGAGCACCTGCTTGACGTGCAGGGGGTCTAGGGTTCAAATCCCTATAACTCCACCATTCATATGGATATGTAAAGGTCTTGGACCTTTTTTTATTTTAAATAGAAAAAAGCCGTTGTTGTTAACGGCTTAATACATGGGTGGCATCGGCGTCGTTTCTTTTTCTTTGATATCGACCACTGCAGCTTCACTGGTGATCATCAACGCTGAGATTGACGATGCATTTAAAATCGCATTGCGTGTCACTTTGGTGGGATCGATGATACCAGCTTTGATCATGTTGACCCAGATACCTTCTTTAGCATCAAATCCAACGTCTTTCTTTTGTTGTTTCTGCTTTTCATAAATATCTGCCCCATCAAAACCTGCATTTTCGGCAATTTGCATGATGGGAGAAGATAGACTATCGAGGACAGCTAAGATACCTCGGTTACGGTCGGTATTTTCATCCTTGAGAACGTCTTTGAGTTCCTTTTGAATTTCAATGAGAATTGAACCACCACCGGGGATGATACCTTCTAAAACGGCTGCTTTTGTTGCATTCAGTGCATCTTCGATGCGAAGCTTCTTTTCTTTGAGTTCTGATTCGGTTGCAGCACCTACTTTGATGATTGCAACTCCTCCTGATAATTTCGCTAAGCGTTCTTGATAGCGTTTCTTATCGTAGTCAGACGTTGATCTTTCCATGTGTGCTTTCATTTCTTCAATACGATCTTCAATAGCATTCTTTTGACCATGGCCACCAATTAAGGTTGTACTATCACTCTTAATCACTGCTTTATTGACTGTACCTAAATCATCTATCTTGACATCAGAAAGTTTCATTTGAAGATCTTTTGCAAAGAATGTTGCACCTGTCAATATGGCGATGTCGTTAAGAATTTCTTTCTGGTTGTCACCAAAACCAGGGGCTTTTGTTGCAACCACATTAAATGTCCCTCTTAACTTGTTGACAATCAATGTCGATGTGACCTCGTTTTCAAGATCATCTGCAATGATGAGGAATGGGCGATTAGCCTTGACAACTTGTTCGAGGACAGGTAAAACATCTTGAATGGTTGATACTTTTTGATCAGTGACAAGAATTAAGGGATTTTCCATATCAACGGTCATGGTTTCACGATTGGATACAAAATATGGAGAAAGGTATCCTTTATCATATTGCATACCTTCGACCACTTCAAGTTCGGTTTCGAAACCTTTTGATTCATCGACTTGAATCACACCGTTTTTAGAGACTTTATCCATCGCGTGTGCGATGATTTGACCAATTTCACGTGAACCAGATGAAATGGTCGCAACATTTTCAATGTCATCACGCGTTTCAACTGCACGCGATTTTTCGAGAAGTTTTTTGGCAACTTCTTTACCAGCACGTTCAATACCTTCTCTGACAAATACAGGATTTGATCCATTATCGACTGCGCGGAATCCCTTATGGATTATTGACTGAGCGAGAAGGGTTGCTGTTGTTGTTCCATCGCCTGCAACATCATTGGTCTTAGCGGCGACTTCATAGACGAGTTTGGCTCCCATATTTTCATAGGGATCCTTTAATTCGATTTCTTTTGCGATGGTTACACCATCGTTGGTGATGAGAGGAGAACCATAACCTTTATCGAGGACCACATTGCGTCCTTTGGGTCCAAGGGTAATCTTGACAGCATCAGCGAGCATGTCAACACCCTTGAGTAATGAAGTTTTAGCATCTTTACCATAACGTATTTCTTTGCTCATATTTTCACTCCTTTAAACGGTAACGATTGCAAGAATATTTTTGGCCTGGATAATTAAATACTCGTGACCTTCGAGTTTGACTTTTGTCCCAGCATAAGATTGATAGATGACCTGATCATTTTCTTTGAGGTTCTCAACTTTGGGACCGACAGCAAGCACTTTACCCATCGCAGGTTTATCCTTTTCTTCGGTGGTTAAAATGATGCCGCTTTTGGTTGTTTTCTCTTCTTTTTCAAACGAGAGAACGACATAATCTTCAAGTGGTTTTAGCATATTTTTCCTCCTATCTGGCACTCAATATATGATAGTGCCAATTCGATTTCTATTATATTCAACTCGATTTTGTTTGTCAAGAGGATAAAAAGAAAAAAATACATATCTATAGATATGATGCATCGGTTATAATAAAAGTAGTAGGTCGAGAGGGGATATCTGTGTATCTAATTAAAGAGAAGAGACAATTAACACCACACGTCACACGCATGGTCATCGATGCACCTCTTGTGACAAAACATGCAAAACCTGGTCAGTTTGTCATGATCAGAGTCAATCAAGATGGAGAACGCATTCCACTCACAATCGCTTCAAGCGATCCAATTGATGGGAGCATCACCATCATTTTTCAGATTGTTGGTTCATCCACATATCAACTTAATCAATGTGAAGAAGGGCAATATATTTCAGATGTCGCTGGTCCGCTAGGAAAACCATCTGAATTAAATCACTTAAAACGTGTTATTTTAATCGGTGGAGGTGTGGGATGTGCCATCCTGTTTCCAATTGCAGAAACGCTTCGCCATCATGGAACAGAAATCGATACGATTATCGGTTTTCGGGATGCGTCATTGGTCTTTTTAGAAGATCAATTTCTTGAACTCTCCAATCGTTTTTCGTTGCTTACCAATGATGGGTCATATGGTGAAAAGGGATTAGTCACCGATAGACTCCAAACCATTCTCAAAGAAGATACCCGTTACGATCAAGTGATTGCGATTGGACCGATACCGATGATGAAATCTGTCAGTGAAGTGACAAGACCTTATGGCATCAAAACCATTGTCTCCATGAATCCTATTATGGTTGATGGTACTGGGATGTGTGGAGGATGTCGTATCAAAGTCGGAGATGAAATGAAGTTTGCTTGTGTCGATGGTCCAGAGTTCGATGGACACAAGGTTGATTTTGACTTAGCGATGAAACGAAATGCTATGTATCAAGAACAAGAAAAAATGCATATGCAAGCTATCACAGGGGGGGAAACCGATGAAAAATCATGAACGCACTGTGATGCGCATGCAACCGATGCACATTCGGACTCAAACGTTTGAAGAGGTTAATTTAGGATATTCCAAAGAGGAAGCAATGCAAGAAGCTTCACGCTGTTTAGATTGTAAACATCAACCCTGTGTCAACGGTTGTCCCGTTGGTATTGATATTCCCGGGTTTATAAAAATGGTCGAACAAGATCGTATTGATGAAGCTTATCGCATCATTGAAGCATCGTCATGCCTTCCTGCAGTTTGTGGACGTGTGTGCCCTCAAGAAACGCAATGTGAAGCTGTATGCGTTCGTGCTATCAAGGGTGAACCTGTAGCGATCGGGCATTTAGAGCGTTATGTTGCTGATCAATATTATATGAAGCATCACAACGTTGAATCGATCAAACAAAAATCGATTAAAGTTGCTGTGATTGGTTCAGGTCCAGCAGGTTTATCGTTTGCACATGATGTCATCAAAGCAGGTTTTCAAGTCGATCTTTATGAAGCACTGCATACGCCTGGAGGAGTTTTATCTTATGGAATCCCAGCGTTTCGATTACCTAAGGATGTTGTCAAACGCGAAGTCGATACGTTAATTGAACAAGGAGTTCATCTTTTGACAGATGTCATCATCGGTAAGACATTGATGTTAGAGGACTTGCATACCATGGGATATCATGCAATCTTTATCGGAACTGGAGCTGGATTACCCAAATTTATGAATATACCAGGAGAGATGCTCAACGGTGTTTATTCCGCCAATGAATTTTTGACGCGCATTAATTTAATGAAAGCATATGATTCAACCAGTGAAACACCCATCAAAAGAGGAAAGAGAGTTGCTGTGATTGGTGGTGGAAACGTTGCACTTGATGCAGCTCGTGCTGCCAGACGCCTTGGGGCTGACATCGTTTATTTAGTTTATCGTAGAGGGATGCAAGAAATTCCTGCGCGACATGAAGAAGTTGAGCACGCCCTTGAAGAAGGCATCATTTTTAAACTTCTCACACAAGTGAAAGAGATTATTGGCGATGAGAATGGGACTGTCAAGGCTATTTCATGCTGTGAAATGATTCTCGGTGAACCGGATGCTTCAGGAAGAAGACGTCCGATTGAAAATCCAAAGAAAATCATGGTCTTCAATGTGGATGAAGTCATTATGGCGATTGGAACAACACCAAATCCCATGATCATTCAAGATCACCAAACACTTCAAGCAACATCCCATGGTTGTCTTGTGGTGAACCAGGAAACGAATGAGACAACTATTCCCATGATATTTGCAGGTGGCGATGTTGTTACAGGATCTGCGACAGTGATTCTTGCGATGGAGGCTGGTCGAAAAGCAGCCAAAGTGGTGATTGAACGCATTCAAGGTTTAACATAGATCCTCATTAAAAGACCTTTTGGGGATACCTAGGAAGGTCTTTCTTTCATGAAAGAAGATTCTTCTTGAATGTTAATGGCACTGTCTTTAAATATCATGCATGAAATATCGCTTGATAAAGCCATCAATTGAGGATTAATTAAATCGGGATTGTTGATATATCAGAGTATACTCGTGATTGAACATAGCCATATGGTTAGAAGTGTGAATGATGTTTATCCTGTTGGAATTAACACCCCCTTTAACCTCCATGATTGAAGTAGAATAACGATGTATGAAAAAAGATTTTTAAAGGAGAATACACATGAAAAGTATCGTGATTTATTCAAAAACAGGCAACACACTCCATGTCGCTAAACGTCTTATTCAAAAAGAAAACATACCCTTATTACAAGTTGTTCCAGAAGTTGATGATCCCAATTTAGCGCATCCTGTTTTGAAAGACCGTCCACAGCTCTACGCATTTGATCATGTGATAATTGGGTCACCTGTTCATGGTTTTTCTTTAGCAAAGGTGATGCAAGTTTATTTGATGCAAACTGATTTTACTGGAAAAACGATTGATCTATTTGTGACTCACTTTTTCCCCTTTGCTTGGATGGGTGGGAATAGAACGCTTAGCCAGATGAAAAGCATGATCGAAGCACAGGGTGGAAGAGTACGATTCATGACATCAATCAACTGGAAAAATAGAAACCGCGAAAATGACATTGAAAATCTCATCCTTCGGTATACAGCATGAAAGAGACAGATCTATTTAAACCTGTTCGTGCATTCTTTCTTTCCTTAGGTTATGATGTGCAAGGTGAAATCCTTGCAGCTGATGTGTTTGCGGTCAAAGGCGATGATATCGTCATTGTTGAGCTCAAACTCACCATTTCCATGAAACTCATTTATCAAGCCATGGAAAGACAACATGTCGCTCAACGTGTCTATCTTGCTGCCCCGAAAGCAGTTGTTTTGAGACATATGAAAAATAATCCCATGTTTATCAGACTACTTAACCGTTTAGGACTTGGTCTTATGACGGTCACATCAGATAAAATTGATATCATCCTTGAACCGGAATCATCCATCTTGACACCTAAGCGAGGATCTTCATCGAAAAAGCGGTTAATGCTCAGTGAATTTCATGCTCGCGATCAGCATCAAACATTGGGTGGAACGAATCAAAAGAAGATAACTTTTTACAGGGAACAGGTCATTGAAATTGCAAAAGCATTATACACACTTCACGAAGCATCAACAAAATTACTCAAAGAATATACACGTATTGATAAAACAGCCGACATTTTAAGGAAAAATTATGATGGATGGTTTACCAAAAATGAAAAGGGACTCCATATGTTGAGTCCCCAAGGTGAAACCGCAATCAAAGATTTTTTGTTTTAATCAATCTGATTGTGATCCCAATCAGCAATGAATTGAACAAGTTCAAAGAACTTGGGTGAACGCGCTTGTCTGACATAAAAGCCTGATGTACCCATACCCATTAAAAGTGATTCGTGTGGACTCAATCCCAACATCAAACCGAAGACGAAACCTGCGTTAAAATTATCACCTGCACCTGTTGTAAGTTTAGGCTTTTTAGCTAGGGGTCCCATATCGTGATAGAACGTTCCATCGATCACAGTGCAGGATTGATCCACAGGGTGGATGACCACTGCATAAATCTTGAGATAATCATAGAGCTTACGATTGACGACTTCTAGGGATGCATCGCTTGATGCTAAACCCAAGATAGAAGCGATGTCATAAGCTTCTTTTTTATTAAGTCCTAAAACAACTTTGAAATGGTGATTGAATGATTTTAAGAGATCGAGTGCACGTTTAATTTCGTGATGCTCTCTTTTTTCAGGATCGGCAAGATCGACAAAGAAAATCGGTGGATTGGAACGTTTTGGAAGAAGTGGGAGAAGATCTTCTTGGATTTTTTGCCATAAGTCTGTCATATAGGGTAACATGGACCAATTGACGGTTGCAAACAAATCAGTTTCAGCAAGCATCTTGACAAAGTTATCTTGTCCAACCGTCTTGATGATGTTTGCGTATGTGACATCATTTAAGCATGTCATCTTGCCTAACATCAATTTGCCATCTAAAAATTCGACAGCATCCGTATGTGCAGCTTGAGCAATCGAATAGAGTTTAGCATTCGAGGGCATACCAAGAAAGACAGGGTGAATTTGGGGTTGTCCTAATGCTCCAATATAGACCATGTCAGAATCATGTTGTGATAATGCGTTACACATGATTGGACCATTACCGCCTATTTTTTCTTGAACAGGAATGAGTTCGATGTTGGTTGATAATCCAGCAGCACGTTCAATACGTTTTGCAAATTGAAGCATGGTTTCAATCCGTGTAAAATGTTCACTGTCCATGCGCTTATCAACAGCATGAATGATTTCATCGATAAAGCCATCAAATCCAATGATCATTTTCTTGTGTGCATAGGTTGTGTTACGTAAACGTTCAACCAAATTTGATTTTGTTGTATTCATAGTTAACCTCTCTTATCATTTGCCTTTATTATATCATAAAATGACCTTGAAAATGTGTTATAATAAGACTAACTTTGGAGGTGTTTTCATGATTGCAAAACTCACGATTGAACCCCGCTATCAAGAAACAGATCAAATGGGGATTATCCACCACTCAGTTTACCCCATCTGGTATGAAATGGGTCGTGTTCAATTTTGTGAAGCGATCGGCATACCCTTTCATGTGATTGAAGAAAAAGGTATTCGATTGGCGATGTATAATATGTCTTGTCGCTATATCAAACCGACCGTATTCGGTCAAAAATATACGCTTGAAGTTCGACTCATTCAATTATCTAAGGTTCGTTTGGTCTTTCAATATCAGCTCTTTAATCATCAATATACAATGGTTCATGAAGGACAAACTGAATTGATCTGGTTAAATCATGATCTCAAACCAACCAATGTTTACAAAACACATCCAGACATCTACGAACGCTTCCTTGCTGAGGTCACCTTATAAAAAGCCTAGTTAGGATACATCGGAGAGCAAGACCATGATGTAGAGTATTGCAATACTCTTTAAAAGCGATAGATTCTTATCCACGAAGACGCATTCAATTATGTGACATCAAGTTTAAAATCTCTAAAAGAATCCATCGCACGCGATCCATCTATAAAACATTTAACATCTATTGAATAACGTGTGATGCTTGACAATATTACAAGCAATCGATGACGCTATCTCAGTTACTAAAGACCAAAAATGAGGTTCATATGATTATCATTCGTGCAGAAGACATTCAATCCATCGAAAATCAAAAGCGCATTCAACAAACCATCAAAAAAGGTGGTCTTGTTGTTTTTCCTACGGAAACTGTCTATGGTATTGGTGCGGATGCAACCAATCCTGAAGCTGTGAAAAAAATATTTGAAGCCAAAGGTAGACCTACCGATAATCCGCTGATCGTTCATCTTGCTTTTCAAAAAGATTTAGATCAATGTGTCCTATCTATTCCCGAACTCGCCTATCCATTGATGACACAATTTTGGCCAGGGCCTTTAACGCTTGTTTTCAAAAAGAAGACCATCATTCCTCCTGAAGTTTCAGGTGGTTTAGATACAGTTGGTATCCGCATCCCATCATCAGAAGTCGCGCGCGATGTCATTCGAGCAGCAGGGGTTCCCATATGTGCGCCTTCAGCCAATCTATCTGGAAAACCATCCTCGACATTATTTAAACATGTCCTTGAAGATTTTTCTGGAAAAGTGGATATCATGATCGATGGTGGACAAGTTTCGATTGGACTAGAATCAACCGTGCTTGATCTCACGACACCGATTCCGGTTCTGCTTCGACCTGGTGCGATTACCAAAAAAATGATTGAAGAAACACTTCACATGGGGATTATGGATGCAACGCATGAAGAGGTTCGTGATATCCCTAAATCACCAGGGATGAAATATACACACTATGCACCCAAGGGTGAAGTGAATATCATCGAAGGTTCATTTGAACATGTGGTGACGTATATCAATCAACAAGTGCGCATTTATCAACCTGATGAGGTTGGTGTGATTGCACCCAATGAATATATGCAAAGTATTTCAGCACATTATAAAGTCAATTTGGGTTCATTAACAAATTTAAATGAAGTCGCTAAAAACATCTTTCTTGCGTTAAGACAAATGGATGCTCTCAAGATCAAAATCATTTTAATTCCAGCGCTACCTGCAGAAGATCTTGGTCAAGCAATCATGAATCGTCTGACAAAAGCTGCTGGTCATCGTATCATTCATGTATAAGGCGAAAGCCTTTTTTACCTTCCATTTCTTAAGAATAAATGAATTTGATCGATGAAATCATTTACATGAAGTGAGGGTCTTTTTTATTCGGAATAAACGTGTATAATGAAAATTGTGAGTCGAAAGGAGTACATGGAATGGGTCATATTTTTGAGAAAATTGGATGGTTTGTCAAAGAAAAATGGAAGACTTATGTCGCCTTGTTTTTCTTGCTCATTTCCATCGCATCCATCTCATTATTGCCTGCATATGTGCTAGGACTTTCTATTGATACCATCATTTCAGGAGAGCTGACACAAACATCGCTTTTTTGGCTCGTCCTCTTTTTAGCACTTCTTCCAATCACACGTTATTTTCTAAGTTTTATTTATAACCATCTCTCCCAAAAAACTGCACAAACACTCTCGTTTAAAATGAGACAGAAGTATTTATCTCATCTCTTTGATATGGACTCCCAATTCTATGAAAAGTTTGAAAAAGGAGATTTGATCGCCCGTGTCACCGCGGACTTGGATGCGATTACTCAAGCAGCATCATCGATGCTTGAAGGTATTGTTTTTAACGTCGGTTTGATTTTGTTCGCCATCAGTGTCATGGCTTTTACAATCAGTTGGAAATTGACGCTGATCTCCGTGACCATCATGCCCATCGGATTAACGATTTTAAATGTGATTCGCAATCAAAAGCGTCAATATATTAAAAAGCATCGCGAAATCTATGCTGACATGACAGAAAAAGTATTGGAATCGGTTGAAGGACAACGCGCAATTCGTGCCTATGTCCAAGAAGAAAATGATTTAGAAAAACAATATAAAGCGATCAATGCTGATATCGAATCTTGGCGTTATATTGTGCGGTTTGAAAACTGGTTTAACCCCCTCTTCGAAGTGATCTATGGCATCACCTACATTTTAGCGTTTGCCTTTGGCATTTATTACATCATGCAACAACAGATGACATTGGGTGGATTGATTACATTCGTGTCTTATGTAGGCATGCTTTTTATGCCCATCATATCGATTTCTAGTATTTTTACACAGATTAATAATGCAACGATTTCAGTTGATCGTTTTGATGAAATCATGAAACAAATGCCTGTTGTCCATGATGAAACCGATTCGAAACCGATCGTCGCGTTTAAAGTCATCGAATTTAAAAACGTGACATTTAAGTATCCTTTTGATAAACAACCGGTCATTAAAAACATCTCTTTTACCATCAAAAATGGTGAAACGTTGGGCATTGTTGGTCCCACAGGTGCAGGTAAATCAACCCTGATCCGACAACTTCTTCGTGAATTCAAGGTCACAGATGGAGAGATTTTTATCGACGGTGCGTCAATTGAAACATATAAAATCGAAGCGATACGCAACCTTGTGGGTTATGTTCCACAATCGCACATGCTTTTCAAACGTTCTGTCGAAGAAAACATCATGATTGGTAACCCTAAAGCGACCATCGAAGCTCTCGACAAGGCCGTCAAGATTGCTGATTTCGAAAAGGATCTTCATTATTTACAGCACGATATGAACACCATGGTCGGAGAAGCAGGAGCTACACTTTCTGGTGGGCAAAAACAACGCCTATCGATTGCACGTGCACTCATTAAAGATCCTCAAATTCTTATTCTTGATGATTCTCTTTCTGCTGTGGATGCAAAAACAGAGGATACCATCATCAACCACTTGAAAGACTTCCGCAAAGGAAAAACCAATATCATCGTGGCACACCGTTTTTCGGCTGTGCGTGATGCGGATATGATTTTAGTGCTTGAGGGTGGGAAAATCACACAACGTGGTACGCATGAAGAATTGCTCCGTCAAGAAGGCTGGTACAAGTATCAATACATCCAGCAAATGACGATGAAGTAGGTGACGCCATGAAAACAATGAAAAAAGTATGGCGTTACATCGCCAAATATAAAAAATTGCTTGTCATTACCTTATCAGCGATGCTTATTATTCAAGCTTTAGGTTTGCTTGCACCCCTGATCGTTAAAACCATTTTAGATGATTATCTGGTCGGTATTGAAAGACCATGGTATGAAGTGGATGAAAGTGATCATCAAGTCAGCTATCAAGGACGTTATTTTTCTCAAGAAAGTACCTCAGATACGGTTGTATCGGTTGTCATCTATCGAGGAAAGTATTATTTTGTTGAAGATCACGTCATCAATGGTAATAAATCATTCTCAGGAACAACATTGACAGTTACCAGCCAAGAAGGACTGACAGAGATTTATCAGGTTGAACGCATGGAAAAAGATGAAGTTCTTGCCTTCTATCAACCTTTTGTTAGACCTTTAGTCATTTTAATCATTCTTTTGACAGCAAGATTTTTCTTACAGACGATTTTTACCTACATTCAGCGCATCACGACATCGATGATCAACGTCAATATCGTCCGTGATGCTCGAAAAGATGCTGTGAAATCACTTCAAAGAATGCCGATGACTTATTTTGAAACAGAACCTGCCGGAAAGATTGCAAATCGAATCATCAGTGATGTGGGTGGCATGATGAATCTTTTTTCAACCATCATGAACTTACTCGTGAATGCCACCATGGCAGTTGTCTTCGCTTATATTGGTATGTTCTATTTGGATGCACGGTTAGCACTGATGACCTTTTTGATTTTTCCTGTGGTTTATGTATGGTTAAAATATTTCACCAAGCGGTTGAATAAAATCGCTGTCAAAGTGAATGAACAAGCATCGATGATTACAGCACAGCTTAACGAAATCATCAATGGCATCAACATTCTTCAGATTTTTAATTTTAGAAAACAAACAGAAGACCGTTTTAATACCCTATCGGATGAATTTATGCAAGAAAAAGTGAAAGAGAATATTTTGCATTTATCGATTGGGTGGAACATGATCCGGTTAATTGGGGCTTTGGTCACATCAGTCATTGTGCTCTATTTCGGTCATGGGTATTTAACCATTTCAGGTTTTGTGGTTTCTGCGGGAATTATCTATGCTTATAACGATTACTTATCGCGTCTCATTGAACCTGTTGGAACCCTGTTTCGTGAAATCGGTAACCTCGAGCATTCCATGGTCAGAACTGATCGCATCTTTAAGATTATTGATGGTGATCAAGAGGATGGCTCATTTGAGCTTATTCCTCGTTTTCAAGGACATGTAAAATTTGATAACATTTGGTTTTCATACCATCAAGATAATCCGGTCTTAAAAGGCATTGATCTTGAAATTAAACCAGGTCAAATGGTTGGTCTTGTGGGTCATACAGGATCGGGTAAGAGTTCACTGATGAGTCTATTGATGCGTTTCTACGACATGAAAGATTATGATATGGGAACAATCTATGTCGATGGCGTTGATATTAGAACGTATTCTAAGCGAACGTATCGCACACATGTCGGTATTGTCTTGCAAGATCCAGCGATGTTTAAAGGGACCATTGCAGATAACGTGCGATTTGGTCAGCAAGTCTCCGATGAAGAAGTTGAACGCATCTTAAGAGATATCGGAGGTGGAAAACTTCTTGATAAACTTGAACAGGGTATTCATACCAAGATTACGCGTGGTGGTGGAAATTTATCGGTTGGAGAGAAGCAAATCATATCATTTGCCCGAGCCGTTGTTCATGATCCGGTGATTCTCGTGATGGATGAAGCAACAGCAAACATCGATACAGAAACAGAAACCATGTTACAAACAGCGCTCGAGACGGTCAAGAAAGGTCGAACGATGATTGTGATTGCACACCGTTTGTCGACCATTAAAAATGCCGATAAAATTGTTGTTTTAGAAAATGGGATTAAGGTTGAAGAGGGTAAGCACAAGGACTTGCTGGCAAAAAATGGTGTTTACGCCAACATTTATCGTTCACAAATTAAACCTGGAGCGGAGACTTTGTAGTCTTCGCTTTTTGTTCAATTTTAATAAGGAGAATACGAACATCCAGCTCTCTATGGTATGGTAAAATAAAGAAAAGGGGTGAGTGCATGAAAAAAACGTTGATGGTATGCTTGATGATTCTATCGAGTCTTTTTTTATCAAGTTTTTCAGCAACAGCACTCACTGAAGACCAAACGACTGATTATACCCCCACACTTTCACATCTTGGCGGATTTTACAACACCTCTTTTTTATTGACAATCAATCCAAAACCAAACACTATCGTCTATTACACGCTGGATGGTACGACACCCACATCTTCTTCAAACCGTTATATTGCACCCCTTCTGATCGAAGAACAATGGATTGAAGCCACGGGAGAAGAATTTGTGATTGATCAACATACAACAACCATTCCAACCCCATTATCATTGATTCGGACATCCCCACTGTATTGGATTTCACCAAAAGATGATATCTTTCAAGCGACCATATTGAAAGTTATGGCTTATGATTTAACGGGAAAGAAAAAAAGTGATGTGTTGACTGAAACTTATTTTGTCAGTGAAAAGATCGATGAATACTATCGTTTTTTAGTGATGTCTATCATAACAGACCCAAAGAATCTTTATGATTACAACACAGGAATCAGTATCATGGGAAAACACTATGACTCATCACTGGATGAAGCTGGTCATCAAAATCGAACAGGTAATTATTTCATGCGTGGTGATGACTGGGAAAGACCCATTCATGTCGAACTTTTTGAACCAACAGGCTTGCGTGTGATGTCGCAAGATGCAGGTATTCGTCTTCACGGTGGATTATCACGAAAATATCCGATCAAGAGTTACCGTCTTTATGCACGAACTGAATATGATGAACAGAATCGTTTTGAATATCCTTTTTTCGCTGATGAAGAGATCACCTCATTTAAACGTCTTGTACTAAGAAATGGTGGACAAAGTTACCAGTATACATTCTTTGGTGAAGCCTTCGCACAGCATATCCTTAAGCCACTTACTCTTGATTTGCAAAACAGTCGTCCTGTGATCCTGTTCATCAACGGTGAGTACTTTGGAATTCGAAATATTCGAGAACGCATCGATACAAATTATCTTGATGATCATTATGGTCTTAATGAACGCCAGGTGACGATTTTAACAGGACATGCTTACATGGAAGATGGAAGTCGAAGTGGGCAATTGCACTATCAGCGCTTGTATCAATACGCAACACTTCAAGATCTTTCAGATGATCGAAAATATCATAATGTTCAACGCTGGCTTGATACAGACAACTACATCGATTATATGATTAGTCAACTGTATATGGGGAATGTCGACTGGCCACAAAACAACATCCTTTATTGGCGAAAAAATACAAGCTATCAACCGAGTGCAGCTTATGGACATGATGGAAGATGGCGTTTTATCATCAATGATTTGGATGCCTCTTTTGGCATATCATGGGGTGCAACAACACCCGATGTCAACAGTTTTGAACGACTGACAGGTCAGAATTGGAAGACTGGCAAACTCTTCACAAGTTTACTTAAAAATGATCAGTTCAAAGCACAGTTTGTCTATCGCATGAAAGAACTTTTAGAAACTGTTTTTGATGAAACGCGTATCACCGATGAATTGGATGACTGGGTTGAACTCTATACACCTGACATGGAAAAGCACATCCAAAGATGGGGATATCCAGCATCGATGGATACATGGATGACCTATGTTGATCGAATGTATGCATTTGCTGATGGTCGGCAAGCGGTGATGATGGAAACCATGGAGAATTATTTGGGTTTATCAGAAAAACATCACGTTTCAATCGATTTTGATGCCTCCAAAGGATCGGTTCAGATTCTGGGTAAAATGGATACATCAGGGCATGCAGTTGACCACTACTATCACGATTTGCCCGTGACTTTTGAAGGTGTCGCCAAGACGGGTTATCATGTTGCAGGATGGTATTATCAAGGGATGCTTTTATCAAGAGAAGCACAATTGACACTTTCTCCAGAAGAGGCTTTATCGATTGAGTTACGCTTTGAAGAGGGCTTACCAGAAGATTCTACACATCACACCACGATACTCTTGTACGTGCTCGTATCATCACTTTGGTCTTTGACTGCAATCCTTTTTTTACTTGAAACCATACGACGTTCACAAAAAGTGTAATGGGTGACATTTTTTATTATTGTTTGGTAAACTATAGACAAGGTGGAGGAATACGATGCGCTGGCTGGTGTTTATCAAGTTATTTAAAATGATTTTCTCAAGAAAACTTCCTGATTTGGATTACATTCAAAAAAAGGGATTATTAGCGGTCAAAATCGCGCAAACTTTCGCCTTAAGAATCGACTTTTTAAGCGAAGAAACATGCACACATCTTGCGCAGCTTTATACCCACACAACACCGATTAAAGAAGAAAATTTTTTTGATTTACTTCATAGTTACACCACACCCACTTGGCATGAATCGTTTTTATCCATCGAAAGAAAGTCACTAGGAAGTGCTTCAGTGGGGCAAGTTCACCTTGCAACGCTCAAAACAGGTGAAAGCGTTGTTGTCAAAGTCATTAAAAAAGACTTTAAAAAGTCATTTGAAAAAGATGTAAAATCCTTGCGACGATTAATCAAATTCGTCATTTTCTTTTATCCTAAGCTTGCTAAAGTTGCTGATCCTGTCGGTATCCTTGAACACATTGAAGCATACACCTTAGCTGAACTCGATTTACGAAATGAAATCGCACACGGTAAGATTCTCAAAGATATTTATGAAAAGAATAAGGAGAAGTTTGATCTTTCACGTTTGAAGTTTCCCAAAATCTATGAAGATCTATCATCGGAACATGTTTTGGTTTCTGAGTTCATCGATGGACCGACTGCAGATGATCTTTTGAAGGCAAAAAAGATGCCTTTTAACGATATTTTAGAAATCTTTCATATCCATGGATTTTACATCTTTTTGATAGGTACATTCCATGGAGATCTTCATCCAGGAAATCTGATCGTCAAAGGTCAAGACTATTATTTTATCGATACAGGTGCAATTTCGAAAGTTGGTCCAAAGATTCAAGCGGGTCTATTTGAGTTTATGACCTTCTTATCTGAATACGATTACGATGGGTGTGCGCATGCACTCAATCATATGGCTGATCAAGAAATCTCTGGCAAGCAGTTTGATATTTATCATCAAAAAATGTTAGATCTCTACCATGATTTTGCTGGAAAAACCGTCTCAGAGGTGAGTTTGACACGCAAAATGATGGAAACCATCAAATTAGGTGTCCATTCAGGTATGGTGTTTGAAAAAGGAATGTTTCCCATCATTAAGTCGATGATGTATTTGGATGGCATGGTGCTCAAAGGTGCACCTGATACTGTATTAATGGAGGAAATGCGGCGTTTCATTCAAGAATTTAAAGATGCAGATGCCCGTTTAAGAACATGAAAAAAGTAGTCATTATTGGCGCTGGTCCTGGCGGGTTAGCTGCAGGTTTAATGCTTATCAAACAGGGTTATGATGTGACCATTTTTGAAAAGGATGATCGCGTCGGTGGACGTAGTAAAAAAATCACATTGGGTGATTATCATTTCGACATGGGACCTACATTCCTCATGTATGTCGATGTATTAAGAACTGTATTTAAGCGCTCTGGATTTGATCTTGATCAGGAACTCTCGCTCATCAAACTGGATCCACTGTATCGCTTGGTTTATCCAAAACATACGCTTGAAATCAGGCAAGACCCACACGATAACGTCAATGCATTTGATGATTTACATCCCGGTTTAGGAGATGCTTATCTGAAGTGGATGGATGATCAACATCAAAAATTTGGTGCAATTAAATCGATTCTTGAAAAACCATTTCCCAACATCTTTCATCTCTTTCGAAAGGATGTTTTAAAAGCAGCACCCTACGCACATCCTTTTCAATCGGTGTATAAGATGTTATCTGCTTATAGCAAAGACCCACATTTCATTCACAGTTTATCCTTTCAAGCAAAATATTTGGGCATGGCATCTTATCAAGCACCTTCCATTTTCACCATTTTACCCTTTCTCGAACATGCAGGTGGCTTGTACCATGTCAAAGGCGGTCTTAATCAGATCAATGAAACGATGGCAAAATTATTTATTTCATGCGGTGGCCGATTGAACCTTTCAACACCTGTCAAAGAAGTTGTGGTTGAACATCAAACAGTCAAAAGCGTCATCACGGAAAAGGGTGATGAGATAGATACGGATCTTTGCATCATGAATGCTGATTTTGCATATGGCATGACATCGCTTTTCAACCCAAAACACCTCAAAAAATATACCCCTGAAAAACTACAAAAGAAAAAATACTCGGTTTCCACGTGGATGCTTTACTTAGGTATTCATCAAATGCTCGATTTTCCTCATCATGAGATCATATTCTCCAAGGATTATGATGCTTATCTTCATACCCTCATGGATGGTAAAAAAACCGATGATCTATCCATCTATGTGCACAACCCCAGTCGAATCGATGAGACACTCGCACCGCAAGGTAAGAGTTCACTCTACATTCTCGTCCCGGTTCCCAATATGCATCATGTCACAGATTGGGATGCACATAACATGCAGATGAAAGATATGGTCTTGAATATGATTAAAGAGCATCATGGTATTGACCTTGAACCACTTATTGAAGAAGAAATGATTTACACACCACATGATTGGCAAGAAAAAGAACATATCTATCGTGGTGCGGTTTTCAATTTAGCGCACGGCTTGGATCAAATGCTATTTTTAAGACCACATAATCGTTTTGAAGAATTTAAAAACCTTTATTTGGTTGGTGGTGGAACACATCCAGGTAGTGGATTACCGACGATTTATCAATCGGCATTGATTGCTTTCGATTTGATTCAAAAACATAAGAAATGAGCCCTATAGATGGGTTCATTTTTTAAAAAGCAAATGATTTGATTATACAATTATATTTGATAAAATTAAGTTGTATAAAATATAGATTTAACTCGGAGGATTAAATATGTCAGTTTATCAGTTTACAGTGAAAGATGTTGATCAAAAAGAAGTATCACTCAAAGCATACGAAGGAAAAGTATTGTTGATTATTAATTCAGCAACCAAGTGTGGCCTAACGCCACAGTATGAAGGTCTTGAGAAGATCTATGAGACATATCGCAAGAAAGGTTTTGAAATACTAGATTTTCCATGCAACCAGTTTATGAATCAAGCTCCAGGGACTGATCAAGAACTGAAGTCGTTTTGTGAACTTAATTATGGTACACAGTTCAAGACTTTTGCTAAACTTGATGTCAATGGTAAACAAGCACATCCTCTTTATAAGTATTTAAGAAACGAAAAAAAGAAAGATTTAGGTGATCATGGGAAGAACACATTGTTATCACGTTTATTACCCAACACCTCCATCAAATGGAATTTCACCAAGTTCCTCGTTAACCGCCAAGGGCAAGTCATTCACCGTTTCGGTCCTGGGTTTACCCCCGATAAGATTGCACCCTACATTGAAGAGGTGATTTAAATGACATGGAAGCTCAATGATCAGTTATGCTTCCTTCTTTATTCGAGTTCACGACAAGTCATCAAGCATTATAAGCCATTCCTTGATCCACTCAAATTGACGTATACACAATATGTGACCATGATTGCACTTTGGGAAGAAGACCATCAAACGGTATCCGATTTAGGAGCGCGTCTATCCCTGGATTCTGGCACACTCACACCTCTTCTCAAAAAACTCGAAGCAGATGGGCGTATTCAGCGTACACGCGATGATAAAGATGAACGAAAGGTTTGGATTGACTTAACAGAGCAAGGCAAACAATTAGCAAAAGAGGCTAAAAATATCCCTTTTGAGGTTTTCCAATCGTTTGCTGTGAATGAAGAAGATGCAAAACAACTCTATGCAATATTAAATAAAATCCATCGTGAAGATGGTGATGGTGAATCCTATGAGTCATCATGAAAACATCATGTACATGAAACGTGCACTCGAACTTGCAGAAAAGGGCAAAGGATTTGTCAATCCCAATCCCTTGGTTGGTGCTGTGATCGTTAAAGATGGCAAAATCATCGGTGAAGGGTACCATGAATGTTTTGGTCACGCACATGCAGAGGTCAATGCATTTCTTCACGCCACTGAGGATGTCGAAGGTGCGGACATGTATGTCACATTAGAACCTTGTTCTCACTATGGCAAAACACCACCTTGTGCACTAAAAATTATCGAGAAAAAGATCAAGCGTGTTTTTATCAGTCAACTCGATCCCAATCCACTGGTCAACAGTAAAGGTGTCAAATTGCTCCAAGATGCTGGTATTGAAGTAGAAAGTGGAATACTCGAAGATGAAGCAAGACGACAAAATGAAATTTTCTTAAAGTATATTCAACAAAAAAAGCCTTTTGTTGCCATCAAATATGCGATGACCCTAGATGGTAAAATCGCTACAAAAACACGCGATTCCAAATGGATTACGAATGAAAAATCACGGGCTTTTGTACATGAATTACGCAATCAATACATGGCGATTATGGTTGGTGTTAACACGGTGATTGCTGATGATCCACATTTGGATACGAGAAGAAATAACACGCCCTCACGTCATCCCATTCGATTGGTCATCGATCCCGAACTCAACACACCTTTAACAAGTTATGTGGTGACATCAGCCAAGGTTCAACCGACATGGCTGATTATCGATCAAAAGATTGAATCTAAACGCTTTAGAGACTATGAATCACGTGGTGTTCGCATCATTCAACAGCCCATGCATTCCTTTAATCTTGAGATGTTCATGACCTATCTTGGCGAACAAAAGATTGATGGTGTGCTCATTGAGGGTGGTTCCTATCTTCATGCCACCGCGATTGAATCACAGATTGTTGATAAAGCTTATGTCTTTATCGCACCCAAAATCATCGGTGGAAAAGAAGCACTTACACCCGTTGGTGGTGATGGCATATCGATGATGAAAGACGCCTATTTATTAAACAATATCAGATATAGATCCTTTGATGATGATCTCATGATTGAAGGTTATTTTACAAACCAGGAGGAAAAATAAACATGAAATGTCATACCGTTGAACAGGCTCTTGAAGCCATTAAAAAGGGATTACCTATCATCGTGATTGATGATGACGATGATGATAACGTTGGAGAAATAGTGATGGCAGCTGAACATGTCTCTGCATCGTGGTTAGAATCTTTTCGATCACTGACTGAAGGTGCTTTTTCAATTGTTGGAATGAAGGAACGTTTCAATGAATTAGAGATACCAGCGACCTATGAACGTTCCATCATCAGTGAACATGCAACGCGATTAACCATAGATTTATCACAGTCATCAGATGAAGGCTTGAAACGATTAGAAAAAACGATTTTGCGTTTGGTATCCCAAGATGCAAAACCAGCTGATTTTAAACAACATGGTTCACTCTTCCCGATTGTTGCACGTCAAGGTGGTGTGCTAAAGCGTGCCGGTCACCCTGAATCAATCATGGATTTAACCGAAATGGCTGGTCTTTATCCCGCGGGGTTAACCGTTGAAATGATCAAATCCAACGGAGTTCTTTATCAGATCGATGAACTCAAAGATCTCGCTTTAGCCAACGGTTGGATGATGATTAGCATTGCTTCATTGATTGAATATCGTAAAAAGGATGCAAGCTTAGTCAAACGTGCTGCAGAAGCTAATCTTCCAACTTCACATGGAGAATTTCGCATGATTGGTTTTGAAAATGCATTAAATGGCGAACATCATGTTGCATTAGTTAAAGGTGATATCAAACCTGGTGATGAAGTGTTAGTTCGTGTCCACTCAGAATGCTTAACGGGTGATGCTTTTGGCTCGTTGAAATGTGATTGTGGTGAGCAACTTCAAGCCGCTTTAGATAAGATTGAAAGAGCAGGAAAAGGCGTTTTACTTTACATGCGTCAAGAAGGTCGTGGAATCGGTTTAATCAATAAGATTCGAGCATATGGTCTTCAAGATCAAGGGATGGATACCGTTGAGGCCAATCTTGCATTGGGTTTTGATGAAGATTTAAGAGATTACGGCATTGGTGCACAAATCTTATCTGATTTGGGAGTTACCAAAGTGAAACTGATGACCAATAATCCACTCAAACTAAAAGGTTTAACTGGTCACGGTTTAGAAATTACATCACGTGAACCCATCCAACTCAATCACAATGAACGCAATGAACTTTACATGAGAACCAAAAAAGAAAAAATGGGTCACATGCTTAAGTTTAAAGACTAAATCTTATGCAAAAACCACAAACCATCATTTTTGATTGGGATGGGACCTTGCATGAGAGTATCGTCATTTATTACCCTGCACTGTTGAAAAGTGTTGATTATCTGAAGAATCAAGGTTACACACTTCATCAAAGCATAACACAAGATGACGTCAAGCATTTTATAGGTATGAACCCCAAAGATATGTGGAGAATGTTCATGCCTGGTTTGGAAGATGACGTCATGTTAAAAGCTAGTCAAATCATCAGTGATGCCATGCTAGAGGCGATTGAAAAAAATCAGGCGCAATTATATCCACATGCACGCGAAGTTCTCCAAGCGCTAAAAAATAAAGGATATACATTGATTTATCTCTCTAACTCAAAAAATTATTATATGGAAACAATGAGAAAAGCCTTTCAACTTGACCAATATTTTGATGAAATGATTTGTTCAGAGATGTATCATTTCCTGCCGAAAAAGGACATTCTTGCGCACATCAAGTCGCGTTTAAAGCAGCCTATGGTCATGATTGGAGATCGTTATTTAGATATTGAGACTGGTCAATCCAATGGTGCAATCACCATCGGTTGTGCCTATGGATATGGACACATCAGTGAATTTAAAGATGCTGATCATGTGATCCATGATCTTAAAGAAATCTTAACAATCCTTTAAAGAGGGGCAACCCTCTTTTTTATTTATAAAAATGAAAGCGTTTTTAAAAGACCCTTCCTTATCACATATTTATGTGATAGAATAAAAGTAACAATGTAACGAAAAGACAGGTAGGATCTATGCGCATTGATAAGCACCCCATTTTAAACTTTCCCAAAAAGGAACCCATTCCTTTTATTTTTGAAGGTCAACACGTTGTTGGTTATAAAGGTGATACGATTGCATCTGCACTCCATGCACTCGGAGTGACCACACTCAGTTATTCAATCAAAAAAGACCGTCCACGCGGTTTTTATTGTGCTATTGGTAATTGTGCATCGTGCAACATGATGGTCAATGGAGTTCCGAATGTTCGAACATGTATCACACCACTCGTCGCCGGCATGATTATTGAAAGACAGACTGATAAGGGGGTCATCCGATGAAACATCACGAACTCATCATCATAGGTGGTGGACCTTCAGGTTTATGTGCTGCAAAAATGGCAGCTGAAGCAGGTATTGATGTTTTGATTATTGATCGAAGTCCTGAACTTGGTGGGCAACTGATCAAACAGACCCATAAGTTTTTTGGTTCAAAAGCACAATACGCAAAAACACGTGGCTTTGATATTGCAAAGATTTTAATCGATCAAGTGATTCATCATCCCCACATCACTATTCTAAAAGAAGCAACCGTAGTCGGACTATATCCCGATCGCGTTGTTACCGTATATCAACATGAAACATATACACGATATCAAGCGGATCGAATCATTGTGGCTACAGGTGCGAGTGAAAAGTTTTTAGCCTTTGAAAACAATGATTTACCCGGTATTTATGGTGCTGGAGCTGTCCAAACACTGATGAATTTGTACGGTGTTTTACCCGGTCAAGAGATTATCATGGTAGGTAGTGGTAACATTGGACTCATCGTCTCTTATCAACTCCTACAAGCTGGTGTTCATGTAAAAGGTATCGTTGAAGCTGCACCTACCATCGGTGGATACAAAGTGCACGCATCAAAGATAAGACGTCTTGGTGTTCCCATTTGGACATCGACAACGGTGCAACGTGCGATGGGGAAAGATCATCTAGAAGCTGTAGAACTTATCGATTTGGATGCCAAATGGCAACCTTTACTCGGAACAGAACGCATCATGTCTCTTGATGCACTCTGTATTTCTGTTGGGTTATCCCCGATGCATCAACTTTTATCCATGGTCAATGCAAAAACGAAATATATTAACGAATTAGGGGGTTTTGTCCCTATCATCGATGACCATCATCAAACCACGGTTAAAGGTATTTATGCATGTGGCGACGCTGTGGGCATTGAAGAAGCAAGTTCTGCGATGATGGAAGGTTACTTGACGGGACTCTATGTCGCAACCGATATGCAAAGACCTCATCCCGATTCAGATGCATTGAAAGAAAAATACGAATACGAACTCGATATGTTACGCAACGGTCCATTTGGAATTAAGACTAAAATAGGACTCGAAAAACTGAGAAAGGACGACATCCATGCTCAATAAAACCGGTATACCAACAAAAGATCAAGTTCTTTCACGTTTTCCTGATCGAAAAGTATTGATCAAACCTAAAGCTATTCTCGAGTGTTACGAAGATATTCCCTGTAATCCTTGTTCAACTTCATGCCCATTTGATGCGATTGAAATTGGTGAAAATATCAATAAACAACCGCAGTTGCACGCTGATTTATGCACAGGTTGTGCGGTGTGTGTCCCCAGTTGTCCAGGACTTGCCATAGTTATTGCACAGATAAAGGGTGATCGTGCAGTCTTTAAAATTCCATACGAGTTTTTACCCATGCCTGAGAAAGGTCAGATCTGGGATGGTATTAATCGCATTGGAGAGATCATTTGCGATGCCTTAATCGAGCAAGTTGCTATCTCATCAAAGACAGATCATACAGCTGTTGTGACAGTCAGTGTGCCTGTTGACTATCTTTATGATTTTGTGACGGTGAGGGTAAGATTATGAGAAAAGAAGACGTCATTATCTGTCGTTGTGAAGATGTATCATTAAAACAAATTCATCAATTATTAGAACAAGGTTATACCACATTTGAAGATTTAAAACGACTTCTTCGTGTCGGTATGGGACCCTGTCAAGCCAATACGTGTGGACATCTCATTCAGCGTGAAATCGCTAAATTCCTCGGAAAATCAGTGGAAGAAATACCCGTTCATAAAGTCAGACCACTCGTGATGGGTGTACCTCTTAAAAAGATTGCGGAGGATCAAGACGATGAACGTTAATTGTTTGATCATTGGTGCAGGAATTAGTGGTGCATCGATCGCCTATAATCTTGCAAAAAAAGGCATGAAGGACATTCATGTCATCGATAAAAGCTATTTTACAAGCGGTGCAACCGGTCGTTGTGGTGCTGGCGTTCGTCAACAATGGGCGACTGAAATGAACTGTCTCCTTGCGAAAAAAAGTATTGAATTTTTTGAGCATGCAAAAGAGATTCTTGATTATCATGGTGATCTTGAATTTAAGCAAGAAGGTTATCTCATTTTAGCAACCTCTCAAAATGAACATGAGCAATTTACAAAGAATGTTGCCTTACAAAATCGGTTGGGCATTCCTTCAAAGCAATTGACCAAAGAGGAAGCACTAAAGATAGTTCCTCATTTGAATCCAGAAGCTTTTTATAGTGCAACCTATTGTCAAACCGATGGACATCTCAATCCCTTTAAAATGACAGAAGCGTACATGCTTGCAGCAAAACGATTGGGTGTCACCTTCTCCTTCTTTGAAGAAGCGAAAGAAATCATCGTTGAAAATCACCAAGTGAAACGCATCATCACCAATAAAAACGTCTATGACACAACGATTTTGGTCAATGCTGCTGGTGGATATTCGTATGAAATAGGTCAAATGGCGGGGGTAGATATCCCTGTATATGCTGAAAATCATGAAATACTGGCAACTGAACCGGTTGAAAAGATGCAAGGTCCTATGGTGATGTCATTTTCAAAAAATATTTATTGCCAGCAAGTTCCTCATGGCGCATTCCTCATGGGTCGCAGCAATCCACATGTAGAAAGAAACCATCATATTGAATCCACATGGTCTTTCTTAGATCTGATGTCAAAAACACTTGTCGATATCATGCCAAAGGTTGCTGAACTTCGTGTCGTCAGACAGTGGGGTGGATCGTATAACATGTCACCCGATCGTCAACCCATTCTAGGTGGAACCGATCAATGCAAAGGTTTCTACATGGCTTGTGGGTTTAGTGGACACGGCTTCATGCTAGCCCCAATGACAGGGTTATTGCTTTCAGAGATCATTTTAGGAGAAACACCATCGATGGATATGACCTCACTCGATATCCACCGATTCAAAGATCAAGACATCATCCATACCGAAAAATCAGTCGTTTAAAAAAAGGAGAGTTGACATGGCGATTTATCCCTATCAAACAGAATTGCTTACAGATTTTACACAAGAAGCGAACATTAAAAAATATCAACAAGGGTTAAAAACAGTTGAAAGTTATCTGGGTCACACCTATGATTTAATCATTGGAGGGAAACGGATCAAGACCAGTAAACAGATGGTTTCTTTAAATCCTGCTCAGTTCAGTGAAGTGGTGGGTACCATTTCTCAAGCTGGACTTGAAGAGGCAGAACTTGCGATGCAAGTCGCACTTAAAACCTTTGAGACTTGGAAAAAGGTTGATCCAAAAGTTCGTGCTGATGTCCTTTTCAAATCGGCTGGCATTATTCGTCGTCGTAAGTTTGAGTTTGCAGCACTCATGACCAAAGAAGCTGGAAAACCATGGGCAGAAGCGGATGCTGACGTTGCAGAAGCCATCGATTTTCTCGAGTATTATGGACGTCAAATGCTTCAACTCACTCACATCGATGATGTTGTTTTATCGCGAAAAGACATGGAACGAAATGAATATACCTACATTCCTCTAGGCGTAGGCGCCATCATTTCACCTTGGAATTTTCCACTTGCTATATTAACGGGTATGACCTCAGCTGCCATCGTTTCAGGAAATACCGTGTTGATTAAACCCGCTTCAACAACGCAAGTCATCGCATATAAGTTTGTTGAAGTCTTAGAAGAAGCAGGTTTACCTGCAGGTGTTGCAAACTTCATTCCTGGATCAGGTGCAGTCATCGGTGATTATATCGTTAATCACCCTAAAATTCGTTTTATTTCGTTCACAGGCTCAAAAGAAGTGGGCATGTCGATCTATGAAAAAGCAGCCAAAGTCCAAAAAGGGCAAATATGGCTGAAGCGAGTCATCGCTGAAATGGGTGGTAAAGATGCTATCATCGTGGATGAGGATGCTGATCTCGATTTAGCAGCTGATGCCATCGTGAAATCAGCGTTTGGTTTTTCAGGACAAAAATGCTCAGCGTGTAGCCGTGCAATCATTCATGAAAAAGTATATGATGCCGTGATCGATAAAATGGCGAATATCACGAAGACGTTGATTGTCGGTGATCCGACACTACCACAGACATTCATGGGACCTGTCAATGATGCCAATGCTTTTAAAAAGATTTCATCCTACTTTGAAATTGGAGATCAGGAAGGCAAAAAAGTTATTGGTGGGGTTGCTGATGGTACCAAGGGATATTTTATACAGCCGACGATATATAAAGACTTGGCACCGGATTCTAAATTGATGCAAGAAGAAATCTTTGGTCCTATCTTAGCTGTTTGTAAAGTCCGATCATTTGATGAAGCGATTGAGGTCGCAAACAACACAGAATATGGTTTAACAGGGGCTGTCATTTCACGTAATCGGATGCATCTAGAACAAGCAAGAAGAGAATTTCATGTTGGGAATCTCTACTTGAATCGCAAATGCACCGGTGCTATCGTAGGCTATCAACCATTTGGTGGATTCAATATGAGTGGAACCGATTCAAAAGCAGGCGGTCCAGATTACTTAATCTTACATATGCAAGGAAAAACAGTTTCAGAAGCCTTCTAGAAAAAATAAACGTACGATAGATGTCGTACGTTTTTCATTAGAAGTAATGTTTTTGAAGCTCATGCATGAAGAGTGTGGCAATCAGAAGATCCGCAGAACCTCCAAAACTGATTTTTTCATCAATCGCTTCTTGGGTAAATTGTCTGACTGCAACAAGATCATGTACATCAAGCAAAGCAATTTTCTTTTTTACTGCTAAGTATTTTTCAAAGGAACCAGCACGTTTCAATAAGACAGTATCATCGGTGGAGCGAATCAAGAGCTGTAAAATTTCACGAAGAAGATCATCTGTCAGTGGTCTTTGATCCATGATGCGCAGTGCATGATGGACAGAAGGTAATCCGAGTGCTGCTTCACCGCGTGCCCCCATGATTTGATGCTCATGATAGGCTTTTTCTCCAAATGAGATCGGCCTTTTTTCAAAATCATCTAACAGAGGCTTTGCGAGGAGTTGAATGGTCAAAAAGAGATGATTGAAATCGTGATGATGTGAAAGGATGTAGCCTGAAGATAGCATAACTAAGCCAAGAATGAAGATAAGACCTTTGTAGCAATTGACACCATGTGTTACCTCAAACATCGCGTTTTCAGCTTCGACTCCAATCGGACGACCAAGATCCATCAATCGATAATGTTCGAGTCCTGAGCCACCCAATTCAAAAAGTTTCGCAAGATAGGGCAAAATGACATCCTGTGCTTGAATCATCAGATCATAGGTCATATCATGATGAGAACCAGAATTAGTAGGCGTGACAAGTCCAAACTTATCCTCTAAATTGAGTTCACGCATCATCGCATCTTTAGCCATTTGTTGCATATCCATGATCAGGTGTGCCTTCACCGTATGCTTGATAAAAGCCAATACATCATCAAGTGCATGTTTTCGATTGCGTACACAAAAATGAGCATCACGATCACAGAGATAACACTTTCGAGGTTTGATTCCTAGATCTGATCGCGATAGAGAACCCTCTATAGTCCAAACGTCGAGATCGACAAGTCTGCCCAATGGAAGCTCATCTTCAATTTGAACGAGTTTTTGTTTTAGCACCTTTATTTCATCGGTTTCAACAGCAGCAAACACATAGGGCCCATCTTCACCTTCGAGACGCTCGTGATGAATAAAACCAATCTTTTCTCTCAAAAAATACTCAAAGTAGCGAACGATGATATAAGCTTCCGGTGTATTTTTTTGATGCCCTGGGATGTTTGCACGGATCGATAGGACTGCATCATATCCTTTTGATAACATCATTGAAAGAAGAGAGGCACGCTTTTCGCGTGCATCAAGTATCGCATCACTCATATGAAAAGAGCTCTCCCCTCTTTTGATTTCAAAAACGCATAGGTCACTGGAGGAACCCGTTTTTTTATGTCTTTGTAGGCATGATCTCTCATCATCTGTCGAATCACAGATGCTGAAATAGGCTCATTGTGATACGTTTTACGCTCAATGATACGAAGTTTATCCCCTAACATCGACTGCATGGTTTCATTATATAAGCGAGTCGCTTCATCTTTAGGTTCTGTGCCGACATACCGATAATCGAGTTCAAAGCTTGGGAAAAAGTGCTGTTTAAAGATGGTGATATCTAATTCCATGAAACGTTTTGAGATAACACTTGCGTCTTTCAAGAAGTAGGTTGGGAAAGTTGCCAAACTGATGATGTAGGGTGTTGAAGGGACAACACTCACATTTTTTAAGTGCTTAGTTGCTTTTTTAACCAGTTGATATCGAACTTGAAAAGGGAAAACGGATCGATTTTCTTCAACCAAAAAAATGATGACTTGATCGTTTTCTCTAGCACATGTCTCAATTAAATAGAGATGACCATTCGTGATTGGATTACAGTTCATGACCAACGCTGCACGTTTTCCATGATGGGGTTTGATGGTCGTCTTCAACGCGAGTAGATGGTCATCAATGGCATAGAGTTTATTTTCGAGCAATGCGATATGTTGGGTTTCAGCGACCAAAGAAAAAGGATATCCAGTGAAGAAAACTTTATTTTCTGGTTTCGTATAGATGAAATACTTGTTGATCTGACGTTCTTCAAACAGACGCATCACATGGTGAAGGAGATGTTGTGTCATCTGCTCACCTTGATGGGATGGTTCAATGGCAATCATCTTGATCACATTGCTATAGATTGAAATTGTCCCCACCACATCCTCACCGTCATAGAGGTTATATGTTTCATCGACATGTTCATCCATGGTAAGAGAAGATGCTTCAAGTAGCATCAAAGACTTATCTTTTTCGATGGAAGTATTGGCCAAAACAACGTGATAGGGCATGCTAAACTCCTTTGATTTGATAGAGACTATCGATGATGGAACCATCACGATAGCGGACATAACCGATGATTCGACCATCTCGTGTGGTCGATTTTGGAATACCCGTGAAATCATAGGCGATGTGTAAGAGGTCTTCAATCGGCATGATTGGAAGTTTTGAATGCTTTAACTTATCGATTAAATCTTGTCTTCTCGGGTTAATCGCAATACCTCGTTCAGTGACCAAAACATCCACGGTTTCTCCGGGTGTCGTGATGGTGGTAACATGTTCTTTGATCATGGATAGTCTTGATTTCATTAAATTGGTGGTGATGACGGTGAGTTTTGCACCATAAGCTGTATCAGCATGGCCACCGCTTCCACCGATTATATGACCAAATGAATCCGTTGTGACATTGACATTAAACTCGAGATCGATTTCTGTTGCACCTAGAACAACGACATCAAGATCATTGACGATGGGCTTTGCGTAGGGATTACCATATTCTGAAGCACTCATCATTATATGGTTTTTGTTGCGCCCATAAGATTTGATCGCTTCTAAATCAAAACACTGTACATCGTAGAGTTTTTCAAATAAACCCTCTTCATGCATCTTCACAAGGAAATTTGTTATGCCACCAGATGCGAAAGCACCCATGATTTTTTTGTCTTTCATGATATGCTTGATGTCTTCAGCAACCGCGAGACTTGTACCTCCGGCACCTGTCTGAAAGCGGAACCCTTTTTTGATATAACCGAGTTCATGGATTAATTGAGCTGTATTTTTAGCGATACGCAATTGAATGGGATCACGTGTTGGTTTGGTTGTACCACTTTGTATACCTTGTGAATCACCAATGGAAGGAACATGACAAATCATGTGAACATAACGGCCATCGAGATCAATTTTCTTCACACGATCAACAAGGTGATCTGTGATGAGAACCTTTTGTTTGGCATACATCAGATCAGGAATGGCATACCCCAACGTTCCACACTGAGAGGGACCTTCGATACCATTACCGTGACCATATCTATCACATGCGGGTGTCGCGATGAATGCAACATCAATGTTGAGTTCACCAGATTCAATCGCACGAGATCGACCTCCATGTGTATCCATGATCAGCATCCCTTTAAGGTATCCCTGTTCAATGGCTAAAGCAACAGGTCCATTGATGTAATTGGTGATGATATTGGTGATTGCACCATTCTTGATGAGTGAAACCATCGGTTCATGAACGGGAAAAATCGCACTCGGTGCGAGTGTTAAATTTTTAAGTTTTCGTTTCTTGATTTCAGCAAGAACCATGTTTAAGACCCCATCACCATTGCGTAAATGATGATGAAATGAGAGCGTCATACCATCTTGGATATTGAGCTTATCAAAAAGCGTTGTCATATCGGTTTCAACAGGTTTATTGCCACCTCCGACGATGACTTCATCAACTAAAATGCGCTTATTCTTTTTGATGATCTGATCAGCACCTTGAAAAGGTGTCAAATCATCAGGAACCAATCGACCAAGACTGTTTTTAATCATGTTCATGGTTTCACCCTCTTTAAGACTTGTTTTGCACGTTCGATGATCGGTTTATCAACCATTTTGCCGTCAACAGAAAAAACACCAAGCCCTTTTTCTTGAGCCTCTTTTTCAGCTTCCAAAACACGTTTTGCAAAAGTAATCTGCTTTTCAGAGGGTGAAAATACCTCGTTGATGGCATCGATTTGAATCGGATGAATACAGGATTTTGCTGTCATCCCAAGGGATTTTGCATATGTCGCATCTTCGACAAGTCCAACATGATCACCCACATCGGTAAATGGTGTATCGATGGCTTCTTTTCGATAGGCTTTTGCTGCATAGATCACCATTTGACGTGCAAAAAGGATTTCCAAACCTTGTTTCGTACGTTCAACCTCAAGATCCGATGTTAAATCTTCACCACCTAAAAGAAGACCTGATACCCGTGCATGAGCCACTATTTTTTCAATTTCGAAGAGTGAGATAGCCCGTTCAATGATGGGGATGATCATCAGAGGTGCTAGCCGTTTACGCTTTTTTTCTAAAGCCGTTAATCGCTCGCTCAGTTCAAGGATATCTTCCTCACGTGCTTTAGGTAACATGATGGTATGAATCGGCAGTTGAACAGCGCGTTCGACATCTTTGATGTAATAAGGGGTTTGACGATCGTTAATACGAACAATCAGTTCCATGTCGGGTAATGCAAAGCGTTCAAGATAGCATGTGAGTAAATCACGAGCAGCATCTTTTTCGAGGGGATGAATCGCATCTTCTAAGTCAAAAATGATGGCATCAGCACCAAAAATATCGGCATTTTGCAACATCGCAGGCGAATTGGCTGGGATAAAAAGAAGGCTTCTTTTCATGCTTTTTTCTCCAATCGATGAAGTGCTGTGATCAACCGTGCTTTGATGGTGTAGTCGAGTGCACCTTTATCCTGAACAAGCACTTTGAGCTTTTTAATCTTTAATTGTTTGAGAACACCGCGTATCACCTGTTCAATTTGGTCACCAAACGCATCCAAAACGATGCTTTCAATGGTGATCTCCAACTGTTCAGCATGCTCTACCGTAATGAAGCAATCATTTGAAGAGAGTGTTCCTGCACTGGCGTAAGACAATATCATCAGTCCTTTTTTGAACGCGCTTCAGATAAGGCAATGACACGTTCCATCATATTATGAACAATCATATAACCCGAATCCACATCCATGGCGGGTTTTGCTAAACATAAGTCTGCTTCACATGCGATTGCAACTGATGTGGTCGCTTCTGCAGATAGATTGGTTTCGTTGCATGTTCCACCACAATAAGCACCTATGTTTTTGGATTTACAATATAAAATTGCTTCAGCAATGTTGTTAATCCCACCTAAATCAGGTGTTTTTATTTGAAGAACATGACCAGCTTTTTGGTCAGCAAAATAACGGATATCTTCGAGTGTATTACACCATTCATCGGCAACAATTTCAAGTGGTGTTCCTTTTTCATCGAGACGCTTCGTGATTTCACGCAGTGCAATCATGGTGCCTTCACGATCTCCTGTATCGATAGGACCTTCGATTCGCAAGAAGAAAGGTTTTGCTGTTTCTGCAAGATCAATCAAGTAGTTAACGATTTGATCGTAATCATTTTTAAATGCGATGCCAATCGTACCATAAACATCGATATGAAAGGTTGGTAAATAATGGTCATGGGCGCGCTTCGATAGAACACGATCACGCATCCAGCGAATATATTCTTTGAGCAATTCACCTCGATATCCTAACTTTTCTTTCACGTTATTGATTAAGCCATGAGGCATAGCATCGACTTCTTTTAAAATCATTTTATCAACATTGTTATAACGGTCATCACCCGATTGTGCAAAGATGGGAATATGATGGAGTGTTTTTAACTCGGGATGGTATTCGTCTCTGATCACTTCAGCCATGCTTCGCTTGGTAGAAAGTGCAGTTGCTGAAAGCAAAGCCTGTGTGATGCCATAACGAATGGCGGTATGGATGCGCTGTCCGTTGACGTGTAGATGGTCATATTTTTCAGCTATTTTTCTAAAACTTGAAACATCTTCACCAATCAGTTGAGGTACGATGAATTGTTGAATGAGTGGGATAAAATCATCGGCTAAAAAGAGAGGATCTCGTCCACCTGCGCCTGAATATTGTACAGCAGCACAATCACCGATACCAATATCGCCAGAGTCTAAAAGAAGCTGAATCGACACGGCTTCACCGGGGACACGAATATTCGAAAAACCTTCTGTCATCGCTTGTCCTACATAGAGAAACCCATCTTTTGTCGCATCATTTTTAATGGCTTTTTGATCGTCAAAATAAAACCCTGTATAACTTTTTGTCAAAATGACGTTCGTAATCTTCATGTTATCGCTTTTTGTTTGGCTGAGGTCTACCGATCAATTCACCCATTGAGACTGCATAGATGTCATCAACAGTCATCTGGAAGGTAATTGGACGCCCCTCAGCTTTTGCCCTTTCGTCGAGTTTAGCTTTATGGAAAGCTTTAATTTCTTGGGTCATTCCGAGGTTACCGAATTCAAGGATGCGCACGCAGCCTTCATTATCGCGTGCGGGGAGAACCTTGTTTTGATTTTGTTTGGATGGCGCAAATGGAACATCAATGACGCCTTGTTCAAAAGCTTTGATGGTACCCACAGCGAGGTCACCCTCACCGAGTTCATACACACTTCGCATCAAACAATCAACTTCAGCACGAATCTGTGCTTTTTCGATGTTAAGTTCGGATGAATGGGGCATTTTTTGATCTTTTAAGAGTGAAATCACCATTTTTGATTCTCTTATACCAAAAGCATTGATCTCTTTGGTGGGTACACCAATGGATTCATAGGGAGTCTTTGTAATCATTTTGGTTGCTCCCGCAAGAGCAGCAACCGTCGATGCCATGGCGATTAAACCTGATGCTTTAGCTTCATCTTGAGGAAACCCTCCCATCCATTGATGGAAGACTGTGGTGACAAAAACATCATAGCCTTCTTTTTTAAGATATTCCTCCGTAAGTTCTTGGAGCATATGAATCGCTGCGACATCTTGGTTGACGTTGCCACACTGCCCATATCCCACGGTGATGTTTTTAACACCTTGCTCTGCAGCAAGAAGTGCCTCAATAATGCCAATCGTAATGGCAATCGAGGGTGGAACAAGCGTTCCTGTCAGTGGTCCAAAAGGTTCACGGTTGATGTGAATGCCATGGTCTTCATAGAAACCAACTAAACGATCACAATACTGCCAATAGTAGATGGAATCGCTAAGCGATATATTTTTTGCATAGGGCAAATTATAAGAAATCCCGCCACCTTCATTCGATGTCCAACCTGCAGCGTGAATGATTTCAGCAAGCAAACGCGCATCTGGTGTTCCATGTCGTGCTTGAAGGGGGACATTGACAGCATCTAAAACCTCTTTACATGCTCGAACACCATGGTTAACCGCAGGAAAACCATTTAACATCGATCGTCCTTCTTTTTGCGAGACCATGATTCCTTCCTCAGCTTCAGCGTAACGATTTTGACGGGTGTATGAATCAATCGTAGATGGTAAAAAATCAGCACCAGCTTGTTCGAGATGACGCATGAGGTCAATGTGTTCATTGAGCAGAGCGACACCTGCGCGAGGTTGCACATAGGTGCGTGACTCTGACTTAGCTTTCATCAATTTAAGAGCAAAGTTTTTATGATCAGGTACATGTCTTAAGGTCTCGATCGCCTGATCTAATTCCAAAAGTGGATCTTGCCCAGTTGGCCATGATGCGAGAACTTCTTTACGCATGGATAAAAATTTTTCGAGTGGCCATTTTTTGTTCACAACGTGCATAGTTTTCTCCTAAAGTTTGACAATCCGTTTTTTCATGATACGGAGTGCGAGTGTGGGATTTTCCATGGAGAGAAGTCCCATGGCGGATAAAATGTAATCCTGATCAAGATAATATTGGGGATTTTTAGGTCTTAATTCATGTGGTTTTAGTGCATGTTTGAGTGATTGCTCAAGGAGTTGTTTTGGTGATTCACTTTTAATGACGACACCACCGGTACCAATCATAGCACCCACACGTGTCAAATCTTTTCCTGTTTGATGATACATCATTCCCATGGGCGTGTACACACTCTTGAGAGTGCCTACATGTCTTGAAAGAGCAACATCGATGCAAGTGCTCGCGAGTAAATTCTCAACCATAAACTCTTCATGTGTTGATGGAATCCACCCAATATCTGCATGTCTTTTTGCACATTCTTGAACCATGTCGATACCTTGAGCACGATAGTGTTCAATATCTGAAGGCGTCATAGCTTGTAAAATACCTGATGCAGAATAGCGCATTCCTAAATCACCTTCAACGGTGCGTTTAGCAAATGGTTCTTCAAGACCTGATAAAACGGCATTCATTTGTGTGGGCAGTCCTTCTGCGATCGAATAAAGATCCGTGGTTGCACCACCGACATCGGTGAGAACTAAGTCACCCCACCCTTTTTCATCACCAAAGCCTTTGCTTAAAAGTTCAGCTGCCATCAAGACGGCATGTGGTGTAGGGAGGACAACGCGATCGATAATGGCTTCGACCTTTTTGATGCCTTTAGCCTCAATGATGTTTTTAACAAAAATGTCTTTGATGCGATCTCTTGCGTCATCGATGTTGAGCACGTTAAGTTTTGGCATCACGTTTTCACAAATAAAAAACATTTTGTGCGCTTCTGAAAGAATCTCAGTGACTTCATCGATCGCATCTTTATTTCCAGCAAAAACGATGGGTGCTGTGATGGAAGAAGATGCAAGTTTTTGTGCATTATGAATCACACATTCTTTATTTCCTCCGTTAGCCCCACCGGCTAAAAGAATAATATCAATCTTTTTGTCTAAAATTTTTTGAATTTCTTGATTGTTGATATGATGTGATAAAACCAGTTCGACTTTTGCACCAGCACCTAAGCAAACGCGTTTTGCAGCTTCGGTTGTGAGTTCTTCAACTAAACCGATGGCAACCATCTTTAAACCACCAGCAGCTGATGAACATGCAATCACCTTTTCAAAGGATATCGCACCACCGATGGTGTTATATAGCTCTTGAAGCGCTCGTTCATAACCTTCAATGATGTTCGTTTCAACAGTTGTCACTGCTTTAGCGGTAGCGAGAATGTCTTCTTTGTCAAGATTAACAGCGGTTAATTTGGTGAATGTCGATCCAAAATCAACGAGTAGATAACATCTCATTCAAGACCCTCCAAGTCTGCCTTGATGGTGTCGAGAACCATATCGATGGTCGTTCCTGGGGGATAAACACGATTGAATCCCATATCTTTAAATCGTTTTTCAACATCTTTAAAATCTTGTTTACCGACCACGATATTTCCACCAACATAAAGAATGATATCCTTAAGTCCTGCTTCATTACATTTATCACGCATACCACGGCAATCTAACTCACCATGTCCGTATAAAGATGACACCATAATTAAATGAGCCGACGTTTCAATCGCTGCATTGATAAAATCTTCTTGTGACGATAACACACCGACGTTGACTACGTTATAGCCTTCGCGTGTTAACGTATACTCGATGATTCTATTCCCCACAGCGTGAACATCGGCTCCGATAACGCCAATAACAATTGTTTTCATGACTTCCTCCAGCCTCGAGATTGATAAAAAATAAAACGCTTACATACACTTGTATTGTAATACAAAGCGCCTAAAAATACAACACCTTCCTTCATTTGCGTTTGACTTTTTTTCGTGTATAATGAGATTGGGTGATGTTATGCGATATATTGAGATGGAAACCATCACAAGCACCGTCAAAGCGCTCGCGATTGACGCAAACTGCAACATAGGAAAATCCTTTATTGATGTTTTAAGAGAAGCTTTGAAAAAAGAAAAATCGGGAATCGGACAAAATGTAATCGAGCAGATCATTGAAAACGATACGATTGCGATGGAACATAAAGAACCGATGTGTCAAGATACAGGTATGGTTGTTGTTTTCGTTGAATTGGGTTACGACGTTCATCTTAAAGGTGACCTTTATGAGGCCATCAATGAAGGCGTTCGACAGGCTTATGAAGAAGGTTTCCTTCGGAAATCAGTGGCAAAACATCCGATTACTCGTGGAAACACCAACGACAATACTCCAGCAGTAATCCATGTGAAATTGGTTCCAGGTGACAAGATCAAAATCACACTAGCACCTAAAGGTGGTGGGTCTGAAAACATGAGTCTTGTCAAAATGCTTGTCCCCTCTGATGGTATTGAAGGGATAAAAAAACTTGTTCTCCATACCATCTTTTACGCGGGAGGAAAACCATGTCCCCCACTTGTTGTTGGCATCGGTTTAGGTGGAAATCTTGAAAAGTCAGCGATGATTGCCAAAGAAGCTATCATGCGTGATATCCATGATGTGAATCCTGATCCCGTTTTAGCTCAATTAGAGAAAGAATTACTTGATGAAATCAACGAATTGGGTGTAGGTCCGATGGGTTTTGGTGGATCGACAACCGCTTTAGCTGTCAAGATTAATAGCTACCCATGTCATATTGCATCCCTGCCAGTTGCGATCAACTTGCAATGTCATGCATCACGCCATAAAGAAAGTGTCATATAGGTGAACATATGTACGTGAAAACACCGATTACCGATCAAGATATCGCTAAGATGCGCGCTGGAGAAATTGTTTATTTTTCAGGCGTCATTTATACAGGTCGTGATGCAGCTCACAAAAGACTCGTTGAATCACTTGATCGACACGAAAAACTACCGATTGATTTTAAGGGACAAGTGATTTATTATGTCGGTCCAACACCAGCAAAACCCGGTCGACCGATTGGATCGTGTGGACCCACATCTTCCTACCGGATGGATGCTTATTCAACGCGTCTTATGAAGGAAGGTTTGAAAGTGATGATTGGTAAAGGCGATCGAAGTGATGCTTTTGTTCAAGATATGATCGTTGAAAAAGGGGTATATCTACAAGCAGTTGGTGGAGCAGGTGCTCTTTTATCACGCAAAGTGATATCTTCTGAAGTCGTGCTCTATCATGATTTAGGTGCAGAAGCTATTTATCGTCTTGAAGTCAAAGATTTTCCCGCCATTGTGACCTATGATATCTATGGTGGTAACTTGATCATCGATGAAGTGAAAAAGTACCAAATAAAACCACTTGAAGATTAGGAACGGCTCTTGCGTTCCTTTTTTGAACTATATGAAATCAAAATATAAAAATCATGAAAGTCAATAAGGGAGGTTATGTGATGAAAATCCTTAAAATGGTAATGATTATTTTCCTTTCACTTTTTGTACTCATTGGTGCTTTTTTGGGTATCATGACACTGCTCGAATATCGCCCTGAAGATGAGATCCAATTGCCGATTGAAAATAATCGGGAGCGAATCATCACACTCAATACCGATCTTTCAATCATGATCTATAACATCGGATATGCGGGATTAGGTGAACTTGAGGATTTTGTCATGGACGGTGGTAAGCAGGGCATCCCATCAAGTCGCGAAGTTGTTGAAAATTACTTTACTGGGATAAAAGAAACGCTCATGAACTATCCTTCTGATTTTTATTTGCTCCAGGAAGTCGATCTTAAAGCACGTCGAAGTTATCAAATCGATCAAGTTTTAGGTATCACAGGACAACTGGGTGATCAGTATAGCACGCAGTTCGCATACAATTTCAAGTCACCTTTCGTGCCTTTTCCTGTATCGTTAACAGATTATATCGGTTATGTTGAAAGTGGACTCGCAACGTATACCACCTATCATGTCAGCTCCTCCACACGATATCAACTCCCAGGAGCATTCAGTTGGCCACTTCGCGTAGCGAATCTTAAACGCGCGTTAATGGTTTCTGTGTTGGATATTGAAGATATTGATCAAGATCTATATATCATCAACCTTCATTTATCGGCATATGATGCAAGTGGTACTTTAAGAGAACAAGAAATGGCTTTTCTAAAAAGTTATCTTGAAGAACTTCACACAGCAGGTCATTATGTCATCGTTGGAGGTGATTTCAATCAAACCTTCCCTGAAGCTTCTAATCTTTATCCAGTTAAAGAAGGTTTATGGGAAGCTTATGCCATTGAAGACACTTACTTACCAACCGGTTATTCCTTTGAAATAGATACAACGACACCATCATGTCGTCTACTCAATCAACCTTATGATCCTGAAAGTGAGTTAACACAGTATTACATCATTGATGGATATATCGTTTCAAGTAATATCACTGTCTTATCTTATGATGGCGTAAGTGCCCCAGGGGCCATGACTCTTGATCTTGGGTTTCGTGATGCGGATCATCATCCTGTCGTGATGAAGTTTCGTCTGAATGTAGGTGATTAATATGGATGCTGTTAAGATACAAAAAGAAGTCTTTGAACGTGTCGATCGTTTGATTAAACATCATGGTCCACGTCTTGCAGGAACAAAAGCTAGTCTTGAATGTGCCGATGAACTTCATGCAGAAATAGAAACGTTTGCTGATCAGACAAAAAAAGACGATTTTGATGTTTATCAAGGTGCTTTTTTGGGATGGATTCGCATTCTTGTTTTTTGTTATGTGATGGGTGTTGGTTTTCTATGGGTGAATCTGCCCGTTGTTGCACTGCTTTTGTCCATCTTTTCTATACTTGTTTTGACCTTGCAATTCTTTTTATATCTCCCTCTTTTGGATACGTTTTACCCTAAAAAAACGGCACGCAACGTCTTTGGAATCATTGATCCTAAACAGGAAGTCAAACAACAAATCATTATCAGTGGGCATCATGACAGTGCACATGTTTTTAATTTTTTCATCCACCAACCTAAACTTTACAACCTCAGAACAACGGGATCCATCTTTTTTGTCATCCTTATGACATTGATATCAACACTTCAAATCTTGATTCATATCGATTGGTTTAGTCTATCAACCAATCTTCTCTTATCACTGGGTGCATGTTTGGTGGGACAAATGTGGTTCTTTCAATCCAAAAAAGCTGCCCCTGGTGCAGGGGATAATTTGATTGCATCCTCCATCGCTATATCATTAGGTAAACATTTTAAGGAATTGCGCGATGAAGGTCAAGGATTAGAACACACCAGACTCATTATTATGAGTTTTGATGCTGAGGAAGAGGGTTTACGCGGTGCGAGAGCATTTGCGAAAAAACATCATGATCATTTCAAAAAGACGAAAACATATCTCTTAAATATGGATTGTCTTTATGATGAAAAAGAGCTTTTCTTCTTAACATCTGACCTTAATGATTTTGTACCTTTGGACGAAAAACTTGCTCATGAACTTGTCCAGCACGCACATACTTTAGGCATCCACGTGAAGACACAACGACAAGCTTTTCTAACGGGTGGAACAGACGCAGCCGAACTTGCTAAAAAGGGCGTTCATGCAACGACATTGATTGGTATGCCATGGACAAATTCATCGCGAAGTCATGTTTATCATACCCCCAACGATACACTCGATCATGTTCATCCACAAGTCGTTCAAGATGCTTTGCAGATTTATGAACATTTCATCAGAGAAAAAGATTTGGGATAAAACACAAGATCATTTAAATGATATTGACCAATAACATACTTTTTAACAGCGAGGTTAATCATGAAAGAAACAAGAATTCATCGCGAATTAAAATACTCATGCACATTTCTTGAATTATATGAAGACAAAGTCAAATTACATGACGGAAGAATCAGTCAGCGTGTTGTGATCAAACATCCAGGTGGTGCTTGTGTTTTACCCATCACACCAGAGGGTCATGTCATTTTAACCAAACAATACAGATATCCCATCGAAAGAATGAGCATCGAAATCCCAGCTGGCAAAAAGGATGTTGTTGGTGAAGATGGTTTGATGTGCGCGATGAGAGAACTCGAAGAAGAAACAGGTTATGGATCAAAAATATGGGAAAAACTTTACGCAGTAGATCCTTGTGTTGGATATTCCGATGAAAGACTCGATCTATTTGTTGCCCGCGCATGCTATAAAATTGAGCATCCTAAAGATATGGACGAAGATGAAACCATCGATGTGATGATCGTTGATAAATATCAGATCCAAAACATGCTTAAAGATGGATCCATCACCGATGGCAAAACCATTATTGCTTTGCAGCACTATTTGCTTGTTGAGGTCTGACATGAAAAGAAGATGGATTGATATTCAACAAAATATTCTGTTAGAACTTTTAAGACCTCTTGTTTATCTTTGGATGAGGATGGATGCGAAACGTCAGGTCTTTCTGGGCCAAGGTGTCAGTTTTAAGCGCAAAGAACCGTTTATCATGCTCGCAAACCATACGTTTATGTTCGATGTTATCCATGTTCCATTACGCTTTAAAAACGTGCCTTTCATCGTCGCTAATCAAACCCTTTTTAAAAAGAAAGCAACCCGATTTTTAGTCAGTCAAGTGGCACATGTCATCAGCAAACAAAAAGGACAAAGCGATACATCAACCGTCAGAGACTTGATCGGTGCAGTGAAACGAGGTTACCCTATTCTCATTTTTCCTGAAGGTGATACGACCTTTTATGGAGAGACCGGATACATCGAAGAATCCACGATGAAATTGATCAAAAAACTTGAAATTGATGTGATAACATGTAACGTGCGTGGAGGATACCTCTCAAAACCACGATGGGCGACAGCAAAAAGAAAAAATCGCTCGATTGAATTGCACTATGAACTGACGATTCCAAAAGAAAAAATCAAAGATATGACCGTTGATGAAATCAATCTAAAAATGAAAGAAGCACTCTATTATAACGCTTATGACGATCAACGGATAAAGATGATTCCACGTCCTGGAAAAAACCTCGCAGAAGGGCTTGAAGACGCCATTTATGCGTGTCCAGCATGTGGCCAAGTCCACACGCTCAATACCATGGGAAACACCATTTCTTGTTCGTTTTGCAAAACACAGGGAACCATGGATCAGTATGGTTTTATCCAGGGTTTCAAATATGATAATTTGATTGACTGGAATAAGTATCAACGTACACGCAAAGAAACATTGCATCAAACACCACTTCAAACTCAAGCGACTCTTTATTTTGTGAATGAAGAGACACTCTCGATGGATGAAATTGGACGTATTGAACTACGCTATGAAAATCACCGCTTCATCTTCAGCGGAGACTACGTCAAGAACATACCTCTTGAAGAGATATCTAACCCGACCATCACCATGCGTCGTGATTTTGCATTTTTCCATGAAGGTAAAAATTACTTATTGAAGATGGATCACCATGCCGTTGCATTCTTAAGAATCGCTCAGGATAAATATTAAAAACGGCATCAAAGGTATGGTATTGTAAGCCCTTTCAGCGTATAATAGTATTGCATGACACGATGGATGCCAAAAGGAGATTTTTTTACTATGGAAATGACTGCTTACATCAAAGAAGCTCGTGAAGTTGGATTTAAAAAGGTCACTAAAAAAGTGCCAGATGACATTAAATCTGATGAAGTTTTGATCAAGGTTCTTGCCACATCGATTTGTGGAACGGACGTCCACATCTATAAATGGGACCGATGGAGCCAAGGTCGAATAAAACCACCACTCACGATTGGTCATGAATTTTCAGGACGTGTGATTAAGGTTGGTCGTGATGTCAAAAACATAAAACTGGGTGACATTGTATCTGCTGAATCACACATTGTCTGTGGAACATGTGAGTTTTGTAAACGTGGTGAATATCACATCTGTGAAAACACCAAAATCATTGGTGTGGATACCGATGGATGTTTTGCCGAATATGCAAAGATGCCTGCTTACAATTTGATTGTCAATCAGACCAAAACTGAACCTAAATATTTATCCATTCAGGAACCTCTTGGCAATGCAGTTCATACCATGATGCATTTTGATATCGTGGATAAAACGGTCGCCGTCGTGGGATGTGGTCCGATCGGTTTAATGGGTGTTAACATTGCAAAAGCAATGGGTTCAAAAAAGATTATTGCGATTGAAATTAACGATTATCGAATCCGATTAGCGAAAGAACTGGGAGCACATGTTGTTATTAACCCTCTTAAAGAAGACGTCATCAAACGTGTTCTCGAAGAAACCGATGGTCGTGGTGTTGATGTCGTCACCGAGTTTTCTGGTAATAAACAAGCGATTGAACAAGCATTTAAATACGTGAAAGCAGGGGGGAAGATGTCTCTCTTAGGCATTGTTCCAACCACGATTGAAATTGATTTATCTAACGATATTGTTTTTAAAGGTGTCAGTATCTATGGTGTTGTTGGTCGAAGACTCTTTGAAACATGGGATCAATTGACGTCGATGATTCATCATAAACAACTTGAGTTAGAAAAAATCATCACCCACTTTTTCCCATTTGATCAGATGGAAGAAGCGATGGCAACCATGATTTCTGGCAACAGTGGCAAGGTTGTGCTTGTCTTAGATGAAGGAGAAAAGAATGTCAACGTTTGAACAAAAAATTGCTGAACTTAAACAAAATGGAACCTATCGCATTTTGCCGATCAATGAAGGTCCTTGTGAAGCTGAAATCATCTTGAATGGTCACAAAGTGATTAACTTATCGTCTAACAACTACTTAGGCTTTGCCAATCATCCACGCTTGAAACAAGCAGCCATTCGTGCTATTGAAAAGTATGGGGTTGGTGCCGGTGCTGTAAGAACAATCGTAGGCAATATGAGCGTTCATGAAACATTGGATCAAGTGATTGCACGGTTCAAGCACGAAGAAAGAGCGCTTGTTTTTCAAAGTGGTTTTGCATGCAATGCAGGCGTGATTCAAGCAATCACTGAAGAAGGGGATCTCATCATCAGTGATGAACTCAATCACGCGTCCATTATCGATGGTGTAAGGCTTTCAAAAGCCTCACGTGCGGTCTATAAACATTCAGATATGGTTGATCTTGAACGTGTACTCATCGAAAAAAGAAATGCTTTCAATCAGGTTCTCATCATCACGGATGGCGTTTTTTCAATGGATGGTGATATCGCAAATCTTCCAGAAATCGTGAAACTCGCAAAAAAGTATCATGCGATGACCTATGTGGATGATGCACATGGTTCAGGGGTTCTCGGACATTCTGGGCGTGGAACAGTTGATCATTTCGGGTTACATGGTCAAGTCGATTTTATCATTGGTACTTTATCAAAAGCGATTGGTGTCGTTGGTGGTTACGTATGTGGCACACATGCATCGATTGAGTGGTTGCTTCACCGTGGAAGACCTCTGCTTTTTTCTACAGCCATGATGCCTGCAGCGGCAGAAGCCATCATCGAAGCATTCAAGATGCTTGAAGAAACCACAGAATATACTGATCGTTTATGGGACAATGCAAAGTATTTCAAGAAACTCTTACTTGAAAAAGGGTTTGATATTGGCCATAGTGAAACACCAATCACACCGATTATGATCGGTGATGAAGCAAAAACCATGTTGTTTTCAAAAGAACTCCTCAAGCGAGGGGTTTATGTGTCAGGAATTGTTTTCCCGACCGTTCCTAAAGGAAAAGCACGAGTTCGTTGCATGGTTTCTGCACTTCATACCCATGAGATGTTGAAACGTGCATCAGAAATCATGTTTATCACAGCAAAAGAGATGTCCATTGTATAAAGTATAGTTAAAACACCATTATCTATACTCTTTTTGTGTTAAAATGAGGATAAATAAGGTGAGGTGTTACGATGAATAAAACAACTCCTATCAAAAAGAGCATCAAGGTCCTTCCTTTGGGACCTTTTATTGTCGATGCGTCGCATGCGGTTAATCTATATTATCTTGAAAAAGAAAATGTCAAAATCCTGATTGACCTTGCGCCTATTCAAGTTGCTGATTTGATGAAATTAGCGATACAAAAGCATACCGAAATCAATCAAATCGATTACATCATTATTCAAAATATGATGATGTCTTCAATCAATGTGATTATAGACATCATCGATGAAGGTTTTAAAGGCACACTGATCACCAATGCCTTTATGGCGCGTCAGATTAAAAACGCATTGTTGCCCATTAAAATCGTCACCATTGAAGAGTTGAATCAACAATTGATTATCGACCAACAAACGCTATTGTCATTCATATCTATGGTATTTTTACCCTTTCCCGATATGTTTATTGTTGTTGAACCTGAGACGAAAGTCATTTTTACATCGCATCTCATGTCTTCCTATTACCAAGGTGAGGATCAACCTGAACTGAGCAATCTCGAACGACTGATTTTTACCTATCATAAAGAAATGATGCCTTCTTCGGATTATGTGAAGCCCATTATTCGTCAAATTGAAACGCTTCATCCATCCGTTATTTTACCAACCTATGGTTATATGATTGACTCACGCATGGTACAGCCGATAATAGATTTGATGAAGCAAATTGATTTTCACAACAACTATTACATGAATAGTCGAATTGGTAATGCACCTCAAGAAGTGAACCACATCGAGGTGATCAATCATTTGATTGCAGCCTTGAATAAACATTTTCCTCGCATCGAAATTCTTAATACATTTGTGGGTTCACCCTTTCATCTGGATAGCGAATCTCTATTGGTCAAGAAGACATCACTCGTTAATTACAAAATGTGGCATCAATTTTTTGATCATGTTTACGCGAAACGAGGTATGGCATGGTTAACGTTGATGGAACCGACGATGCAAAAGTTGATGGAACGCTACCATTTAGAACTGCCTTCCATCTATCGAACAGAAGCATTAAAACTTAAAGAAGAAGCTCGACTATTAGAAGTTACAAAACAGGAACTCGAGTCAAATCTAATTATATTAATGAAACAGATTGAAGAAGCTAAAGACCAAGTTATCCGTGATCCATTAACTCACCTATATGTTCAAGATATTTTGAAGCAAATGATGATTGAACATTTCTCTACTCCTGCTTCTACAGGTAAAACACGGGGACTCATGTTGATTCACTTGGATCAATTGTTACAAATTAATCGACGTTATGGGAAAGATACCGGTGACGAATCTTTAAGAAATCTCGTGTATGTTCTTGATCAAGCTAAAAAGGATCATGTCATGCTTTTTAAACAAAATGGTCCAGGTGTTTTTGCCCTAATTCAAGAAGATAATAAATCAAACATCATCAATGAAGCGGTACGTTTTAGAAATGCAGTTGCAGAATCGACCAATTTTATTGAAGAGGTCACGGCATCAATCGCTGTTGTGACATGCACCGAAGTAGATCCTAGTCTAATTTTAGAAGATCGGTTAGCTTTCCTTTTCAAAACACTCGAAAAACGAATGGCTTTCGCCAAAATTACGGGTCATGGTTCGATTATCGATGAGTCCGTTGAATTGCCTGAACAAACCGAAGGTGCAATTCTACTCGTTGACCAAGATGAAGTCAACCGCAATATGCTTTATCGTTTGTTTAAACGTATCAAGTACGACGTGATTTTAGCGGACTCTGTGATTGAGGCGTATAAGATTTTAGAAAAACGACCCATCGATTTAGTTATTTCAGAAATTAACCTATCAAAAATGGATGGTTTTCAACTCAAAATGATGATGAATGAATCCAAAGCTTTTCGGAAAGTTCCTTTTATTATGGTTTCTCACAACAAAACGGTCGACAACATCAAACGAGGAAACATGCTCGATGTCGATCTCATTTTAGAAAAACCCATTACACCTGAAGAATTAATCGGACATGTGAAACGGATGAAAGATCGGGTGAAATAATGACACTTGAACAAGCTATATTGATCTGTTTGGTGTTTGTTGCGATCATCTTTTTACTGATTGACATGATTATCATTCAAAAGTGGGTCCTTCAAAAAGAACATCATTTGCAAGGTGTTGTTCGTGATTTTGTTTTCGCTAAATATTTTGATGGTCAACAAGTCAAGAAGAACTTTAAAAATCGGTTCTTTTTTGATGTGTTTATCGATATCGAAACACAAGTTACAATCGATGTTGACGTACGTAAGTCTATCGTTTCTGATCTGATGAACATGTCATTTACCAAACGACAATTTAGAAGATTAAAAGCACATCGATCGGTTATTCGCAGATTAGCCATTTTCTATATTGCACAACTCAAAACAGATGAGGCTATATCTGCACTCAAACGTCAATTCAAGCATGAAAAAAACGAAAGTGTTCGGTTCTTTCTAGCTTTTCATCTGATCGAGCACATGGATCAATCCACGTTTGATGATATGATTGAGTCATTGATTGGGTCTTCATTGCACTATCAGCGCTGGATGCGCGTCTTGCTTGCGAATCACTATACGTCCATCAAACCTTTTACCAATTTGATTTACCTAGATCAACGCATCGAGATTGCTTATTTGATTCTTGAATTAGCCAATAGGCATTTAGAAAATAAACTCAAAGAATATGCATTAAGAATCTTTCGCGAAGCGGTCAGTGTCATTGATCTTCGTAAAAAGGCACTTGATGTTATCAGAATGCAATATCCACAGCTCTTAATGGACGATACATTTTTGCATCATGAAGAGGACTGGGTGATAAGAAAAGCCATCATGGCGTGTGGTGAGATTCATGAAGAAACAATGATTTTTCGTTTACTTGATTTGTATCAAGATGCTAAATTCGAAAGTGAAATCACCGCAGCCCTCTCACAAATTGCCTATGATTCAAAAGATATGTTACTCATTTTGATCGAACAGTATGCGAAGCAGTCATCGCGATTGATTAAACAGATGATCGCACGCATATTGTCCCAGAAAATTGATTATCTTATATTAAAACTAAAAGGTGGGGGATATGATTATATCATGAACATACTTGATATGATTATGGAACTTCACATCATCGAAGACTTCATCGATTTTGTAAACCACAATAAGGATCAATCACTTGAAAAGATTTATCTTCCATTGATCAAAAAATATGCATCAAAAGATCTTTATATACTTGATCAGTTCCAAATATATGGGAAAGACGACATCTTAAAAAGACTGGGGTTATTGAAAAAGCCTCAACCTGTCATACCACGTGAGAAATCACCGCTTGAAAAAGATAAGATTATTTGGATTTCACTTTGGGTATCACTGGGTGTTATTTTATTACCTCTTCTGGCATTTTTATTCAATGTTGGGCCGATTTTTCGTGGTGAAGTTAACCTAGGTATTGTTTTAATCATCAATATCAACCGCTATCTTGTTGTTTATTTCATGACCGTCAATTCAATATATTTAACACTCTTGATTTTATCGATTCGAGGGGCAAGTGATCGTATCCATTTATGGAACATGAAAAGAGAAACCTTATTGTTTGAACATGGATTGTTACCCTCTATTTCAATCATCGCTCCTGCATACAACGAAGAAAAGAGTATCATTGAGAGTGTGACATCACTGCTCAATCTCAAATACCCGACTTATGAGGTCATTGTTGTCAATGATGGTTCAAAGGATAAAACGATAGATGCATTAATTGAGCATTTTGAGCTTGAAAGAAAACATCCATTTTTTAAGCGACCGATTAACACGAAAGCACTTCGTGGCGTATATATCAATCGTCACATTCCTAATCTCGTTGTCATTGATAAACAAAATGGTGGTAAAGCTGATGCGTTAAATCTTGGTATCAATGCAGCGAGACATGATTATGTATGTGGTATCGATGCTGATTCATTACTTGAAGAAGATGCCTTGTTAAAACTGATGAGTGTAACACTTGATGACAACAAAGAACATCTTGCGTTGGGTGGCAACATTGTCCCCGTCAATGGTTGTGTTGTCGATCAAGGTAAAATTGAGCATCAAGGATTGGGTAAAAAAGGCATTGTTCGGTTTCAAACCATTGAATACCTTCGTGCGTTTACAACCGGTCGAATTGGCTGGTCGAAACTGAACAGTCTGCTCATCATTTCAGGAGCATTTGGGCTATTTCAGCGTAAAGCTTTGATTAAAACGGGTGGCTATTTAACCATCAGTGGTGATCTCAAAAAGGACACGGTAGGCGAAGATATGGAACTCGTGGTTCGACTCACCTATCAAGCCCTACTTGAAAAAATAAAATATCGTGTATCTTATGTGCATCATGCCAACTGCTATACGGAGTTACCCTCCGATTATAAGAGTTTATTGAAACAGCGCAATCGATGGCAACGTGGGCTACTCGACATATTGAGTTACCATCGCAAGATGCTTTTTAATCCTCATTTCAAGCAACCAGGTCTCATTGCTTTTCCTTATTTCTTCATCTTCGAAATGATTGGTCCATTTATAGAATTGATAGGTTATCTTGCGTTGATTGCAGGACTCGTTCTTGGTCTCTTGAATAATGCTCTCGTCATCATGCTCTTTGTGGCAACCATCGGTTATGGCATTGTGATCTCACTTTTTTCACTGTGGATTGCAGAACGAAAACAGATTTTCTACTCCAACCAAGAAACAGCCATGCTTATTCTTGTCGGTATCATCGAAAACTTTGGGTATCGGCAAATGACATCGCTACATCGTGTGATTTCCACATTCTCAGCTCTTCGTGAAAAAGGATCATGGGGAAGCCAAAAAAGACAAGGTTTTCAAAAGAGGTAAACATGGAACAGTTAGAACAGTATAAACGTGTTTTTGAATCTTTTCATGAAGCGATCTATATCGTCAATAAAGATCGAAAGATTCTCTATTTTAATCCCATTGCATCGCTCATTTCGGGTTTCTCACAGGAAGAAACAGAAGGATTTTTTTGTTACGACAACATCTTGAATCATGTGGATGAAAAAGGCAAAAATCTATGTTTTTCAGGATGTCCATTAACCCATGCAATCCGTGAAAATGTTGTAACAGATCATATTGTTTATTTGCATCATAAATTAGGGTATCGGGTACGTGTTCATGTTCGTGCAATTCCCATCATCGAAGATGGAGACGTCGTCGGTGCGATTGAAGTCTTCACTGATGATACTGAAAAGAACCTCATGCAAGAAGAGATTGCATTGTTGAAACAGATGAGTTTCATTGATCCTTTGACTGGACTCTATCAACGTCGTTTTTTAACCGATCGTTTAGATGGTCATCTCGATCTTCATGGTCACTCGAATATCGGGATTCTATTTATAGATATTGATAATTTTAAAACGTTTAATGATACTTTTGGTCATGATTATGGTGATGTGGTTCTTCGCACAGTCGCAAAAACGATTTTATACCAGCTCAAACAAAAAGATGTGGTGGTGCGCTATGGTGGAGAAGAAATCGTTGTTATTTTACTCGATGTGAGCGAAGAAAATATGTTAAATGTTGCTGAAATGCTTTGCGCATTAATTGCACAAAGTCACATACGTTATCAAGAGCATCCCATGAAGGTGACCGTTTCTATAGGAGCAACGCTTGTTAAAAATCAAGAGCAAATAAAAGAAGCTATTAAACGTGCGGATCAAGCCATGTATCGCGCTAAGAAACAGGGAAAAAATCAGGTTTGTCTTCTTTGAACTTCAAAACAACCAAAGATGTCCGAACATCTTCAGACAATGGATGATATAATGAGAGTAAATGATGAAATGAGGATCGATTGATGGATCAGATTAAGCGTTTTGATTTTGACATGAAACCCAAAAAGGAAAAATTCTTTTTAACACCTTTAGCATACCTTTTAAGTTTTCCAGCCGTATGGAAGAGAAAACTTAAAATCAATAAAGTCAATATGAAAGGCTTAAAGCCACCCTACTTGTTGCTCTGTACACATCACGCATTTATCGATTTCAAAGTGACCACAGCAGCGATATTCCCTCATCGTGCGAATTATATCGTAGCGATCGATGGTTTTATCGGTCGTGAGTGGTTGCTACGTAATGTCGGTGGTATCGGTAAGCGAAAATTTACCAATGATACCAAATTGGTCAAACAGATCAAATATAGTCTTGAAAAACTCAAGTATATCGTCGCAATCTATCCTGAAGCACGCTATTCGCTCGTCGGAACAACTGCAATTTTACCTGACTCATTGGGGAAAATTGTTAAGTTAATGAAGCATCCGGTTGTTGTTTTAAATATGCATGGTAATTATCTTTCTCAGCCTGTGTGGAACTTGAAAGAACGAAAAAATCCATTGGCTGCAGACATGACACAAATCATCACCAAAGAGGACATCGAGTCCATCACTTTAGACGAGATCAACAAACGAATCAATGAAGCCTTTGTTTATGATGAGTACACATGGCAATTTGATAACAAAATTAAAATTGATGATCCAAATCGCGCAAAAAATCTTCATAAAGTTCTCTATCAGTGCCCCCATTGTTTGAAAGAGCATGAAATGGCATCTGATAAAAACATGATATGGTGCAACGCTTGCAAGAAATCATATGAAATGGATGAATACGGTAAACTTCACGCAACAGAAGGTGAAACTGAATTTTCACACATTCCTGACTGGTATGAGTTTGAACGTGAGCAGGTAAGAAAACAAATTCTTGATGGTAACTATCACATCGAAGATGATGTAAGGATCGATTCGTTACCCAATGCAAAAGGTTACATCGATTTAGGCGATGGTCATCTTGTTCACAATCGACAAGGCTTCGTGTTAACGGGTCAAGAAATGGGGAAACCCTTGACATTAATTAAAGAACCCTTATCACTCTATTCCTTACATATTGAATATGATTATTTTGGGAAAGGTGATTGTATCGATTTATCGACATTGGATGATACCTACTATATCTATTTCAAGAATAAGAAGAATGTGGTTACCAAATTGCATTTTGCAGTCGAAGAACTATACAAAATTGAGAAGGACAACTTGAAAAAGAGTCAACATCTCAACGCATAACCTTAAAGGGCCATGCCCTTTTTACATGATAGGAATCTATGAAAATACGCTGCCTTGGTTTAAGAAAAATGAATATACCGATGACTGAACCGAAAACGGATGTCCGTTATTTTTTGCCTGGTGAAGAAGCTGAACTTACATCACCGAAAAAAGTGATTGAAGAAAATGATCTCATCATCAAATCACCTAAACGGCAAAAGGTGATTTGTCCGATTTTTCATACGTGTGGAGGTTGTGACTTTCTTCATATCGTTTATGATGAACAAATCAAAATGAAGGAAAAATATCTCAGCGATCTTTTTAAATCTTTACAGTACCAACCCAAAATCACCGTACTTTCAAATCCTAAACCACTCCACTATCGCCATAAAGTTGTGTTGTCAGCAACCATGGTAAAAACACAACTTCGTTTAGGGCTTTACCGTGATCAATCTAAAGAAGTCATTCCATTTTTATCATGCTACTTACACGACGAGCAAACCAATCAAATTTTAAAAACAATTGAGGATGCTCTCAATCAATACAAGATTAAAGCATATGATGTGGAAACTAAACAAGGTATTTTTAAGCATGTATTCATCAGAAAAAGTTTTCATGATCACACCCTGATGGTTGTCTTAGTGACCCAAGGTCATATTTTACCTCATGTTAAAGATATCATCGCACAGATCAGAGAAAAGCATCCACAAGTGACAACTATCATGCAAAATATCCATCGAAAAAATACACGATTGGTTCTTCTTGAAGAAGAAAAAATACTCTATGGTTCTGGGTTTATTTTTGATCGTATTGATGATCTTCAGTTTAGACTTTCAGCACGTTCATTTTATCAGATCAATCCGCTTCAGATGATGAAACTCTATCAACATGCGATTGAACTTTTAAATATTTCAACACGTGATATTATTTTTGATACCTATTCAGGTATAGGAACACTTTCTCTTTTAGCAGCTCAAAAAGCAAAACAGGTAATTGCCATTGAAAGCAACGTTAAAGCACATCAGGATGCACTGGCTAATCGTAAAATGAATCAGATCGACAACGTAACGTTTGTGCATGACGATGTTGAAGGATTTATGATGCATTATCAAGGCTCCGTTGATGGATTAATCATGGATCCGACACGTGAAGGAGCATCACCACGCTTTTTGAATGCTGTGATGAAGTTAAGACCTAAACGCATTGTCTATATATCATGTGAACCGGAGACTCAGGTAAGAGACTTAGCACAACTTGCTAAGTTTTATAAGATTGAACATGTCATGGGTGTTGATATGTTCTCAAATACTGTACATGTAGAGTCTATCACGT
>DIKN01000079.1 GCA_002424575.1 Acholeplasmataceae bacterium UBA5617 | reverse complement strand
TTGGGATTGATTTTTGTTAAGATAGGAAGCAAATAGGCATGTGTTTTTCCTGTACCAGTGGGAGCTAATCCAACCAAATGTTTTTTGGATGAAAAAGCTTGAAAAACACCTTCTTGAATCGGTGTAATCGCTGTATATTTGAGTTTAGATAAATAGTCTTGAATTGTCATTTTCTCACCTGTTATGATTATATCATAGATAGCAGATGATGTAAAAAGAATCGTGCACCTCAGAAATCATGTATAATGAGAGTGGTGATAGCATGCAAGTTTTTGACTTAACCCCACGAGGATATTGTCACGGTGTATTAAATGCGCTTTCCATCGTGAAGAAAGTGATCAAAACAGAATCTTATCCTCGACCCATCTATGTCTTAGGACAAATCGTGCACAACAAGAAAATTACTGAAGCATTTGAACGATTCGGTGTCATCAGTCTCGATCAAAAAGGAAAAACACGGCTTGAAATGCTAGAAAGTATTGACTTTGGTACCGTGATTTTTACTGCGCATGGTATCTCTGATCAAGCGATTGCCCGAGCGAAAGAAAAAGGACTGGTCACACTCAATGCGACATGCAGAGATGTCATCAAAGTTCATGTTGCAGTGAAAACAAAACTTTCTGAAGGTTATAAAGTCATCTATATCGGTCATCGCAATCACCCTGAACCTGAAGCGGTGCTTGCCATATCGAAAGATATCTACTTTGTTGAAGACGAAAAAGATGCACTCCTTCTACCCAAAGATCTTATACAATATCCAATCTTCGTAACCAATCAAACAACGCTTTCTCTTTATGACATCGATTCTGTCCTTAAAATCATTGAAACGAAATACCCCCATTATCTTTTTGATAATGAGATTTGCAACGCTACAACCGTCAGACAACATGCAGTCAAAGAACAACCCGATGTCGATTTGATGCTTGTTGTTGGTGATGCCTTGAGTTCGAATTCCAACAAACTTCGCGATGTAGGCATGAAAGCTAAGCATATCCCTTCCTACTTGATCAGTGGCATCGAGGATATCAAACTCGATTGGTTGCATAACATTTCATCTGTTTCTGTCACATCCGGTGCATCTACACCGACAGTGATCACGGAAGAAGTGATCAGATTTCTTAAGCAATATGATCAAAAAGATCCCATGACATGGGATCAAAAGAGTAAACTCACCGTCGAGGACATCCTATGATGTCTTCTTTTTTTTCAACGCGTGATACATATCTTCTTCTCGCTTGGAAAACATTTGATAGGTGAATAAATTGTAATCCAATTTTAAGTCTTTCTTTTGAAGCACACTGTTCATAAAAACACCGACAAGACGTATCGCTTCACCGTGATAGTTTTCTTCAAATAAGGATTCGATTGCATCCAAAAACGTATCATAATCATCGGTGTGTTCAGCCAAGGTGATGCTGCGATTAATCGTTTGAAATTGATCATCACGAAGTTTGATACCGATGGTTTTAGCGACAAGTTCTTCACGCTGCAAGCGCTCATGTGTATGTTCTAAAATTTCGATGATGATCTTTAGAATAGCATCGCTACTATCCATGCTGTAATTCAGTGTTGTTTCATTGGATATTGATTTTGGAATCGCGTAGCGTTTAGGATCAATGATATCCGATGAATGTCCCATGATATGCTCGAGATAAGAATGATAGGAAGGCTCGCTCATGATGGTTAAGATCTTTTCCTTATGTTCAGGCTTTGTGAAATCACCCATGGTCAAGATACCTAACTGTTCAAGTCTAGGATATGTCTTCTTACCTATGCCATAGCATGCAGCAATCGGTAAAGGAAATAGTTTTTCAACGATATCCTTTTTTCTTAAAACCGTAATACCTAAAGGTTTTTTCATATCTGATGCCATTTTAGCCAAGAAAAGTGTAGCGGCGATACCTATCGAACACGGCAGTTGATATTCTTTAAGTAAACCTTCTTGGATTTCTTGAGCAAGTTCGAGAGGATGCTTCGTTTTCGATGCTTCAGTCATATCGACATAGGCTTCATCGATGGATCCTTCTAACACTAAACTGGAATAACGTTTTAAAAATTGAAAGAATAGATTAGAATATTTTTGATATAGTCCAAATTGAAGCGGAACAACAATCAGTTTAGGATAAAGATAAAAAGCCTCGTTGATCGGCATCCCTGAGTGAATGCCAAGTTTACGTGCGGGATAAGAGGATGTTGAAACCACACCGCGTCTCGTCATCGGGTTTCCACCCACAACAAAAACCTTATCTTTGAGGTGCGGTTCTTTGATGATCGCACAGCTCGCAAAGAAGGCATTGAGGTCAATATGAAAGATAATTTTGATATCCTTTTTCAACAAATCTCTTCCTTTAAACTGAATATTCGTGTATAATAATATCGATTACAAGAACGAGGTGATAACATGGCTCAAAAAGTAAAGACACCTAAACAGGTTGAACCAAAAAAACATTACGTCGACCCGACACAGACATGGTGGGGCAAAGCTGTTGTCTGGATCATCGTGTTCGGTATGGTCGGATTGGTTATTCTATCCTTTGTCCTCGCACTCGTTGCAGGGAACGCATAAGAAAAGCGCAAGCTTTTTTTATTTTCTAAGGAGCAATTTTGCTTGTTCAATGGCAAAATGAGTCAATTTTTCATCCGAAAGCATTAAAGCGACATGTTCAATGCGCTCATCATCTGTTAAATGATCGATACGCGTCACCATGCGCGTTTTTTCTTTGATTTTTTTAATCCCATAATGATGGGTAGCCCGTGCAGCCACTTGAGGAAGATGTGTGATGACGATGAGTTGCATCGATTCACTGAGTACGCTCATCTTATGGGCGACTTTTGAGGCTGTTTTACCACTGATGCCGATGTCGATTTCATCAAGGATTAAAAGCGAGAGATGATTAGCCTTCGCATAAATCGATTTGAGTGCGAACATAAAGCGTGCCCTTTCACCACCAGATGCCACTTTCGCCAAAGGTTTAATGGGTTCACCTTCATTAAGGGAGATGTAAAAATCAAGGGTATCGATACCGTTTTCTAGTAAAAATGAAGGTTCTTCTTGATATTGATCAAAGATAATCTCGAAGCTTGCCTTTTCCAAATCGAGATCTTTGAGCTCAGTTAAAACATCAGTTGTTAATTTTTTCGCAAGTTTCTTGCGGTAACTGGAAAGTTTGATGCCTTGTTCAAACGCTTGATGAAACGCTTGATCAACATCATGTTTTGCCTGTTCAATATACGCATCATAATCGGTCATCATGAGAAGTTCTTCTTCGATCTCATGCAAGTAATCGATCAACTGATTGACTGTTTTTTGATATTTGTTCTCAATTTTGATGAGTTCATAGGATCGTTCCTGCATCCGGTTAAACGCATCTTCATCAAAATCAAGGGATTCAATGGTCTGATAAAGCGATGATTTAACATCATCAACATCATAATAACTCGTTAGTAATCGAGATGACATCTCTTGGTAGGCTGCATCGAGATGGGCAATCTTTTCAAGTGCTTTGGATGCCTCATACATGTGATCAACCTGAAAAGATTCACCATCAAGTGCTTGATAACTCGTGCGAAGTTGGGCCATGATTTTATCATGGTTTTTAAGTTTTTCGATCTGTTCATCAAGCATCAAACGTTCATCGGGCTGAAGATTTAACCCTTTTAACTCTTCAACTTGATACTCTAAATAAGATTGTTTTTCGAG
>DIKN01000057.1 GCA_002424575.1 Acholeplasmataceae bacterium UBA5617 | reverse complement strand
TGACCATGGGGTCTTTGATACTCGATTCCCATAAACTCAATTTACGTGCGCTGATCAATCCTTCATCATAGGCTTGTATCCGTTCTTCTTCCATATTGTTGATCACCACATACCAGTGGCTACGTTCACTCGTTTCAACTTCACCACCAAATGCAACATCGTAGTGATTTTCAACGATATCTGTCGCTTGTAAGCGGAGCGTTTGTTGCTGGTCAGCAAAAGATAACGCCATGAATGCACATGCAGATAGGACGGTTCCTACGATAATATAAGGTGTTCTTCTTCCTTTTTTAGAATTGCTTTTATCGGATAATGCACCAAAAAGTGGCAGCAAAATAACCGCCATGACATTATCCACTGCCATCACAATACCTGACCATGTTTGATTAAGACCGAACTTATCAATCATTGTTCGCGCAATCATCATGTCATAGGTTTGCCAAAACAGCGAAATGATGAAGAAGATGAGACCCACATAAAACGTATTTCTGTAGTTTAATTTCATGCATTTCACCTATACGTTTTCATTATAACACGAGAAGAAAAAAGAAAGGGACCCAAAAGGGTCCCACAATGAATTAACGCTTTGAGAACTGAGATGCTTTTCTTGCTTTCTTGAGTCCATACTTTTTTCTTTCCTTGGAACGAGGGTCTCTCGATACAAGTCCAGCTGGCTTCAAGGTTTGGCGAGAATCGGGGTTTACTTCCATGAGAGCGCGTGTAATACCTAAACGGATTGCACCTGCTTGACCGGTAAGACCACCACCAAATACGTTAACAGAAATGTCAAACTTGCCTTCACTTTCGGTTAGTGTGAGGGGTTGTAGAACGTCAAGACGAACGGCTGCAGACGGTAGGTATTCTTCAAATTCACGTCCATTGATCAAGAATGATCCCTTACCGTGAGTCAGAATAACACGTGCTACAGATTTCTTGCGACGTCCTGTTCCTAAGAATTGAGCTTTTTCTTTTGCCATGAGCTTATACCTCCAATTTTTCTGGTTGTTGTGCAATATGCTTGTGTTCAGGTCCTGCATAGACAAAGAGTTTGTTTGCCATTTGTTCACCTAAACGTGTATGAGGTAACATACCAACAATTGCTTTTTCAACCATACGGGTTGGGAATTTAGCCATAACATCTTTTGCAGCTGTTTCCTTAAGACCACCGTTATAACCTGAGTAGCTGTAATACATCTTTTGATTCCATTTCTTGCCTGTTAATTCAATTTTGTCAGCATTGACAACGATGACATAATCGCCACAGTCTACATGAGGAGTGTAGGTGGGTTTGTGTTTACCGCGTAATACTGTTGCGACTTGGGTTGCTAAGCGACCCAAAGTCTTTCCTTCTGCATCCACAACGTACCACTTGCGCGTGATATTTTGTGAATTAGCCATAAATGTTTTCATTTCGATTTCTCCTTATATTCGTTGGGGTATGAATTTAAGGGCTATGCGTGGATAAAACTAATGTACCTATGCCATATTACTATAAGAATAGAAAATTGTCAACTATTTACCCAATCAATTTCACGAATTGTCTGAAGAAATGCGAGAAGTTCTCAATCACTGTTTGGGGTTTCCTAAATCACGATTTTTTGATACAATAAAGGCACATGATATTGGGGGTATATGGATGAAACGAACACACAGTATAATCGCGATTTTGATCATGCATATCGCTTTTGGGGTTGTGTACAATCTCTTATTAGGTGAAATTTTAAATGCACTGACCGCTTATCAGTTGACCAATGAATTTTTTATGATTCGTGGATTTTTAATTACATCTCCTGATGAGATCATTGCCATCCCACAGCTGATCAACTGGTTACTCATCGTGAGTTTTGTCTTTTTCACCGCTGTATTTTTTATTCGACGAGAACTCAATAAAAACGTTAGCTATAGAAAAGCGAGTCGATGACTCGCCTTATTTATACATAATGCTCTTTTAACTTCTCAAGTGCCCAATGATAGTGATCAGCCATACATCCATCCACTAAAGAGAGGATGGGATGGTTAAACTGAACATAATAGGGTTTAAAGATGGCTTCTTCAGGAAGTTCTTTGATGATGCTCATCGCAAGTTGATGGGACATTTCGAACCGTTCAAGGGTGTCCATCAAGGGATGCTGTTGTGCTTCTAGCCATATTTCATGGTTCAGTGCATCCAAATCATCCCACGAATATCCTTCTTTGGGTAAAGCGGGTTTTCCCCCTTCACCTAGAATCTTTAACCAGCGTAAAAGAAGTTGATGCCACGCATAGAGGTGGTAGATCAGATCGCGTAAATTTTTATCGCGTTCTTTAGTTTTCCATTCTTTGATGCGTTCCTTGGCTGATAATTCACTGATCATGGTCATGATGTCGAGGTAACGTGTTTCACTCATGTCAAGTAATTGTTTCTTGTTCACGGGTTTATCCATAGGTTTTACCTCCTGGGTATCACTCAATCTTTTTTTCTTGTATGTCGAGAAGATAATCGCGTAAGATGGGCTTAATGGCTTGAGCCATGAGACGATGTCCGAGTTCACTGGGATGAACACCATCACCTAAAACAGCTTCTTGAGCATAGATTTTCTTCCACGCTTGCATATGGTCATCCATATGAATGATGGGAAGATGGTAATGTCTAGCAAGCTTTCGAACCGTATGAATAAAACTTTCAAGCATAGGACGCCATGAAGGATCGAATGCACCAATACTATAACTGAAGGGTTCAATTAAAATCATCGTTGTATGGGGGCTCTTTTTTTGTGTCGTTTCGATTAAATGGATGTAATTCTTTTCAAACGTTGCTTGATCAATGGGTTTTCCAAAATGATAATAATGCCAAACATCGTTGACGCCACATAACAGTGATAAAACATCGGGTTGATAAAAGATGACATCTTCATCCCATCTTTTGATAAGTTCTTCCGTACGATCACCTGAAATACCTTTATTGATGAATCTGACGTGTGGGAATGCGTGTTTAAGTTGTTTGACATAGCCATCTCCTAAACTGAGGAGATCCAATCGATTTCGACCACAATCCGTAATGGAATCGCCTTGAAAAAGAAAGGTTGGCCATGTGTTCATATCTTGATGATGAGGATAAATCCAGTATTCGATGATGTCTAAAACATTGCCAGCACGATTTGTTGTTTGGTACGTTTTTTTGAGAATTCCTCCAAATGACTCAGGGATATTTCGTGATGGATAATTTCTGCGATCCACTGGATATATGAGGTAGTCATGTGGGACATGCTCTCGTGCATAACCGATGACTTCTGTCATGGCTTCTAGGCCAAGGTGTTTACCAAAAAAACCTTCTTGAATCCAAACACCGAGTTCAGGTGTTCGGGTATTGATATGATGTAATCCCATACAACCGACAAATGTTTCATCCACTTGAAGGCGTGCAACCCATACGATTTCTTTTTGTTCTTCTCTCAGTTTGATCGATGATTGAATGAAATCGAGTGTGTCTTGGATGGTTTTTGCAGGTGCCGGATACATGTAGGTTGTAACAGTGGGTGTGAAAAAATGAAAAATAGCTTCAGCATCGCTCACTTGAATAGGTTTTAAAACGAGATTTTGTGTTTGTAGGATGACATTCATGTTAGTTTTCCTCAAGATAGACGGTCATGTTAGAAAGATCGACAACGATTTTTTCGTGTCTACTGGTTGGAATGTTTTTTCCAATATAGTCGGCTCGAATAGGTAATTCACGATGCCCGCGGTCGATGACAATCGCGAGTTGAATTTGTTTGGGTCTTCCATGATCAGAAAGTGCATCCATCGCTGCACGAACACTTCGTCCCGTATAAAGGACATCATCCACGAGAATGACGTTTTTTTCATGAACCAAAAGATCTTGTGTCTTGGGTGTGATTTTTTTGGCTAAATCATCGCGATAGGCGTGAATGTCGATGGGAAAAAGTGGGACATCCACATCTGCAAATCGCTTCAAATTATCTTTGAGCATTTGTGCGATGGGAAATCCTTTTTTAAGGATGCCGACAAAAACGATATCATTTAAGTCTTGGTTACGTTCAATGATCTCGTGTGTCATCCGTTTGATGGTTCTTGAGAGTTGTTCTGCATTCATGAGTTCCTTCATCTTATCACCACTTTTATGATATCATTTTTTTACGTTTTTTAGGGGTTGATTTTCAAAAAATCCATGATATACTTGAAACAGTAAAGGTCCTTTAAGCTATGCCCGTGAGCATAACAAGGTATCCATCATCACCATACCTATGCTTGAAGGACACCGAAGGGTGTCTTTTTTGCTGAAGACCTTACAAATCAATCAAAAGGAGATTATGTCATGAACGAAAGTCAAATGATTGTTGGCATTCAAGAAAAGCCAAAATCGATCGGCAAGTGGATTGTTTTAAGCTTGCAGCATGTCTTTGCTATGTTTGGTGCCACCGTCTTAGTCCCCCTTTTAACCGGACTTGATGTTGGTGTTGCGCTTGTTGCGAGTGGGATTGGTACCTTGATTTACATTTTCTGCACCAAGGCAAAAGTGCCTGTGTATCTGGGTAGTAGCTTCGCGTATATCCCTGCCATCACTGCAGCGGTTGCTGGAGCAGGTGC
>DIKN01000066.1:2085-11300 GCA_002424575.1 Acholeplasmataceae bacterium UBA5617 | reverse complement strand
CGTTCTTCCTTCACTTCAGGGTATGATGGAGATCCTTCAAAGATAATGGCGGGTTCCGTGACGGTTAGTGCTTGTGCGTTTTCAATCAATTTATTGAGTAAATGATCGACATTGGCATGAGCGTGGTTTTCAAAGCGTATCGTCGATAGCTTGCCCTGATAAATACCGCGCAGGGTGACTTGTTCAACATCACTTTGAACATGAGCATCAAGTTTACCTTGATAGACAGTCAGTGATAATGAACGGTTACGAACTGCAAAAACTTCCAAATCAGATAAACCTTTTTTCTTGCCGAGAGCAATCCAATCTTGGTACATTATTTTTTACCTCCTGCGCCACCAACAGTCATCGATGAAACACGAATGGTGGGTTGTCCAACATCGACAGGAATCGATCCAGAGATTGATCCACACATACCTTGTCCGAGTTCTAGGTTGTCAGCTACACGATCAATCTTAAAGAGAACATCTTTACCATGACCGATGAGCATTGCACCTCGAACAGGGCGTGTTAATTGACCGTCTTCAATCATATAGCCTTCTTGAACTGCAAAGTTAAATTCACCAGTTGCTGGAACAACCGTACCACCACCCAATTTTTTCGCGAATAGACCATATTTGGTATCCTTGATGATGTCATCAAATTTATCTTTACCGGGAGCGATATAAGTCGTGTTCATACGAGAAGTGGGTGAAAATTTATACGATTGACGACGTGCACTTCCGGTAGGATCCATATTCATCTTGCGGGCATTTCTGTAATCAATCAAATAACCTTTGAGAATACCATGTTCAATCAACAAATTTTTCTGGGTTGGCTTTCCTTCATCATCAAAGGAAGCACTTCCCCATGCGCCATCAACGTAGCCATCATCGTAAGCGGTGACGACATCGGATCCAATCTTTTCACCCAGTTTTCCTGCAAAAGGAGATAATCCCTTAGCGACTGCTGTTGCCTCCAGGGGATGGCCACATGCTTCATGGAAGATGACACCACCAAATCCATTGTGTAAAACAACAGGCATCACTTGAGGAACCATATCTTCAGCAGATAATAAGGTGATTGCACTGTGTGCAACTTCGGTTGCCAGTTTATCAAAGTCAAGAAGATCTAAGAACTCGAGACCCATCGCACGACCAGGTCCATCATAGGCTTGCTGCATATTTCCTTTTTCCTGAGCAACAGCGCTTAAAAATACACGGGTGTGTGCTCGAAGGTCATCTTGATAGGTCCCTAAAGAGTTGACCACTAATACTTTTTGTTCTGTTTCAATGAGTTGGCACATCGCTTGAACAATGCGTGAATCATAAGATTTCATCAGGCGAGATAGATGTTGAAGCTTGCTCGCTTTTTCGGAAACAGGAACACTATCCATCGGTTTTACAATGGTGGATCTAATGGGTTGTGGTTTCTTAAAAGCTTTGACTTTAACAATCGATTCTGTTTGAAACGAAGCGCGTAAGTTTAAGATGAGCTGGTGTAGATTGTCAACAGAAACGTGATTGGTGTAACCGTACACTTCATCAATTCCTTTGATCAACCGCACACCTGCACCAAATGTATTACCTCGATCAATTTGGGTTACCTCGCCTGAGGTAATACGAATGACCGATGATTTGGTGTCTTCAAGAAAGATTTCAGCGAAATCTGCACCTGTTGCAAGACCTTCTTGGAGTAGAAATGATAAGTCTTTTTTGTAGAGCATATGTATCTCCTTTCAAAATCATGTAAAATGTATGCATTTTATGGTTTTATTATAGCGATAATTGAGATAGATGCCAATCATTAAGGGAAATTAAGGTAAAAAAACATGGCATATTTATAGCCATGTGGTGATGTCATCGATATCGAGTCTTAACGATGGATAGCCTGTTTCAGCTGCCTTACCAATCGAAAGGATGAAAACAGGTTTGTAACGTTGAGGATCAATACCTAAAACCTGAGCAATTTGATCGTGCTTAAATCCTCCGATGGGGCATGTGTCATAACCGTGTTCTTTAGCGACCAACATGAGCTGCATCGCAACCAAACCTGAATCGATAAGACCACCCTTTTCAATGCTATCTTCAGACAGCGATGGAATCATGTTTGCGATATTTCTGAGTTGTTTTTCACGCACATCTTCAGGCATTAACCCTTGTTCAACCGCTTTGTTAAAGATCTTTTCAGCATAATCGAATTTTTTAAGATCAGTAAAAATACAGATCATGGCTGATGAAGTATCGAGTTGTTGCATATTCCCGTATAAAACAGGTCTTAACTTATCTTTTCCTTCTTTAGACTCCACGATAATAAAACGCCAAGGTTGCATATTCATCGATGATGGTGCGCGAGTTGCTTCTTCGAGCATGATGTTCATTTCTTCTCGAGATATTTTGACATGTGTATCGTATTTTCTGATGGATCGACGTGTTGTCATGTGTGACATAGAATCACTCCTAACCAAAAAAATTATAGCATATTGGGGGAATATGTGAAATCAAAGTGCCTGGGTGTTTTATGCTATAATGTGGTTGAAAGGGTGAATAAACATGTCCACAAAAGTCATTTTGATTCGCCACGGAGAACCTCGTTACGATGAAGTTCAAATGCGTGGTTTTCTTGGTATGGGTTATGAATTAGGTAAGTTGACAGAACGCGGTGAGAAACAGGCAGAAATGCGTGCAAAAGATCCTTTATTACAGGGTGCGACACTCATTCTATCATCACCATATACGAGAGCTTTGCAGACAGCTGCTATTATTTCACGTATCACCCAGATTCCTTTAACCGTTGAAACGGATTTGCATGAATGGATGCCTGATACGACGTTTAAATTGGATTTTGATATCCCTCAAGCTTTTGAGGAATACGTGAAACATCATGGACTCCATTTTCCAAATCGTCAATATCCATGGGAAACATACCCTGATTTACAAAAACGAGTGTATCAAACGCTACAAAAATATACCCATCATCAAAAAATGATTGTGGTTTGTCATGGGGTGGTTATGTCAGCATTAACAAGGTTTGATGATATCATCGAACATTGTGGTGTTCGTGAAGCGGTGATTGAATGAACATCCAACTGCTTCAAACATGGTATCTTGAAAACCATCGAAAGTTACCCTTTCGAGAAACAAAAAACCCGTATCACATTTGGGTGAGTGAAGTCATGCTTCAACAAACCCAAGTCGAAACCGTCATACCCTATTTCATTAAGTTCATCGCTATATATCCTACTGTATGTGATTTAGCGCACGCAGAAGAAGAGCATTTATTGAAACTTGTTGAAGGACTCGGATATTATCGACGGTTTCGTCTCATGCATCAAGCTGCTAAAATAATCGATCATATTTATCAAGGACGATTTCCAAATACATACGACGAAATCAAAGCTTTACCTGGAATTGGTGAGTATACAGCAGGCGCGATTATGTCCATCGCATATAATAAGCCCTACAGCGCACTTGACGGGAATGTGATTCGTGTGATTTCTCGTTACATGGGTGATGATCGGGACATGAGACAACAAAAAAACAGGAATACATTGAATGACATCAATCAATCATGGATTGAAGATGCAACACCTGAAATTTATACACAAGCAATCATGGAACTTGGAGCAACCGTATGCAAACCAAAAAATCCCCGCTGTGGAATGTGTCCTATCCAAGAACATTGCGTTGCTTATCAGCAAAATCGACAGGATGAACTCCCCTTTTTATCAAAACTAAATGGGCCTACATCGCATCATTATGTCACGTTGATCATTGAGGATGATGATCACTATTATTTAAGAAAACGCGACGAAGAATTGCTAAAAGGTATGTATGAATATCCTCAATTCGATGTTGAAAGTATACACCATCTCGAGACTTTATTACAGGAACAAGGCGTTGAGTTAATCATCGAAGAACATTATCATCGTGAGAAGCATATCTTTAGTCATCAAGTATGGCATATGGAAATTCATCATGCACGCCTTCTTAAAGGAAAAAGCCCACATTGGATAAGTATTAGCAAAAATCAAATCAATGAAGTCCCCATGGCAACAGCACATCGCAAAATCAACATAAAACGATAAAAAAAGCCCAGTCATGGGCTTTATCTTCGATAGGGGAGTGCAAATCCTACAACTGAAACGATTGGGATGGGAAGTAGAAATAAAAGCCAATCATAAGGATGCTGAATGATCAAAAACGATAGTAAACTGATGGATAGTGTTAGACACCCCACAAAGAATAAAACGAGAATTTTACGTTTTGAGAGAATGGCAAAGACTAAGAAAACAATCATCGATGCAGGTAGTGCAGCGACAAAAGTAATCCATACAAATGAACGATCAGTCAAAACAAGGAATAAAACGACAAACGTAAAAATTGCAAGTAACCAAACAGATGAAACAATCAAAAATGAGAGTTTGATGAGGTAAGGTTTTTGTTCACGCTGTCTAGAAATCTTTTCAATATTTTCAGGCTCGTAGAAAATCAACTCATCGATGGATAAATGGAAAAGATTTGCAATCTCTGCAATCGTTTGAACATCAGGTAAAGCTTCAGCTCTTTCCCATTTAGACACAGCTTTGTCGCTATAATTTAATTGTTCAGCCAAGGCTTGCTGCGTCAACCCGTGTTGTTTACGTAGGCGTATTAAATTTTCAGTAAAATGCATTTTTTTGGATTCCATGGCCATATTATACCACTAATTATATAAAAACAAAGCGATTCTACTGATGGTAGAGTCTTTTTTTTTAAAACTCTACTGATGTAAAATAACGAGTAGGATTCATTTATTTCTCGGTAGAGTTATAAATGACACATGTCATTTTATAATATAAGTGAAAACATTCACTAAGAGGAGGAATGAAAGATGCAACAAAAAGTACATCCAGACTATGTTTTAATGACAGACTCTTGCAGCGACTTATCCCAACAACAAATCAATGAAATGGGGATTCATGTTCTACCACTTTCCGTCGAAATGGAAGGGAAAACATACTTTAATTATCCTGATGAACGCGATATTTCGTTTAAAGTATTTTATGAACGCTTAAGAGAAAAAGCAATTGCAAAGACATCAATGGTTGGTATCGGTCAATTTATGGAAGCGTTCGAACCCATACTACGAGAAGGAAAAGATGTTTTATACATTGGTTTTTCATCCGCATTATCAGGAACGTATAATTCAGCTCACTTGGCTGCAAAAGAATTGCAAACTGTATATCCAGATCGAAAGATTTTAACCATCGATTCCAAGGGAGCATCCATGGGTCTTGGTTTACTTGTTTACTATGCATATTTGGGAAAGAAAGATGGAAAATCGATTAATCAATTAACAGCGTATATTGAAAGCATCAAGTTAAAGATTACACATTTATTCACTGTCGATGATTTGGGTACATTAATGCGTGGTGGACGTCTTTCAGTAACGTCTCATATTTTAGGTACCTTGCTCAAGGTCAAACCGATTTTACATGTGTCTAGTGAAGGAAAGCTTATACCCCTTCATAAAATACGAGGAAGAAAACATGCTCTAGCAGCAATGATTGAAATGACACAAGAATACATCGATTCATCATTTGAACAAACGATTTTCATCTCACACGGAGACTGCATTGAAGAAGCGATGTTTGTGGGTGAAGAGCTGAAGAAAAGATTAAAAATCAAAGACATCATCTATGGTTATGTTGGTCCAGTCATTGGTGCACACTCTGGTCCAGGAACGATAGCTATCTTTTTTCAAGGCTTTAAGCGATAACAAAAAGGCGTACCTTGCGGTGCGCCTTCATCATTTTATTGGAAAAATTCAAGAAATCCTTTGTTTTTCCGCAGAATAAGATAGATGGGTAATCCGATAACATAAAGCACAGCAAATTCACCTAACATCACCGATGGGATTGAAATATAGAGTGGAGCTAGAACGTAAGCATAGGTTAAAATGAGCCCGACAATTATACCGTTTGAGATGACTGGAAAGAGTAAGGCTAAGATAGGCCACTTCCTAAATTGCCACATCAGATAACCACCGATAAGCGTAGCTAAAGATCCCACAAAAATATCGACGACCAATGCACCACCAACCCAGTTGGCAATCAAGCATCCGATGGTTAAACCGACGATGCTTTTTTTGTCGAAAAAAACAAAAATCATCAAAATCTCAGCTAATCGAAATTGTACTAATCCAAAACTTGCAAAACTAAATACATACACCAATACGACGTAAATGGCAGCAATCATACTCTGCCGAATCAAATCATGCGTTGTCCATGTCTTCATTCAATAATCTCCCTGTTTTAATTGACTAAGCTGGTTTCCTAGGGTACAGCTTGTGAAATACTTCATCATTTTAGCAAAATTATGCTATAATTACAAGGTAAAGGATGAGAGAAATGAGTATAAAATTTGAAGTGCTTCACGTCTGTAAGCAAAGCGGAGCACGATTGGGACGATTGACGACACCACATGGAGTTTTTGAAACGCCTTTTTTTATGCCTGTGGGCACACAAGCAACTGTTAAAACACTAACACCTGAAGAAATACATGAGGTTTCTGAAGGTCTGATTTTAGGTAATACGTACCATTTGTGGCTTCAACCAGGTGCAGACATCGTTGAAGCACACGGTGGCATCCGAGGTTTTATGCAGTGGGATGGTGCGCTCTTAACGGATAGTGGTGGTTTCCAAGTTTTTTCATTGACCGATATACGTAAAATCACAGAAGAAGGTGTCCATTTTAAACATCACAAAAATGGTTCATCACTCTTCATGTCCCCAGAAGATTCCATCAAGATTCAACAACAGCTTGGGGCAGATATCATCATGAGTTTTGATGAGTGTCCACCTCCTTATGAATCGGATACATACATGAAACAATCGGTTGAACGGACCCTTCGTTGGGCGAAACGGGGTCAAGATACACTGTCAACAGATCAAGCATTATTCGGGATTGTACAGGGTGGATTGAACAAAGAATTGCGTGAATTTTGTGCAAAAAAATTAATGGATATGGATTTTCCAGGATACTCCATCGGTGGATTATCTGTGGGGGAAACCAAACATGAAATGTATGAGATGACCAAGTTTTTAAACCCTATTTTACCTTTTGATAAACCCCGTTATTTGATGGGGGTTGGTGCACCTGATGATCTCGTTGAAAACGTCATCAACGGTATCGATATGTTCGACTGTGTACTTCCAACACGTATCGCAAGACATGGCACAGCGCTCACAACACAGGGAAAGATTGTTATCAAAAATCAAACATATGAGCGTGATTTTCAACCACTTGATCCCGGTTTAGTAACGCCAATCTCAAAATATACACGTTCCTATATTCGTCATCTTTTTAAAGGTGATGAGATCTTAGGTATGCGTATAGTGACATACCAAAATTTGGCTTATCTAAAGCATTTAATGCAAGAAATAAGACAGGCAATTCTTGAAGATCGACTTCTCGATTTTAAAGATGACATGAAGAAGAAAACGAATTATTTCAAATCGAGATGATTGCCCTTTAATTTCATTAAAAACTAGTGTAAAATAGATGTAGTGCAACAAGGAGGGATACTATGGTATTTGGCGAATCAGACAATTTCAACCAAAAGCCGATCATCAAAGTTATTGGTGTGGGTGGCGGTGGTGGTAATGCGATTAATCGCATGATCGAAAACGACGTTAAAGGCGTCGAATTTGTCGCGATGAATACAGATGCCCAAGTCCTCAAGGTGTCCAAAGCAGAAACGCGTGTACAACTTGGGAAATATCTAACGCGCGGTTTGGGTGCTGGTGCAAAAAAAGAAGTCGGTAAAAAAGCGGCTGAAGAATCCATTGAAGAAATTGAAGAAGTGCTCCGCAACGCGGACATGGTTTTTATCACGGCTGGTATGGGTGGTGGAACCGGAACGGGTGCAGCACCGATTATTGCTAAAAAAGCGAAAGAAATGGGTTGCTTGACCATTGGGATTGTGACAAAGCCATTCTCCTTTGAAGGTCCTGCACGCATGCAAGCTGCTATCTATGGGCTTGAAGAATTAAAACCCCATGTGGATACATTGATTGTTATCCCTAATGAAAGACTCCTCGCCATTTCAGGCCCCACGACACAACTTTTGGATGCATTCCGTGAATCGGATAACGTTCTTCGTCAAGGTGTTCAGGGGATTGCAGAAATCATTGCTATTCCAGGATTGATTAACGTCGACTTTGCAGACGTTAGAACTGTGATGGAAAATAAGGGCACTGCACTGATGGGTATTGGAATTGCATCAGGCGAAAACCGTGCGATTGAGGCTGCACGAAAAGCCATACATTCCAAGTTACTTGAAGTGTCCATCGATGGCGCAACCGATGCAATTGTTAACATCACATCGGGAACGAACATTACACTTTTTGAAACTGAACAAGCTTTATCAGAAATTCGAAATGCAACCGATCGCGATTTAAACATCATTTATGGCACAACAGTTAATCAGGATTTAGATGATGAAATGATTGTAACTGTGATTGCTACAGGTTACGAACTTAAGGCTAAAGATTCTACCATTGAAAATTTAGCATCAGAAATCTTTAACAAGAATTCAGACGAACAGATGAAACTGACGCGTTCGGGTTTAAGAAATCAGAGTTATGAAGATGAAGAAGTTTCCAATCAACCCACTGAAGGTAAAAAACGGAACATTCCATCTTGGCTCATCAAAAAAGGTAAATTTTAAAAAGGCCTCGCGCCTTTTTTATTGGAAGGACGTTTATTATGTTAAAAGCAGGTATTGTTGGATTACCCAACGTGGGTAAATCAACCCTCTTCAACGCCATCACAAAAGCGGAAGCTTTGGCTGCCAATTATCCATTTGCAACCATCGATCCGAATGTGGGTATTGTTTATGTGCAAGACCCTCGTTTAGATGTGCTTGAAAAAATCTATAAACCAAAGCGTGTTGTCCCAACCGCTTATGAATTCATCGATATTGCAGGTCTTGTCCGTGGAGCATCCAAAGGAGAAGGATTAGGCAATCAATTTTTGTCACACATTCGTGAAGTGGATGCTATTTGTCAGGTTGTGCGCTGTTTTGATGATAACAACATCACACATGTCGAAGGATCTATTGACCCACTAAGAGATATTGAAACCGTTCAAATTGAACTCAGTTTAGCGGATCTTGAACAGCTTGATAAACGGATAACAAGACTTGAGAAAAAGGCGAAAGCTAAAGTCAAGGAAGCTCAAGAAGAATACGAT
>DIKN01000066.1:1567-1915 GCA_002424575.1 Acholeplasmataceae bacterium UBA5617 | reverse complement strand
ATTTGCTGAACAAGAGGGAACAGAAGTTGTTCTTATCTCTGCACAAGTTGAAATGGAAATCGCATCTTTAGAGCCTGAAGAACAACTCCATTTCTTAGAAGCATATGGTTTAAAAAAATCAGGACTGAACGAGGTCATTGAAAAGTCGTATAAACTCTTAGGTCTTAAGACGTATTTCACAGCTGGAGAACCCGAAGTGAGAGCATGGACTTACAAAGAAGGTATGAAAGCACCACAATGTGCAGGTATTATTCACTCGGATTTCGAACGTGGATTTATCAAAGCTGAAACCCTTGCCTTTGATGACTTGATCAAGTATGGAACGCCACAAGCCGCCAAAGAAAATGG
>DIKN01000066.1:0-1510 GCA_002424575.1 Acholeplasmataceae bacterium UBA5617 | reverse complement strand
AAAGTCATCTGTGCATCCAAATATTTTAATCCTGCACAGATCAGAAAACTTTATCAAAAAGGCGTTCACGATTTTGGAGAAAACCGTGTTCAAGACATGCTTAAAAAGATGGAAGAACTCCAAGACTTATCCATCACATGGCATTTCATCGGTCATCTTCAAACTAACAAGGTTAAAGATATGATCAATCGTATTGATGTACTTCATACGTTAGATCGACAATCACTGGCAGAGTTTATTCAAAAATATCGAAAAGAACCATTGCCCTGTTTCATTCAAGTGAATGCAACTGAGGAAGATCAAAAAAGTGGGATCTTGATCGATAATTTAGACCAATTTCTTTTAGAAATTAAAAAATATGATAAAATAAAGATAATCGGTTTAATGACCATGGGTAAAGACCAAGATGAAAAGAAAACAGAAGAAGCTTTCCATATCGTGGATCAGCTTGCAACATTCTACCATCTTCCCTATCGCTCAATGGGCATGACCGATGATTATGAACTCGCGATCAAACATCACACCACGCATCTACGCATTGGTAGGAAATTTCTTGAATTGATCGATTAGGAGGACCCATGGGACTGTTTTCTGTCAGCAAAAAAAAGAAAGAACGTGTGGTTGAAGAAAAGGTAGTACCGACATCAGAAAAGATCGTGTTTGAAAAACTCAGATCGGATGAAGATGGTTATCTGACACATTTAGCGGATCAACTGCTTGAAGGTCATCCATTGATCATCAATTTTGAGCCACTTGATATCGATCAAGCCAATAAAGCTATCGCTTTTTTCTCAGGTGTCGTTTACGCAGTTTCTGGTGAAATTGTTAATGTACAAGAAAAAGTCTTTATGTTTGCTGATAAACACGTCTATGACGATGGCACAGTGGAAGACTTCTTAAAAGAGATTGTTGAATAAGAATTGAATCTTGCGAAGAGAAGGACACGCAAACTTTTGAAGCATCAAGCGAATTGGGGATGGTGGAAGCCCGATAGCATCTCAAGAGGGAGTATCACCTTTGAGCAATTTGATCAATGAAGGGCTGAGATTACTCAGAACTAAGGTGGTACCGCGGAATGTATGTTTCGTCCTTAGCAATAAGGGCGTTTTATTTTATCTTAAAGGAGTGGTTGACATGGATTACAAAGACACGTTACTGATGCCTAAAACCGAGTTTCAAATGCGAGGTAATTTAGGCATGAGAGAACCCGAGTTTCAAGCAAAATGGAAAACAATGAAACTCTATGAAAAAGTATTACAAAAAAATAAAGATCAAGAACCCTTCATCTTACACGATGGACCTCCTTATGCCAATGGGGATATTCATATTGGTCATGCACTCAATAAAATCTTAAAAGATTTTGTTTTGCGCTATCAAACCATGAAGGGTCGCTATGTCCCCTACATTCCAGGTTGGGATACGCATGGCCTTCCCATTGAAACAGCACTGACAAAAAAAGGTGTCAATCGCAAAGAGTTATCTCTTGTTGAATATCGTAAGTTGTGTCGTG
>DIKN01000054.1:2567-3010 GCA_002424575.1 Acholeplasmataceae bacterium UBA5617 | reverse complement strand
CCAGCGACAAGAGCAGCTAAATCGAGTTCATAGATCGTTTTGTTTTGTAACCCCAGTGGAACGTCTTTATCGACAATGCGGCGTGCAAGACCTTCAACAATCGCTGTTTTACCTACACCAGGTTCACCGATAAGAACCGGATTATTTTTTGTTTTCCGCGATAAAATTTTGATCACACGACGAATTTCTTCTTCGCGACCAATGACGGGGTCAATTTTGCCTTGCTTGACAGCCTCAACGATATTTCGTCCAAATTTCTCCAATACTTTTGGGTCTTTTGAATAGTCATCCATTTGTGTAAAGTTCATGATGCTCCTCCTTTGGCAGTCGATACACATGATTGCCAATATCATTATAAAACATCATATTAGCACTGTCAATAAATAAGTGCTAATTTCACACGATTCACCATTTTATGATAAAATATAAGGGGTAGGTGAAGT
>DIKN01000054.1:0-2372 GCA_002424575.1 Acholeplasmataceae bacterium UBA5617 | reverse complement strand
TAGACTTTCTACATTTTGATTATATTATTGGCATGGATCACCATAATGTAAGAACCCTAATCAACAAAGCGGGTGTTCATCGTCACAAAGTATATCTCTTAAGAGATATTGACCCATTAACACAAGGCGAAGAAGTTCCAGATCCTTATTATAGTGGACGATATGAAGAGACATATCAACTACTATCAAGTTCGCTTAAACTATGGCTTGAGCACTTAAAAAAAACCTAAGAATTGTTATTGACATTTGGGCCTGTTCAACGATATAATGAGATAGCATGTGATGGCCTCATAGCCAAGTGGTAAGGCAAGGCACTGCAACTGCCTGATCATCGGTTCAAATCCGTTTGAGGCCTCCATCGAGAATTCAACATTCCGCCTAAGGAATGTTTTTTCTTTATCAATGCATAGAAATGCTAAAATAAAAGATATTTGAAAGAATTTTTAAATGAAAGATATGGTATATTGATGATAAAAAGAGGTGATCTGATGGAAAAATATATCATCGGTATTGTCTTTATGCTGCTCGTCGTTGTATTTTTCAAAACACCAATCGGTAAGGGGATGATTGGTGAATGGGTTGTCAGATTTTTTATGGGTAAAAATCGACCCAAAAAAGATACATTCATTATCCATGATCTTATGTTTTATGATGGTGCCAAATCGGTACAGATCGATCATGTTTTAATCAATGCTCATGGTGTCCATGTTATTGAAACGAAGAATTATGGTGGCATGATCTATGGCAAAGAAAATGATAAAGAATGGACTCAGGTGCTTTCTTTTGGGAAAGTCAAACATACATTCTATAATCCAATTAAACAGAATCAAGGGCATCTACAGTCTCTCAAACAAGTCATGCCAATGAAATCTCCGATATATTCCTACATCGTTTTCACTGGACGTGCAACATTGCGCGTCAAAACGGAGCATATCCCTGTCATTTATCCACTGTCCTTGATGAAGCAAATAGGCAAGCATCGCAAGGACTCGTTTCGCATGAAGTCCATCGATGTCAGAAAACTCTATGATGCGCTTAAAGATCTTAAAAAGACAAATACCATAACTCGACAAGAACATATTCAAGGCATCGAACAACGAAAGGTCATTCGAAAAGGTCAACATTATGAAAGCGAACGCTAATCAGCTTTCGCTTTTTATATAATAACACATCATTTTAAGGTATAATAAAGGTATTAAACTCGCACTCAAGGAGGATTTATGGAAAAAACAGAATATAAAATTGCGTTGATGATTGACTCAGAAAATGTATCACCCAAATACATCAAATCCGTCATGAACGAAATCGCAAAATATGGGAAAATCGTCATCGCTCGTTTCTATGGTGACGTTAACAACCTTTCGAAAGAATGGCATAAGACTGCTCAGGATAACGCGATAAAACCTGTTCATCAATACAATGTTGCCATCGGTAAAAATGCAGCTGACATGGCGATGGCATTGGATGCTCAAGAGATGATGTATCAGGAGAAAGTAAATGCTTTTTTTCTGGTCACCTCAGACTCAGACTTCACACCGCTTGCAGTCAAATTAAGAGAAGGTGGTATGCATGTCATCGGTATTGGAAGCATCAAAACGACGACTCAAGCTTTTCGTTCAGCATGCAATGAATTTAAATATTTTGAATATCTCGATGAAGATGATGAAGAAGAAGAGATTGCACCTAAAATCGTTGAAGCTGACAAAGAAAATATTGAACATACCATTAAAAGTCTCATCATAGAGAATGGGATCGATAATCGCATTCAACTCTCTCGTTTAGGTGATATCTTAGTTAATCGATTCTCAGATTTTGACCCGCGTAAATATGGGCACAAAACCCTTTCAAATTTAGTATCGACGATATCAGGCATCGGTATGAGTCAAGAAAAAACAACGACATATGTATCTTTGAAATCAACCATTGAAAAAGATCAAATCATGCAAGAAATAGTTGACATTATTCGCATCAATAAAAGTAAAGAAATGATGTTAACAAAGATCAAACAAGAACTCGAGAAAAAACATCCAACATTTAATTATCAAGAACTCGGTTTTACTCGTTTTTCTAAACTGGTTTCAAGTATTCCCGATGTATCTGTGAGTAAAAACGCTGCTCGACTCAAATGAAGTCCTATAACATTAAACAAGACATGCCCTCTGTTCTTTTGGCAAGAGACCGACTGATCAACATCATACGATATGAGAAAGATCGTATCATCAAAGTCATTCATGGCTATGGGAGCACGGGTCGCGGTGGAGAAATAAAAACCATGGTCCATCAACTCTTAAGCGATTATGTCTTAAGAAAATTGATTAAGGCATATATACCTGGAGAGGCTTTTGGACATCTTCTGGGTTATGATGAACACA
>DIKN01000103.1:3835-8190 GCA_002424575.1 Acholeplasmataceae bacterium UBA5617 | reverse complement strand
GTTTCGTGTGTGCCAATTTGAGAAATACGTCCTTGTTCTAAAACGATAATCTGATCGGCTTCTTTAGCGGTTGTGATACGATGGGTGATGATGATGGTAGTATGCTGATAGTTTTTGTTCATAAGCGCTTCACGGATCATCATATCGGTCTTCGTATCCACTGCAGAAAGTGCATCATCAAAAATCAGAATGGGTTTATCGGCAACGAGTACACGAGCAATCGCAACACGTTGTTTCTGCCCACCTGAAAGCGTGGTTCCTTTTTCACCAACCAGTGTATCGTAACCTTGCTTAAACGTTTTAATGTCTTTTTCAAGAGCTGCAGTTTGGGCAGCATGAAAGACACGCTCTTTTTCAGCGTTTTTATGCGCAATCGCAATGTTTTCAAATACTGTTTTCGAGTAAAGGAATGGATCCTGTAGGACCACACCGATTTGGCCACGAATATGTTTTTTCTTTAAGTCCTTGAGTGAAATACCATCGATGAAGATGTCACCCTCTTGATAGTCATACATTCTTAATAGCAAGTTGATAATCGTTGATTTCCCACTGCCTGTACGACCGATAATCGCCACGGTTTGTCCCGCTTTGATATCAAAATTGACTTTTTTCAATAAATGTTCTTCTGTATCGTCAAACTTAAACGATACGTCTTTAAATGTAATGTTTCCTTTAATTTCAGGTTCAAGTGTACCATCTTGTTCGTATTCACTGGGCTTATCGAGAATTTCATTGATACGATCGGATGCAACAAGCGCTTTGGTGAAATCGTTAATGATACGACCGAGTCCACGAACAGGCCAAATCAACATCCCCACGAGTGCGAGCGATGCGACAATACCTGATGCGTCCATGGTACCATTTTGTACACCATAAACACCGATGGCAATGATGACTAAATATTGGCTGATACCGATGAAATCCATGATGCCCCAATAGATGGCAACAATTTTATTGGCACGTTTAAGTGCATCTCTGTATTCACTGTTCTTCGTTTCCATCTTTTCGATTTCAAAGACTTCGTTGGCGAATGCTCGTACAACACGAGCTCCCGATAAATTCTCTTGAACGACCGTCATCATGTTCGATTCAGTTTTTTCGATGTTTTCGAAAATCTTTTCGATTTTGATAAAGTAGACTGTTGAAGAGACAGCTACAAACGGTACGACAGCAAGAGAAATCCAGACCATCGTCGAATTGATGTAAATCAGTTGGTAAGCACCGAAGAACAATGTTGATACCAAATGAACAACATCGAGCATACGTCCTGTCAGAAAACCTGTGGTTGTTTCAATATCGGTGGTGCAGCGCTGAATGAGATCACCGGAGTCACTCTTATTATGAAAGGCATAATTTAAGTCTTGAATATGCCCATAGAGTCTCACACGTGTCTTTTCAGCTAAACGTTCTTGAAGTGAACCTTTAATCCACATTTCAAAAAAGCGAAGCGAAAACCGAAATGCTTGTAACACCATCAGAGATGCCGCGATTCTGATGACAATGCCCATTACTTCATCGCCCTGTTCAAAAAAGGCGATTAAAAATCGAGGTAGATTAACCTCTCCAACTGACACGTTGCCTGGGGCAATGCCCGGAACAGCAAGAAGTGTCTTCATCAAATACTGCGTAAATAAGGGAACGTTTGAGTAGGTCCATTGATGAAAGGCTGTTAAGAATGCAGCGACAATGAAGAGTACAAAAAAGCCCTTAGCTAAGCTGAATAATTTAATCATTCGCATGGTTGTTCCCTCCTTCTTAGCCAAAGTCATTTTATAGTAAAAACTATAAATAGTCAATTTAATCGGGCGAAATACATATTTTTGAGGATAAAGAAACAAAAAGATGAAGTTTTGGTCTTCATCTTAGGGTAAAGTCATGGATTGTTATATGCCTTGTGCTCGGTAATGATGATGCATAAGAAGATGATATGCTTCTTTATAAAACTGTGATTGAGCCAACGTTTTGGCTGCATCCATCATGATATAGGGGATGATTGTAGGATGATCAATGACCACATGATCGGGTGTGAAATGGTTTCTAATCATATGGAGAAGATGTTGAGAATCATGATGAAGTCTTGCATGCATCCATTTCATGAGCATCTGTTCAGATGGGGAATAATGGGATAACGTTTGTTTCTCTAAAAAAGCATTGATCTCATCGGTGTGGCCTAATCGATACAAACTGACCAAGTAAATGAAAATCCATCCTTGATAGTGTGTTTGTTTATGCGCTAAATGAATCACATCTTCGTTTTTTTGATGCATAAAATAACTTAATGCCAAAGGTCGTTCACCGAGTTCTAAATAGCGATCTGAGGTTTGTTGCAAGTGCTTGATCTCATCAGGAGATAACGTGTGTGCCAGATAAATCAGCTGTTTTTGTCTCATTTCTTTGGCGAGATGATAGTAACCTTGGTGATTGACTTCTTGGATGTAATGATGATAAAACTGATGAAGATCAACATCGTGATGCATCTCAAAAGCAATCATGAGACGCATCCTCAGTGTTAAAAGATAGTGATCATAAAAAGATTCGTGTTGATGAGGTATTTCGAGAACGACATGATAAGCATCTAAATAACGATCATTTTGGAGAAGCCATTGACTGACACACAGTAAAAAAAGCGTGAGTTCTTCTTGTCTTAAATGAGGGATAAATGCATGCATGGATCGGATAAAATCGTGCATCTCATCTTTTTGCTTGAGCAGTGCATAGATGACAAGATAAATCAGATACGCTTGATGATCTTTTCGATCTTCATAGTGTTCAAGAATGCTCATGTCGGGTTGAGTGAGGTGAATCATCCAATCGGTGAGCGTGATCAAATCTTTCTCATATTGTTCTTGATTGTATGCAATTTTTTCTTTTAAATCAAATCGCTCAACCAACCGTTCAACAAAATCGATATTGGGATCAATCTGATTGGTCTCCAATTTGGATAAATAGGAAACGCTACAAATCCCCTCTGCCCCCTCCTCAAGTGTCATCTTGAGTTCTTTACGTTTGATCCTAATTGCTGATCCAATAGGCTTAATCTCATAATGCTTGTTTTCTTTTCTTTTTTTGAGTTGTCTTTTCAACTGTATGATGTTCATTCTATACTCCTTCTGTTCATCGACTTGTTGTGAAAAGAGTATCATGAAGCCATTTATCAATCTATGATTGTTAAAAGAAAAAAGCCTAGTCGGCTTTTTGATAGGTCCATTTGATATCACTGACACACTGATCGAAGAGAGGACATTTATAGCATTTGGGTTGTTTAGCAAGGCAATGATATCGTCCAAAAAAGATCATTTGATGATGGAGTCTCAACCATTCAGACTCTGGAAAATGTTTCATAAGCTGGTGCTCAATCTCTAAAACGGAGTCGCTTTCATGCGCTAAACCTAGTCGCACCGATATGCGTGCAACATGGGTATCCACCGCAAACGCTGGAATTTGAAAAGCATTACTTAAAACAACGTTGGTGGTCTTTCGACCTACACCGGGTAATCGTTCAAGTTTTTCGCGCTCTTGTGGAACTACACCACCATATACTTCATCAATCACTCGAGCAAGTTCGACGATATGCTTCGCTTTATGTCGGTAGAGTCCAATCGATCGAATCATGTTTTCCACAGCAGTCAATGATGCTTGTTTAAGATCATATGGGGTCGGATACTTTTGAAAAAGTTCAGGTGTGACACGATTAACTGCGATATCTGTGGTTTGTGCGGATAAAACAACTGCAACCAAAAGCTCAAATGTGTTAGCATACCGAAGTTCAACCTTAGCATGTGGAAACATTTGATTGAGCGTTTTAGAAATGATGTCTGCCTTTTTCATTTGATGTTCTTATAGATTTGATCTAAGGCTTCTTCTAATTCACGATCAATTTCGACATGTTTCATATCCGCTTGGTTCAACATCCGTTCAACCAATTTGATACTGACGCGTTCTCCCGCATCAGCAATTGCTTTTTTGATCTGCACTGAGGTAAATAGTCTTTCTTCAAACCAACGACGAATCGATTCAAATTCATAAGGGTAAAGTGGGCGACCCAATCCTTGTTCAAACAGACGAATGATCGTCGTGATGTCGTTTTCGTGTTGTTCTCTTTGACGATCTTTTTCATCGTTTTTAAACAGTTCTTCAACCGCTGATAGGGCTTGATCCAGATTAAAGATTTCGCGTTCTTTTCCATCTTTGTCTTCGAGTTGAATCGTAACAAATCCTTTATTGATTAACGCTTCAACGGCATTACCGATTTCATCAGAGGAAAGATCAACGCGTCGAGCGATGGATGCGATGGTAAATGTTCTTCTTTTTTTGTAGATTGAAAAAAGTGCAATGAGCACGGACATTTCTGCCAT
>DIKN01000103.1:3121-3751 GCA_002424575.1 Acholeplasmataceae bacterium UBA5617 | reverse complement strand
GCTGCATGCTGTTCTGCTTCTTTTTTGGTTTTTCCGATGCCAACCCCTAAGGTGATGACGTTATCTAAACGGACCACCGCTTCAAATTCTTTGTCGTGAGATGGTCCTGTTTCTTTGATGATATGATAGCTGATGGCACGCTTATCACCCGCTTGAATATATTCTTGGAGTGTAGACTTATAGTCTTTGATATTCCAAACCATGTTGAGATTAGGAACAATCAGTTTATTAAATAGTTTTTTAACGTAGGAAAAACCTAAATCAAGATAGACAGCACCAAAAAGGGCTTCAAAAGCATCTGCAATCATGGCATCATTGGCGCCTTTGGCAAGTTCACCTTTTCCTAAACGTAAATGATCTTTTAATTGAATGGTGGATGCATACTTGACTAAAGCTTCTTCGCACACCGCTTGTGCACGTCGCTTGGTCATCGTTCCTTCATCGGCTAAATCTTCACGATAAAGATAATCACTCATCAGCAAGCCAATAACAGAATCTCCTAAAAATTCGAGTTTTTCGTTTTTTTCTGATTGATTTTCATTGGCATAAGATGCATGTGTCAATGCGATCTCATAGAGCGATTCATCTTTATAGGGAAGATTAAGCATGGTAAGCAATGCTTTCATGCTT
>DIKN01000103.1:0-3074 GCA_002424575.1 Acholeplasmataceae bacterium UBA5617 | reverse complement strand
TGGCTTGACGGATTCCATTGAAGAAACCATATTCTTTAGATGCACCTTGAGCTTTGATGACAACATTTTGAAATCCCATCAGTAAAGCGCCACCAATCTCAGAAGCATCCAATGATTTTTTATAACGCTTGAGTGCGCCACGCATAAAGAGAGCTCCAATGGTTGCAAAGATAGAAGACTTGATTTCACGTTTGAGTATTGCACCCATACCTTTGGCTGTACCTTCCATGGTTTTCATCACGATATTCGCTGTAAAACCATCTGAGAGTAAAACATCTGCGTTTGTCGTTAATATTTCTTTGGGTTCAAGATTACCATAAAAATTGATGTCTGGTGATGCTTTAAGGAGTGCAAATGTTTCTTTGTCAAATTCGCGTCCTTTGCTATCTTCTGTACCAATATTAATCAAGGCAACTTGAGGTTTTTCATGCTTCATCACTTTTTCTGCCATGATGGATGCGTAAATGGCAAAATCGAGAAGGTGCTCTGGTTTGAAATCGACGTTTGCTCCACTGTCTAAAAGGATACGTCCTTTTCCATCAATCGATGGAATAATGGGTGCAATCGCAACTCTTTTCATTTGAGGCATCTTTCGGATGATGAAGTGTCCCCCCACAACGAGTGCCTGTGTGGGTCCAGCGGAAACAATAGCATCCGCTTTTCCGTCTTTGACATGTTGCATGGCCATAAACATCGAATGCTCTTTGTTTGTTCTATATTGATGAATCGGATCTTTTTCGCCCATCGGTAAAAAGTGTGGGGTGTGGATCACATGAAGTCGAGGGTGAGATCTTAAGAAAGGTGCCATTTTGGTTTCATCACCGAACAGTGTAATCTCAATGTTATCGAATTTTTCTAAAGCCATCAGTGTGCCTTTGACAATAGGTTCTGGAGCGTAATCGCCACCCATGCCATCAATTGCAAGACGAATCATATTATCCCTACTTTCGTGTAATCATTATATCATATCATCATCGTTGGTGTGATGGACTTCACCAAATATTTAAACTGAGGGTTAGTATAAAAATCGGGTCTTGCTATCAGTTCCATGACATTTTTTTGTGCTTCAAGTAAAATAGCCTGATCATCGATGATGTTTAAAAACTTAAACTGAAAATAACCGCTCTGCTCAACACCTAAGAAATCCCCTGGACCTCGCATCTTTAAATCATACTCGGATAATTTAAAGCCATCGTTTGTTTTCGATAAAACATGAAGGCGTTCGATATCTTCTTTTTCAGAGATGAGATAACAAAAACTCGGAAGTTGACCTCGTCCTACACGCCCACGAAGTTGATGCAGTTGAGCAAGACCAAAGCGTTCTGCATGAAAAATGGTCATGACGGTTGCTGTGGGAATATCGATGCCAACCTCAACCATGGTTGTTGATAACAAGATAGAACCGGGTGTAGTTAAAAAACTTCTCATGGCATCTTCCTGTTCTAAATGAGTTTTCTTACCGTGAAGCGTAAACAACTCCACATGAAACTCACGTTTTAATTCTTGCTCCATTTTTTCGATATTATCTTCAATTAATTCTGAATCAATGGCTGGAACGATCACCATACAATGCTCTTTTTTGAGAAGTGCTGCGTGCATTTTATCATAGACCTCTTGAACATGATCGCGCGTGATATAACGTGTTTCAATAGCTTTTCTTTCCTTCGGTTTTTCCTTAATCCATGAAACATGTGATTCACCAAATGCGAGGAGTGCAAGCGTCCTAGGGATTGGTGTTGCTGTCAGATAAAGAATATCTTTCGTATGTGCTTTTTGAATGAGTTGTTCGCGAGTTTGAACACCAAATTTGTGCTGTTCATCAATGATGATCAGTCCTAAGTGATGAAAGAGAACATCGGATTCAATCATGGCATGCGTGCCAATGATGATGTCATACTCATGGTGCTTTATGGCTTCTTTGAGTTCTTCTTTATTTTTAGTTTTAGAGGTTAATAAGGCGATTTTAACGTCTTTTAATATCGATGAAAAAAGTTGAAAGTGTTGGGTTGCAAGAAGCTCTGTCGGTGCCATGATGGACACCTGCTCTTTTGCTGTTACCATGGCATATGCAGCAAGCAATGCAACAACTGTTTTTCCTGAACCAACATCGCCTTGAATGAGACGATATGTGCTATGATCTTTCTTAAAATCGCGGAAAATATCATTCACTGCTTCCTTTTGATCTTGGGTCAGTTCGTAGGGGAGCATTTCAATGATATGCTTAACTGCATGAAGATCATAATTTTTGGGAAGACGTTTTTCACCTTTCCTTTGATTGGCCATCAATTTGAGTTGTAGGAAAAAAGCTTCTTCATATTTCATGCGTCTTTTAGCTTGATAGATGGTGTTCATATCTTTGGGTAGATGCAAATTAAAATAAGCATCTTGACGTGACATCAAACGATATTTATCCACATAAACTTGCGGAATGTTCTCATAGATGGTGACCAGTTTTTCATTGCGAATGGTTTCAACAAGGTTCATGATGGATTTATCGTATAAACCTTCAATGCCATAAGCAGGTTTTATTTCAACTCTTTTTTCTGCTTTTACAACAGATGATGCGTTGATTTGATTTCGATACAAATCGTAGATGCCTTTGATTTGAATGACATCATGAAGATTGAGTTGCTTCAACAAATAACTTCGCCCAAACACGACGATATCAATGGTTTCACTCAAAACCTCTGCTTTAAAGACAATCCTTTCAACCTTCCCACCACGAATCAATTGGAGGGGTGTCATGATTTTGCCGAGTACTGTGATGACTTCTTTATGTTTTGCATCGTGGAGTGTCATGATGGAAAAATCTTCATAACCTTTGGGTATGCGTAAAACAAGGTCATATGCTGACCAGATGCCGTTATTTCTTAAGATGCGGAGCGTCGAAGGTCCTATGCCTTTGATTTGATCGAGTTTAACGTCCATCATCACACCTCGCTTTCATTATACATGATAGCGTGCTGTCATTCGATGAAAAAAGGGCGTGGCCCTTATTTCTTCTTACCCAATTTAAAAATTCTCATCGCATTCGCAACCGCTATGATCGAGACCCCCACATCTGCAAAGATAGC
>DIKN01000070.1 GCA_002424575.1 Acholeplasmataceae bacterium UBA5617 | reverse complement strand
ACTTTTGATATCATGACCATCGATCGGTCCAATATACATGTATCCTAAATCTTCAAAAATATTTTGTCGCTGTAAAAAACCGCGTAGACCGCGTTTGATACGACTTAAAAAGCGCATCATAAAACCGGGTAGAACTTTAGACCATATTTTTTTCCACTTCATGAAAACCTTCATCGAACGAAATTTCGTCAGTGCTTTCGAGATTGATCCTACACTTTTTGAAATGCTCATTTCGTTATCATTCAAGATGATAATCCCTTTGAGTGAGGTATCATTACCCACCAAATTGAGTCCTTCAAATGCCATACCGTTGGTGATGGAGGCATCGCCAATAACCGCAATCACATCACCTTCTCTATCCTGTAAGCGATTGGCGATGAGTGCACCATGAAGCGCAGATAAAGCGGTTCCTGCATGACCTGATTCCCAGTGATCATGGATTGATTCGCGGTAGTTGATATAACCCGATAAACCATGGGTTTGACGAAGTGTATCAAATAAATGCGCTCGACCCGTCAAAATCTTATGGGTGTATGTTTGATGGCCAACATCAAAGATCAGGGTATCTTCTGGACTGTTAAAAACATAATGAAGGGCAATCATCAATTCAACAGTTCCCAGATTAGAACTCAAGTGACCACCAGTCTTCGAAATGGTATCAATCAAAAAAACGCGAATGTCATCCGCAAGTTGATGCATCTCTTTAACGGTTAAGTTTTTTAAAAACTGAGAGTCCTTGATGTCATTTAAATTCATGGTTACTTGATTTCCTTCACAACCAGTTTTTCTGCTTCTTCAAGCATCTGATAACAAGCTTTTGAGAGTTCTAAACCGAGTTGATATTTCTTGACAGCTTCATCGAGTGGTATGTCTTTGTTTTCTAAGTCTTTGACAACCGCTTCAAGATCTTTTAAGAGTTGTTCAAATGATTTCTTTTCCATGATTTAAATCTCCTTTTTGGATGTAATTTTCGCATGTGCCAGTCCATCTTTAAGTCTTAGTTCGACATCATCATGGACATTTAGGTCATTAAGCGTAGTGATGACCCGTGAATCTTTGGTTATCAATGCAAATCCTTTGTCCATGACCGATAATGGATTAAGTGTTTCAAGTTTAGCACGGTTGAGTTCAAACCGATTGATCTTCTTTTCTAAAACACCTTGAATGGCATGTTTTAGACGGATATTCAATTGATTTTGTGTGTTTTGATAGGTGATTAGACGTTCCAATGGACTCTTCATTCCATCCTTAAAACGATTGACTGCAACACGCTTCATCTCAAGGATGTAGATGATGTTTCGTTTCAGCTCGTTATGTGAACGCTGTAATTGTTCATGCAGCACTTTCAGTTTTTCTTGTGGTGCGAAACGTTCAAGACGTTGATCGAGATAGATCAATTCTGTTTTTCTTACCTCAAAGAGTTGCATCAGGCGATAGGTCATCTGGTCGAGATTATCGGAAATTCTTTGTTTTAGATCGATCATATTCGGTGTTGCAAGTTCAGCAGCAGCTGTTGGGGTCGGTGCTCTTAAATCGGATACGAAATCAGAGAGTGTAAAGTCTGTTTCATGACCGATCGCGGTGATAATCGGAATCGATGATGTGTAAATCGCATCAATCACAGGCATTTCATTAAAGCTCCATAAATCTTCAATCGAGCCACCGCCACGTCCAACGATTAAAATATCTGCTGTTTTTAGAGTGTTGGCATAAAGAATTTGTTGGCGCACACTCTCAGCACTTCCTATCCCTTGGACCAATGCGGGATAAAGATGGACCTCAGCGAGTGGATAGCGGCGCATCACCGTGTTGATGATATCTTGAATGACAGCCCCTGTTGGTGAGGTGATCACCCCGATGACTTTTGGAAAAGGTGGAATGGGACGCTTTCTTTCCATTCGAAAATAGCCTTTTTCCTCTAAATCTTTTTTGAGTGCTTCATACTTTAAATAGAGTTCACCGATACCATCCAACGTCATCTGAGAAACCTGAATGGAATACGTTCCTGAGGGCTCATATAATGAGATACGGCCTTGGATGAGAACATGATCTCCTTCTTTGGGAGAAAAGCTTAACCTTTCAGCATCGCGATTGAACATGATGGCGGAGAGTTGAGCTTCTTCGTCCTTCAAGGTGAAATAGAGATGACCTCGTGAATGACGCTTAAAGTTCGAGATTTCACCTTTGATGTAAATGGAAAGAAGGTGGCGGTCACCTTCAAGTTTAGCTTTGATGTATTTGGTCAGTGCAGAGACCGTCAAATACTGACGATTTGAACCGTTAACTTGATTTTCCAAAGCGATCATCCTTTGATGGTTTTTGCGATATTATCTAAAAGACGATTGGTAAATTTATGTTGTTTTTCATCATCTAAATTGCTGTATATTTTCGTGAGTTCAACAGCTTCGTTGATGATAATTTTTTTGTCTGTGGTTGTTTTTAATAGTTCATAGGTCGCTAAACGGATGATGGCGCGATCAACAAAGTTAAGACGATAGAGACTATAATCAAACAGGTGCTTGGTAATGATGTCATCAATCTCATGGATGGCTTGGATGATCTCATCATATGTTTTTGCAGCATCTTCACGTTCAAAACTCGGAATAAAAGGCATCTGTTCCGTTTGATATAAGTCATATTGATACAGTTGATTCATCAGTTCAATGCGAAAATCTCTTCTGGTTGGGTTCATCTTATTCTACCTCATGTAGATTGTATCATAAAATATGATCTTTAGTCACGCAAGCGAAATAAAAACGCCATCCGATGATGACGTTTTGTGTGTTAACGTCCTAACCATCCACCATCGACCGCGAGGGTGAATCCATGAATGTAATTGGCATTATCTGATGCGAGGAATACTGCAGCACCGGCAACATCTTGAGGTGTCCCCCAACGTCCTGCAGGAATTCTTTCTAAAATTTCTCCGGATCGTTTTTCGTCATCGCGTAGGGCTTTCGTATTATTTGTAGCCATGTAACCAGGTGCAATCGCATTGACGTTGATGTTATATTTCGCCCATTCATTGGCCATCGTCATCGTGATACCCTTAACAGCAGATTTGCTTGCCGTATATGAAGGGACACGAATGCCACCTTGATAGGATAACATGGAGGCGATATTGATGATCTTACCTCCACGACCTTGCTTGATAAATTGATTGGCTGCAACTTGACTGAAAAAGAAAACCGTTTTTGCATTGATTGCCATAACATCATCCCAATTTTGTTCTGAGAACTGTAGCGAATCTTCTCTACGAATTATTCCTGCGTTATTAATCAAAATATCCACGTGGCCAAAATGATTGACAGCATCAGAAACGATTTGTTCTAATCCCGCTTTGTTAATCGTGATGAGATTGGCGATGACACCAAGAAATTGTCGTCCCCTATCTTCCACAAGTTTTTTTGTTTCTGAGGATTCAACATAGTCAATCCCTACAACATGGGCACCTGCTTCAGCTAATCCTATCGCCATGCCTTGACCTAAACCGGTTGATGAACCTGTGACGATAGCGACCTTACCTGCTAAACTGAATTGATTTAAAATTGACATTGTAATCCTCCTATTTTAAGTCCGACATCTTGACAAAATCCATGTCATCAAATGTTTTATTTTCACCGCACATCCCCCATATGAACGCATAATTGGATGAACCAACACCGGAGTGAATGGACCAACTTGGGGAAATGACTGCTTGCTCATTTTTGATAACAAGATGACGCGTTTCATCGGGAGTTCCCATGAAATGAAAGATCCGTGTATCATCAGACATGTTGAAGTAGAAATAAACTTCCATGCGACGCTCATGGGTGTGACACGGCATCGTATTCCATGCAGAACCATCACTTAAGATGGTCATTCCCATGACAAGTTGACAGGATTCGCAGACAGCTGGATGAACGTATTGATAAATAGTGCGTTCGTTTAATGTTTTAGGCGATCCCCATTGATTAGGTTTTGCGTGTGTGAATGGTATGTGAACTGTCGGATAGTGTTGATGAGCAGGTGCACTATTGATATAATATTTTGCCGGCTGCTTGGCATCTTTTGAAATAAAGATGACATCCTTCGCATCGCATCCAATGTATAAACCATCCTTTGGTGCCATCAAATACTCATGTCCATCGATGACGATTGATCCTTGACCTCCAATATTGATGATCCCCATTTCTCTTCGTTCTAGGAAAAAAGATGTCCCTAAATCTTTGGTGACTGGTAAATTGAGATGTTGATGGATCGGCATAATTCCACCTGCGATGATGCGATCATGATGTGAATATGTGAAATTTAGCTCATCAGCTTCAAATACCGTTTCAATCAAATAGCGTTCACGAAGTGTCTTAGTATCGTAGTGTTTCGAATCTTCTGGATGGTTGTTATAGCGAATCGATAGTTTCATCGTGACTCCCCTTTCAATAGTTTTATTCATATGATTTTATTCGAGCAATATCGCTTTATAACTCCTCGAACAAGGAGTTAACAAAAAGAAAATACTGATAATAAGGTTCATGCTTAAAGTGACTCGTTGATTCAATTTGAATTGAATTTTGACCTTAGAGTGTATGATATCTACAACAAACTTCAATCAATCTTATAGTCATGATGCGTATGTGGTCAATGTAATCTTGTTTCAAAAATTCATCAGCTTGTTGATAAAAATCAAGCGTTTTTTCTATCTCTGAACTCTACCTGATTGATTTCCGCTCACTAAAAGATCAACTTCATCTTCACTGACCTGGTTAAAATCACCTGGAATCGTATGCTTGATGGCAGATGCTGCGACTGCAAATTCAAGGGCTTCCTGTGGTTTACGTGTAAGCAGTCCATGGATGAGACCAGCTGCAAAAGAATCTCCTGCACCAACACGATCGATGATTGGCTCAATCATATACTTCTTGGATGAATAAAAGGTTTGTCCATCATAGAGAAGAGCACTCCAACCATTTTTTGATGCAGAATAGGATTCACGAAGGGTCGTTGAAATCACTTTAAATCCAAATGCTTCTTTCATGTCAAGGAACATAGACTTATACGAGGATAAATCAAGTTCTGCATTTGAGATATCATCATGTTTGGTTTTAAAGCCTAAAACGAGTTCTGCATCTTCTTCATTACCTATACAAACGTCGACATATTGCATGAGTGGACGCATCACACGTTGTGCTTCTTCAGGTGTCCACAGTTTTTTGCGATAGTTTAAATCAACGGATATGGTTACTCCAGCCTTTTTGGCTGCAATACATGCAAGGCGAATCAGCTCAGCTGCGTGATCACTTAATGCAGGTGTAATACCTGACCAATGAAACCATGATGCACCTTGGAAGATGCGATCAAAATCAAAATCAGAGGGTTTAGCTAATGAAATGGAAGATCCCACTCGATCGTAGATGACCTTCGATGGACGGATAGATGCACCAGTCTCTAAAAAATAGATACCTACACGATCACCACCACGTGCGATATAATCGGGTTTTACCTGATAGCGTGTGAGGGCATTAACTGCTGCTTGACCGATTTCGTGTTTGGGTAATTTTGTGACAAAATATGCATCATGACCAAACGCTGCTAAACTGACAGCAACATTGGCTTCACCACCCCCAAAAACAACATCAAACGA
>DIKN01000071.1 GCA_002424575.1 Acholeplasmataceae bacterium UBA5617 | reverse complement strand
TTTTTCACGTTGTTGGTTCATAGAAGTTCCTCCTTCGACAGTTGTGACGATGCAATTTCTTGATAGACTTTTGATGATTTCATCAATTCATCATGGGTTCCCATACCTTCAATTGTCCCTTGATTGAGGACAATGATTTGGTCAGCGTAACGAATGGTATTGATCCGTTGAGCGACGATGAGTTTGGTTGCTGTGACATGTTCAGAAAGCATTTTTCTTAGCTTTTGATCGGTTTTATAATCGAGTGCTGAAAAAGAATCATCAAAAATGTAAATCGGAGGTTTTTTCGCAATCGCACGAGCGATGGATAAACGTTGACGCTGTCCACCAGAGACGTTGGTTCCACCCTGTGCAATTTGATGGTGATAACCGTCTTCCATCTCAAGGATAAAATCATGTGCTTGTGCAACCTTGGCTGCTTCTTCTAACATATCTTTTTCTGCACGTTCATCAAACAAAATATTGTCTTCAATGGTTCCACCAAAAAGAATCCCTTTTTGTGGCACATAACCGATGATGCGATGAAGATCTTCTAAACATAAATCTTTGATATCGATACCATCGATTAATATCTCACCGCATGTTCGCTCATAAAAACGTGGAATTAAATTAATCAGTGTTGATTTCCCTGAACCGGTTGACCCGATAAAAGCTGTGGTTGTGCCCGGTTTTACTGTAAAAGAGACCTTGGATAAAACAGGTTCTTGCGCACCTGGATATTGAAAACAAACATCTTTAAATGTGATTTCACCGTGAATGTGTTCAGGTAAGGCCACGGGGTCTTTAGGATCATGGATTTCAACATCCATCTCCAAAACTTCCATGATACGTCTCGCTGAAATTGCTGCACGAGGAATGCTCACAAAAATAAATGACATGAACATAAAAGCCATGATCGCACGCATCGCATATTGCATGAGTGCCATGAGCGATGCAGGCGAAAATCCGTTAATGCCCACAAAATAGCGTGCACCCACATAGACGATTATTAAACTGGTCAATCCCATGATCAGTCCCATAAAAGGCCACATGATGGAGGAAACACGGTTAACGAAAATGTTTAAACGCATCGACTCTTTCGATGCTTCATCGATGCGATTCGCTTGATATTGTTGTGTGTTGTATGCGCGAACGACGCGTAGACCCGTTAAATTTTCTCGTGTCACTAAATTCAGTCGGTCCACCATCTTTTGTACCAACTGAAACTTGGGCATGGTAATCGAAAAAACGATGACAAGCATCGCAATCAGCGCGGTGATGGATGCGATTAAAACCATCGATAAGGTGGGTTGTTGGATGATCGAAAAAGTCACCGCTCCGATGGCTAACAGAGGGGCTAAAATGATCATGCGAAGGAGCATGTGAACGATGCCTTGAAGCTGTTGGATATCGTTTGTTGTGCGTGTGATCAATGATGATGTGGTGAAATGATCCATCTCACGAAGTGAAAACTTTTCAATCTTCTCATAGACGGCACGTCTTAAATCTTTTGCATAACCCGCTGAAATTTTGGATTCAAGATAACCACCAAAAATCGTGATACCGATCGAAACGAGAGTTGCAATCAACATCAAAGCCGCATAATAGTAAATACGATTAAGATTAGGTTCACTGACAACACTTCCTAATCCTAAGCCTTCACTAACGATTTTTCCTAATAAATTAGGGAGTAATAAATCTAAAAAAGCTCGTAGACCGACCAATGTAAAAACAAGCGCCACACCCCAACGGTATGGCTTTAAATAACGTAATGACTTAAGCAAATTATCCCTCTTTTGCAAGAAAAAGAAAGATTACGAAATCTTTCCCATTTCACTGATTTTATCTAAAATACGCATAAGATTTTTGGTGTCTTCTTCACCGATATGATCAACCAACGCCTTGAGGGGTTGATAATACTCATCTCTGATCGATTCAACAAACTGTTTACCCTGGGTCGTCAACCGAATATAGGTGACGCGTAAATCTTTATTCGATGTTTCTTTCTCTAAATACTTCTTAGCCACTAAATCATTCACTTTGTGGGTTACTGCTGGCAGTGTTACACGAAGTGTTTTTGCGACATCTGTCAATTTTAAACGTTGATTGGTATCACAAAATGCGACACAAAACATCACCATGATATCCGCATCGGATAGTTTGGTTTGTGAACGTTTATAAATCCCTGATAAGCGAAACGCTTGAAGTGAGCGATCAAGTTTTTGTAAAGTTTGATATTCTTTCACGTGAAATCCTCCTGATAAACGACATATACATTGTTCATTTTACATGAAAAAGTGGGATAAGTAAAGTATATTATTCTTTCGTCTGACCACACTCAAGTCTCTTCTTGAGATAGTTCCATTCTAAGGATAGTTCCCCTTTTTTATTCTCATCTGCAACATCGATAATCTTTTTGAGTTGTCTTAAACGATATTCATAATAGGGTCTTGAATCCGCTTTTTCCTTGAGAAACGGTCCAATCAGCACATCTTCTTCACTTAACGTCATGTGCCCTCTTTTCACAACGACAATCACATAATAGAAACGATCATGAACCACATATTCGTCAACAATTTGAAAACCAAGTTCAATGATTCTTTGTCTTAAGTATGCGATTCTATCATTGGCTTGAAGGACATATATGGCTTCATGATGGGGTGCATGTTCCATAATTTCTGTCATGAGGTGTGCACCCATTCCCGCAATGACAGCTGCATTAAAGGGTTCATCAATAGCCAAAAAACCATCCGACAAGATGGTTCTCACCGGATAGTTCTTCAATGTTTTCATCGCAGATTGTAAGGGCATTTCTCGCACATCCGTTGCGATACCTCGCTGGATGGTTCCCGTCTTAAAAGCCATCTCTAAGACGTATCCATGATCGGATCCGATGTCACAAACGACGGGATAATCTTTGATCAGTGATGCAAGAAATGTTAACCTTTTATTTCTTACCATAATAAAATTCGCGAAGTTTATTTTGACGAGAAGGGCTTCTCAATTTACGAAGTGCTTTCGCTTCAATTTGACGGATACGTTCACGTGTGACGCCAAATTCACGGCCGACTTCTTCAAGTGTATGGTTTTTACCATCGAATAAACCGTAGCGTAAGCGTAGAACTTTTTCTTCACGATCAGTCAATGTTTCCAACACTTCATCGAGTGTTTGTTTAACCATTTCTTGAAGCATATATTCATGGGGAGTTAACGCATTGGGATCGCTGATAAAATCACCGAGCGATGAATCCTCTTCTTCACCAACATGCGCTTCTAAAGAGATAGGTTCTTTAGCAATCCGTTGAATATTTTGAACTTTTTCTGGGGTTATACCCATCTTGGTCGCAATTTCCTCTAAGGATGGTTCACGCCCGAGATCTTGAATAAGTTGACGCTGAATACGGATCATCTTGTTGATCGTTTCCACCATGTGAACGGGAATACGGATGGTTCTCGCTTGGTCAGCAACAGCGCGGGTAATCGCTTGACGAATCCACCAAGTTGCATAGGTTGAAAACTTAAAACCCTTTTCGTAATCGAACTTGTCGACAGCACGCATCAAACCCATGTTTCCTTCTTGAATCAAATCCAAAAAGAGTAGTCCACGACCAACATAGCGTTTCGCAATGGAGACAACTAAACGGTAATTGGCTTCAACCAATTTATTTTTGGCATGCTGCGCTTTGTCTGCGGCACGTTTTAATTCTTCAACGTCTTTACTAGAAAGGGATAGTGTTCCTGATTCGACTTCATCGAGCTGTTCTTTCGCATAGCGACCATAGGATACAGCAACCGCGTACTTCTTTTCATCTTCTTGATTGAGCAGCGGGATTTGACCGATTTCCTTTAAGTACATCCGAACAGGATCATCGATTTTAATCGTCGATGCAATCGATTCAATGTTGATGAGTTCTTCCTCTTCAACTTCAAGTCCGGATAAGGAAAGATCGTCAGGTTCAACGTCTTCTAAATCAAAATCAGGTTCTTCATCCTCTTCGATTTCGAGTTCTTCACCTTTGACTTCTTCCTCTTCGACTTCTTCAAGTGCAAGGATATCAATATCCTCATTTAAGAGTGCTTTTTCAATTTCATAGTAATCTTCGCTGTTGGGATCAGCATACTGGACAACATCATCTTGATTTAAAAATTTGTCTTTTCCAGCCTTTTTGATCAATTGGGCAATGATCTTTTCACGGTCCATGTTAATCCTCCTTGGTTATATGATCGAGTCTTATCTTCAGTGCATTGCGTTCTTTAGCGAGCACTGGGTCATACTGTTCTTGAAGTCTTTGGTTGAGTTCATCTAACCGTCTTCGATCACTTGCTTCATAGACGGTTGCGATGTATTCAAGCAGTTCTTCTTCACTGAATACGTAGTTCTTTTTCCATATAGGGTGTTTCAAAATACTTTGTTCCATCATCTCGCGCTGATCGTTATTGAGACTTGCTAGAAGTTCTTCTACGGTTAATTGTTCATGATCCTCATAGAGGTGTTCAATCGCGATGCGAATGGATGCTGCAATCGGTTCTGCAAAATCGTTACTTCTCAGTTTACTCATGATGAGGTGGCTCCAATCACGGCTTTTTAACATCGCCATGATCAGATAACGCTCTGCCATCTCATATTTATTGGTTGTTTTAGGTCTTTCTTT
>DIKN01000116.1 GCA_002424575.1 Acholeplasmataceae bacterium UBA5617 | reverse complement strand
TTTTTGAATTGTTTTAATGAACCTTGAGCAAGATTGATATAAGTGTCTGTGATGCGATGCAGCATCATAAATGTAGGTGCGAAGATGATATTCATCGATAGACTGACAAAAAAGGCATATACAAGAGTATTAAGAAAGTTGTTTTCAAAAAAGATGTTTTCATGAAAGACAGCTTTTATACCTCCATCAAAAAGAGGAAATACGAACACAAACATCATACCTAGCAATCCCCAAACGATGGCCTTCATGTAAAATCCAGGATCATTAAAATAGGATCCAGTCCGTATCCGTCTGACCAAGATTTCACCCATACTCGCTAAAATCATCGTTTTAAGAAAACCCATGATATAAGGATATTGTGTGGTTAATCCAACAAATATTGGGTTGGTCTGAGGAAGAAATATGAACAGTGAAATCCCTATGAATATGATAATCCACACGAAATCTTTGGCTTTCATGATGCGTTCCCTCGTTTCATTGATGTGCTTTCTTTTTTGATTCATAAGTCATTTTTAAAGATTCATAAACTTCTTGAGATACTTCAGGATTACCCTTTGAATAACATGGTAAAAGCTGATCTTGAGCAATCTTAGGATCCGTGCAAGCAACATCATGTCGATAAAGGTCGCGTTCTTCTTTATATCTCAAGTTGGGGATTTTTTTCGGTTGATTGCCATCAAGGATGGAGCGATACGCGAATAAGCCTGGTAAAAACATATCCAATGCTTGATAAATATCAATGATTTCAGCGTCATGGCCTAAAATCTTTTCGATGAAATGATACATGGCGTAATAGTCACTGCCCCCATGGCCAAAGTCCTTGGCACATTCATGATGCAATTCTTTGGGTTCGTATGTCGCAACAGTGCTATCATGCTTTCCTTCTTCACTGTCAAGATTGACATACACTCGCTCAATATCACCACATTGTGCATCTTCACGAGCGCTTTCGATTCGTCCTTTTGATCCATAGATAGAAAACCATATCGAGTTCTTTCCCAAATCACCATGGACACTTTTAATGATAGCACCATTTTCTAAGGTGATCATCTCAATACCCGCTGTTCCCCAAAGTTTTCCCATGCGTTTTGCGCGACTCCAATAGGGAAGTTCAAAACCTACGACAGACACTGGTTTTAATTGGGTAATGCTGATCAGTGGTCCAATGGAGTGTGTACTGTAAAAGGTTGCATACATCCGATTTCGCCAATGATGTTTATCCCCATAGGTGATATCTGCCCAAATGGGTTCACAGTTATGAATGTATTCGCCTTCCCCATATTCGAAAGATCCAAGTTTGCCCTCTTGATATAGACGTTTCATTTCACGAACAGCTGGCATATAACAGTAATTTTCGCCATATGCATAGATTTTATGCGTTTCTTCAATGGTCTCAATCAGTTCGATTGCTTCCTTCAATGTCTGAACAGGCAATACTTCTGAGAATACATGAAGCCCTTTTTTGAGTGCCTTCATGGCAAAAGGTGCATGTTCAGTGGCATAGTTTGCTAAAACAACAGCATCCATGGGATGGTTGATAAAATCATCAAAAGAAAGATAATAAGTTATGCTAGGATCATTGAGTTCACGTTTTAGGTTTTGAAGTCCCTCTTCATAGTAATCACAAATTGCAACCAACTGAGCGTTACCCGCTTGTTTTGCGTAATGAATCATCGATTGCCCTCGGCCAATACCAAGAACACCTACTCTGACTTTATCCATGATGTCACCTTCTTTCATAACGATTGTATCACGAGTTGAAGTTGATGCGTGTAGGAAGTTGTATAATGAGAATAATAGGGTTTAAAGGAGAATTCATATGTGGTATCCAAAGTATCAAAAAGCCATCACACTCAGTTATGATGATGGTATTTATCAAGATAAAAGACTTGTTGAACTTCTCAATCGCTATGGTTTAAAAGCAACCTTTAATATCAACACCGGTCTTTGTGATCCTTCTCATGATTTTATCATCCATGGTCATACCATCTCTCATCTATCTTGGAATGACATGAAGACTATATATCGAGGACATGAAGTGGCTGTTCACACCCTGACCCATCCCCACTTGACTCATTTATCAGACCAAGAAGTTCTTGATGAAATCAACCGTGATATCAACAATATTCAAAATATCTTTCACATTGAACCAGTAGGCATGGTATATCCCTATGGCAGTTATGATGATCGAATCGTTAATCTCATCAAAGAAACAAAACTGCGTTATGCACGCACTGTTGAATCCAACCATAGTACACATCTCCAAGAGGATCTTTTACGTTTTAGACCCACCTGTCATCAACATGATCCTTTGATTCATCATATCGTTGAAGACTTCTTGAATAACACCAGCAATCACCCTCAAATCCTCTACATTTGGGGTCACAGTTATGAAGGTGATGTCGATCATATGTGGGAGGATATCGAAGCACTCTTTAAAAAAATAGCATTTCAACCCGGTATTTATTATGGGACCAATGAAGACGTATTATTGCCGTTTTCGAGTATTCAAATCAAATGATTGACATTGTAATAAAGCATCACCCGTTCTTATATACGTATTGTCAATGAACTTAAAAAATGTTATTCTCTCCCATCATTTCACATAACACCAATCAAAACAAAACCCTCTATGTATATAAGGTGAAGTGAGAACAAGGAGGCGTTCTACATGAAAAAATGGTTTGCATTAAGTTTTATGAGTATTCTTGTCATGGGATTCTTATTCGTTGGAATCAGTGTGAGTGCAGCAACTGAAGATTTAGACACGGTTGATGGTTCTATCCTCGAAGTCGATGATACGACAGGTGACTATACACTTGAGAGTATATTGACTTTTGCTTTGTTGGATGAATACTTAGCAAAAGCGACTTACGAAAAGATTATTGAAGTCTATGGTGATATTCGCCCATTCAATCGTATCGTTCTAGCTGAGCAGAGACACATTGATTTATTGTTACCTCTTTTTGAAACATATGGCATCACCTTACCAACCTTTGATGCATCAGACATCATCGTTCCAGAATCTATTTCCAGTGCACTAGGGGCGGGTGTAGAAGCAGAAAAAGCAAACATCTTAATGTATGAAAATTTTCTCAGTCAAGATCTTCCTGAAGATGTTCGATTTGTATTTGAAGCTTTAAAGACTGCATCGCAAAAGCATCTATCTGCTTTTTCAAGAGATCGTTTCATCGGTGCTGGATATGACATGGCTTACCAATGGCAAAGAATGTTTGGTCATGGTAATAAGAACTCTAGAGGACAAGCTGGTCAAGGTTTTAGTGGACGTCATTAATTCAACAACCTGTTTTTTTAGGAATGAATCACTTTTATCATCAAGTAGGCAATCACTTTTTGCCTACTTTTTGTTTCACTTTACGCCTATATTTGAATTTTTTGCATCATATAGATTCGAATACGGTATACTATAGATACAAAAGCACAAAAAACTAAATAAAAGAGGTGTTTAAGTGAGCCAGACTCTCGATACAAGCAAAGCGATGAAACTTGTGATTGAAAAAGCCCGTGAAACCATGAATCAAAACATTGGAGGTCCTTTTGGCGCTGCCATCATTGACCCTGAAGGACGTGTTCTTGTTGTTGCATCCAATTCGGTTCTCAAAGATCACGATGCGACCGCACACGCAGAGATCAATGCGATCAGACAAGCAGGTCAACTCTTAGGTACACATGACCTTTCAGGATGTACACTCATCACCTCATGTTATCCATGCCCCATGTGTTTAGGTGCTATCGTATGGTCAAACATCAAACATGTCATCTACGGGTGTACTGCAAAAGATGCCAATAGCATCGGCTTTCGTGATGATATGATCTATGATATGATGCGCCAAAAAGAGATAGAAAGTAAAGATTTAATTCTTGAGGAAGAACATCGAAAAGCATGTTTAAAACTCTTTAAGGAGTATCAAGAGAAAGAAAAACAGTTGTATTAAACAATGGGACAACCTCCATCGAGATTGTCCCTTTTTTTATTTGTCACCCATGGTCATCACCATGACAGCTTTGGCTGTATGGAGTCGGTTTTCAGCTTCTTGATACACGATGGAATGGGGTCCATCGATCACAGAGTCTTCCACTTCATTTCCGCGATCTGCAGGAAGAGCATGCATGTATTTGACATGCGGTTTTGCAAGTTTGATCATACCTTCTGTACATTTCCAACCTTTATAGGATTCAAGTAGGTCATCAATGACGGCTGTTGACTGATTATTGACCCAACTACCCCAGTTTTTGGGAATGACGATATCAGCATCACGATATGCTTCTTCCATATCATGCGTGATTCTAAACGATCCACCATTTTCTTTTGCATTCTTCTTCGCTTTTTCAATCGCCCAATCTGGTAGATCATATCCGAGTGGGTACGCTAATGTGACATCGATCCCATAACGTGGGAATAAAAGAATTTGAGAAAGGGGAACACTGATCGGCTTTTTATGACTCTTTGCATAAGCCCATATGATCGATACTTTGAGGTTTTGTGTGGTGGGCATGACTTCTTGGATGGTCATCAGATCGGCTAAAGCTTGCATAGGGTGGAATAGATCATCTTGTAAGTTCATGATGGGTACCGTTGAATGCTCTGCCATTTCGCGTAAATACTTATTCCCAATTCCCCAAAAACAGTTACGGCATGCGATACCATGACCATAAGATGAGAGGATGATTGCAGTATCTTTCGCACTTTCACCATGTGAGATCTGCATCATGGATGTATCCAAAAATGTCGCATGTCCCCCGAGTTGTGCAAGGCCTGCTTCCATGGAATTTCTCGTGCGTGTTGATTGTTCAAAAAACATCAAAAAGGCAGTCTTATGGAGAAGATAAGGGGTTGGAATGTTGTGCAAAAATTTATATTTCAAATCTTTAGAAACGTCGAGTAATGTATTGATTTCATCTTTAGTCCACTCTTCGAGTGTAATGAAATGTCTTCCTTTAAATAAGGGTTTCATTGTTTATCTCCTTTAATCGTTTTGATATACATACTTGGAATTGCTGCATACATCGCAGCTGCTTTAACGAGTTCATCTTTAAACGTCTTTTCATTAGGTGCGTGTGCTTCCTCTTCATGACCAGGGCCAAATCCAATGCAGGGAATGTTGTGTCTACCCATGATGGAGACACCATTGGTTGAAAATGTCCATTTATCAACAACGGGTTCATGATTGAAAAGTCCTTGATATGCTGATATCGTGCTTTGGCATACCTGGTGTTCTAAGGGTAGTACCCATGTGGGGAAGTACGAATCGGTCGGATAGACTAATCCAGTGTATGCGGGTTTTACATAAGTATACATGTCAACTTGAGCATTTGCTTTCTTGACACTGGGAAGTTTCTTAATTTCTTCAATCGCTGAAAGATAGGTTTCCCCATGTGTTAGACGTCGATCGATGGATACCGTACATCCATCAGCAACCGCACAGCGTGAGGGTGAACTATAGAAGATTTCACTGACGGTTAATGTTCCTTTTCCAAGGAATGCATCATATGCCAGTTTTTCGTTTAATGCTTGAAGTTCTAAAAGAATTGGTGCCATCTTAAAGATTGCATTGTCACCACGTTCAGGTGCACTACCGTGACAACTGATGCCATGTGTAGACACTTTGATTTCCATCCGTCCACGATGACCGCGGTAGATACGGCAGGATGTGGGTTCTGTGATGACAACAAACTCAGGTTTGATGTGATCTTCTTGAATGATATATTGCCAGCATAAACCATCACAATCTTCTTCTTGAACGGTTGCAGTGACAAGCAGTGTATAATCATCTTCAAGTTTTAAATCCTTAATGATTTTACCTGCATACACCATCGATGCCATACCACCCTCTTGATCGCTCGTTCCTCTTCCTCCGATTTCAGAATCATTTTCATACCCTTCATAAGGATCAAAGGTCCAATTTTTTCGTTCACCAATCCCTACAGTGTCGATGTGGGCATCCATCGCAATCAGATGTTTACCGTGACCGATGTAACCGAAGAGGTTACCCATGGGATCAATGTGTGTGCGATCAAAACCAACTTTTTCCATTTCCTGTTTAATTCTTAGAATGACATCTTTTTCAAACGATGACTCACTGGGTATACGAACCATATCCCTTAAAAATGTTGTCATTTCCGGTAAATATTGTTTTGCTCTTTCAAGAATTTGTTTGAACTGCATAGCGATCACTCTTTTCCTCTTAATGCTTTAATTTTTTCGTTGTATAGTTTAACTTTTTCATATTCATGATTCCAAAAATCCATCGATTTCATTCCATCAAGATACGTTTTTGAATATCCAAATTTGAGCCAGTCTTTTTCTTTTTGTTGATACAACCGTTCTTTTTCTGAAGGGATTCTTGTGTCGATAATATGGTCGGTGTTAACTTTTAAGAAAATATCTTTAAACCATCGTCTTAAGACAAAGTCTTCTGTTTCAAGAACACGATGATTCAAATTATCAATCACGCTATCATAGCGGTCGAAACCATCAGTAGCAACCGTAACAATGTTATCGCCTGGACCTAATTTCAAATATTTCGCCATTTTGATGGCACCTAAAATATTGCATATCGTAGAAACTCCAAAGAGATCTTTTAAGTGTTCCGCAACATCAGGCTTGACGCCAAATTCAACTAAAATGTGAGGTGCATCATGAATAATCTTTAATCCTTTAACGGTATCATCATCTTCGATTTGTGCAATAAAATCGGTGTTTAAGACATTATGAATCAACGTGCACATCTTATCACCGATGCCCTCAATGCGATGCTGTCCACGTCCACCATCACTTAGCGTTGAACATTCATAGGGTTCCAATGCGACAATCTTAGCTTCAGGGAATGTCGCTTTAATTTGGTCTCCTGCAGCAAGCGTTCCCGCACTTCCAGGAGCTGAAGCATAACATGCGATGCGACCATTACCGATGTTTTTAACCGCTTCAATCGCACTGTTTCCTGTCACATGGCGATGGAACCGATAATTGGGAAGCAATTCAAATTGCGCTAAACTCCGATAATTCGGATTTTCTTTGAGTTTATACGTTCTTTCAAGTGTTAAGATGACATCCGATTCAGTACCCGGTGTAAGATCTAATCTTGCACCATATTTTAAAATGCGGTCATACCGTTCTTTACTCATATTATCGGGCATAATCACAATCGAGTCTAATTTCATCAAGTTACAGATATAGGAGACACCTATACCAAAGTTGCCTGTTGAAGGACCTAAAATGGTGTGCTTACCTGGAATAATATCACCGTCTACACAACCTTCGATAAGCGTTGCATAAGCGGGACCGACCTTATGAGATCCTGATGGAAAATACTTGCCGATGAGAACAATGATGTTAGCTTCTACACCGGTTAAGGCTTGGGGTAAAACGATATGATTGACCTTTTGGTTTTCATCTTTCCATGTGATACGGAAAAGATTCATGGGGTCTAATTCGTTTTGAGATGCGTGCAAAATTCTAGCATGCAGTGTGGGATCAATCATGCGAGGATTTAGCATCTCATCATAGGTTGGTCCAAAAGGTATTTTATTCATGTTTGTGTTCTCCTTCTTGTTCGATATGTGCGATCAATGTATCCAAATCAGGCTTCATCAGAATGGGCTCTTTGGTTGCGCGCTGCGCATTTTGTGGATCTTTGAGTCCATTTCCTGTATTGATGATGACCATGGATTCGTTAGGTTTAATGATCTGTTGTTTTATGGCTTTTTGTAGTCCTGCAAGTGCAGCAGCTGCAGCAGGTTCTCCAAAAATACCTTCATATTTTCCCATCAAGCGCATCGCATCGAGAATACTTTGATCACTGACATCGACCATTGATCCATGAGATGCTTCAATCGCATGAAGTGCTTTGATGGGATTGCGTGGTACACCCACAGAAATGCTATCTGCAAGTGTATTCTCTTCTGTCCACTGACAGGGTGAATGGGTGTGAAATGCCTTCACTAAAGGATTGCATCCTTCACTTTGTACACCGAGTAATTTTGGAATTGTTTGAATAAGTCCAAGCTTTTTTAAGTCATAGAAGCCTTTATAAACACCGGCGATGGTACATCCATCACCCACTGATACAACCACCCAATCGGTGAGTTGAAAATGCAGTTGCTCAGCAATCTCTAGCGCAACCGTCTTCTTACCTTCGACAAGATATGGATTGATTGCTGCATTTCGGTTATACCATCCATAATGATCGATCGCCTTCTTGGATAGATTATAGGTGTCTTTATAATCACCATCGACCATGATGACATGAGCCCCATAGATTTGAAGTTGTGCTAACTTTCCGACCGGTGCTCTTTTGGGAACAAAGATGTAAGTCTTTAATCCCATCCGTGCAGCACTAGCGGCTAAAGATGAAGCTGCATTACCGGTTGAACTGCAAGCAATGATCGGATTATTCTCTTCGATTGCACGCAAAACTGCAATCGCGCTTGCACGATCTTTCAGTGAACCACTGGGATTTTGTCCATCATCTTTGATGTAAAGCTGCTTGATACTAAGAGCGTGATGAAGACGATTGGTCCGATAAAGTGGTGTCCAGCCAATTTTAAGCATCTTGTCAATATGTTTATCTTCAACGGGGAGCAGTTGTTGATATCGAAACATCGTGCGATCTTGATTGGATGATAAACTGTGAAGATTCAAATCCTTTTTAATGGCTTCATAATCGTATAAAACATCTAAAATGCCTGCATCACCACAGATGGGACATGTAGTCTTGATTTGGTTGGGATCAAAGATTTGTTGACACATGGTACATTGTAATCCAAGGATGTAAGGGTTCATAGTTAATCCTTCTTATATGAGATGGGAATGATTTGGAACGATTCAACGTCAAAGAGACCTCGATCGGTTAATTTGAGTTTAGGAATCACGGGTAATGCGAGAAAAGCAAGTGCAATGAAGGGATCGCCTATGTCTTGAGGATAACCCATCGCAATGATCTTTTCTTTCATACGGGATAATGCATGCTCAACATGGGATTCACGTTGCTCAGTCATGATACCTGAGATTTCGAGTTGTAAAAAGTCAACCACGTGGTCATGATGAACAACAACAATCCCACCTTGCAAATCCTTGATCTTTAAGACTGCAGCTCGCATCGCTTCATCAGATGTTCCAACGACAATCACATTATGTGAATCGTGAGCAATTGTCATGGCGATGGCACCATCTTTGAATCCAAATTCTTTAACGAGTCCAACCGCCATACTTTTTTTGTCATGATGTCTTTCAATGACGGCTAGTTTCATGATATCGTGTTGGGGATTGTATTGGAAAAGGTGATGCGTTATGTGTACCTTTTCAATCAAATGCTCGGTGATAATATTATTTTTTATAAGCCCAATGACGTGTGCCCATTCAGTCTCAAGAGGTAGATCAAACGATAAAGACTTTTCATCGAAGCGAACGGTATGAAGCACTTCATTTGGAATAACACTCATCTGATCAAAAAGAGGGATACCGTTTTTTGCAACCAATTTGCCCTGCTTATAGACAAGATGGGGTTCGATGTGCTGCAGGTCATTAAATACGATAAAATCAGCCATTTTGCCTGGAGCAAGTCCTCCAACATCACGCAAATCGTAACAGGTTGCTGCATTGAGTGTGGCCATCGATATAGCATCAATTGGATCAACACCTTCTTCAATGGCAAGATTCACATTGTAGTTGATGTGACCTTCTTTTCGAATGTCTTCGGGATGCTTGTCATCCGTACAAAAGAGTACCCTTGCTAAATATTCTTTCTTTAATCCTTTGAGAAGAGGTCTTGTATTTCGCGTTGCTGAGCCTTCTCTTAAGTGAACATACATCCCTCGCTGAATTCTTTCTATCATCGGTTTTGGGTACGTGCACTCATGATCTGTTTGAATACC
>DIKN01000092.1 GCA_002424575.1 Acholeplasmataceae bacterium UBA5617 | reverse complement strand
GGTAAGGTTGGATCGATGGCAGCTGAAAAAGCGATTCAGTTAGGTGCAAAAGTCGTCGCAATCTCCGATATCTCTGGTGTCATTCATGATGAAAATGGTATCGATATTGAATTAATCAAGAACCTTTCTAAGACCAACCAAACGGTGATCGATAAGTATAAGACCTATCATCCAGAAGCGATTTATAGTGCCAATACCAAAGATATTTGGAAAGTTCCATGTGACATTGCACTTCCTTGTGCAACGCAGAATGAAATCTATCTAGACTCTGCAGAAGAACTTGTCAAAAATGGATGTTGGTTAGTGGCTGAAGGTGCCAACATGCCAACGACCATTGATGCGACCAAGTATTTTAGAGAACACAATGTATTGTTTGCTCCAGGTAAAGCATCCAATGCGGGTGGTGTTGCCGTATCGGGTCTTGAAATGACACAAAACGCAACCTTCCAAAACTGGAGTTTTGAAGAAGTTGACCAAGAATTACATCGCATCATGAAGCGTATTTTTAACAGATGCCATGAAGCTTCCTTGAAGTATACGGGAAGACCTGATGATTTGATCACAGGTGCGAATATTGCCGGCTTTATGAAGGTTTATGAAGCGATGCTTCAACAAGGCGTATAATCGATATCACAGATTGATAAACCCCGTTCAACGGGGTTTTTTTCTTGAAAGCTGGTTTCTTTTCACAAAGTGAATCAGGAATAAAACTTCGTGTTATGAAAGGATAGCTAATATGTGATAGAATAGTTTTAACAAGGAGTTGATGTCATGTACCCATTTTTATTACCTGAAATATTTGGCTATACCATACCCCTTTATGATGTATTTGTTTTTATAGGACTTGCGATGATGCTTGTCTATGTGATCCGACGTTTTGATTCAAAAGATGGATTCACCAAGAAACAAACCAATCGTATTGTACTCTTGATTGTCGCAAGTTTAATTTTTGCCCTTGTCTTCTCATTACTACTCGACGCAGTATTTCATACGATTCAAGAAGGTGAATGGACCTTTGGAACCGTCAGTTTTTTAGGAGCATTAATCGGAGGATTTTCTGCTTTTTTAATCCTGATGAAATATGGCTATAAAGATAAGAATAAAGACATGAAAAAAATTGCGAATACCTTGATAACAGGTGTTGTATTAGCCCATGCTTTTGGTCGTATTGGATGTTTCTTTGCGGGGTGTTGTTATGGTATACCTACTGAATCATTCATTGGTATGATTTTTCCCGGTGGACACTCACAACATCTCTATCCAGGAGAAGCTGTCTATCCGACACAACTGTTTGAATCAGCATTTCTCTTTGTATTATTCTTTGCATTAAATTATGTTCAAGCATTTAAACATAAAGAACTTGAAGTCTATCTCATTGGTTATGGTGTATGGCGCTTTCTGATTGAATTGATTCGTGGCGATGATCGCGGTGTCTTTATTCGACTCGTTTACACCGAATATAATGTGTTTCCGACCCCTTCACAGTTTATGAGTTTCTTGATGATTGTTTTAGGTGGATATTTGGTTTATCGTGGAATAAAACAGGTTAAGAAGAATCCTACTTTAAGTCATTCCGCTTAAATACCTCGATATATGAAAGTGCATGTGGATGTAACTTGAACCAACAATCTTCTTTCTCAAAACAACATAAAATCATGTTTATTGGAATCATCCTATCGATGATTCTTTTTCAGTATGTCATCTCACCGATGATGGGACAAAACAAAGATGCTGACATGATGACGCAAACCGTTTTGAGAGTTCTTGCAGGATTCGCATTTATCATTATTCTCACGGGTTTTGGTTATCAGGGAATTTTCAGATTTAAAGAACCTTTAAAAGCGCTACTTATGATGATACCCGCACTGATCATTTCGATCAATAATTTTCCCATCATCGCTTTTTTTGATGGAAGAGCACAATTGATTGATCCAGGTTATCGTGTTTTTCTCTTTCTTATGGAATCATTAAGTGTTGGTTTTTTTGAAGAGATTCTCTTTCGTGGGGTCATCTTAATCCTTTTACTGCAAAGATATTCACAACAAAAACATGGTCTATTGATTTCTGTTATCCTTTCATCGGTTCTTTTTGGTATGGTCCATCTGATCAATTTATGGAGCGGTGCTTCACTTTTCGATACATTACTACAAGCAGGTTATTCGACTTTAATGGGCATGCTTTGGGCAGTGATGTACTTGCGTACTCAAAATCTATGGTTGACGATGATCTTGCATGCAACCTATAATTTCTTTGGTCAAGTGATGTTTTATCTTGGAACCGTGAATGGAAGATATGATACATATACGATTGGAATCACCGTCATCTTAGGATGTTTTGTAGCTTTATATGCGATTTTTTGTTTAAAGGAAACCATTCGCATACAGTCTGCATCAATACGATGAAACCTTCTTGATTTATCCTTCTTTTGAGGACTATAATGAAATCAAAGTGAGGTCAAATATATGTTTGCACGCAAAATCATGTTAGTCTTTTTATTGATGATGACCATATCCATGTTAATGAGTTGTGGTGATGTCCAACAAGCGTACTATGAAGTTCATGTGATCACAGTTGATCATCAACCGTTCTATTACATCAATCCTTCAGAGGGCAAAGATACGTGGAGTGCTAATAAACTTGGCACCGGAATGTCAATCTTCATCTATCTCTATGAGCCAACCGATGGCGTTGAGTTCAACTATGATCAATTTTTTTCAACCATTCAAACACACTTTGTAGAAGAACATGTTCAAAATGGTAAGTTGTATGTGGTTGCTACACCTGAGATTGACAATCAAGTGAACCAATATTTTTTAGATAAATATGCTTGGCAACAAGGACAATAAAATCATTTTTTTATCTTTATAAAACATGGACGAGTTAATTATTATTCGTCCATTTTCTTTTTCTAAAATGGTTTGTGTGAAAATGGAAGCGATTCATACAAAAAATGAATTGGGAATTCATGATGATCACGTAGCTAATAATCACGTTCATTTCAAGGAAAACGCATAAATGATAATACACTTAACGAGTAGTTCAAGAATGATGACCCTTCAGCAACCTGCAAACGTAAGGTGTAAAACCATGAATCATATATTTCATATTTCTTTTGGCCATCAAACATTGGTTTTTTATATGGTAGAATGACAAAAAATCGAACACACTTAGACAAAAAGTGTTCATTGCATTCCAACTGCCGATTGAAAACGATAAACAATTGTTCTCTTCATATATTGTTTAACAGATCACGGGGTCAGTTAAGTATATATCTATTTGATACAAAGAACAATTCTGCCTAATCCCATTATTTTGTGATAAAACTAATGAGTTTAATCGATCATAATGTTAATGTTGAGATCATGTAAGTGAAGGTTAAATTGATAAGAGATGCAAGATGATGCTTTGAGATCATCTTTGATGTGGCCATTGAATGATTTACGCGACATGATATGGTGTTTTTGTGCTAAAACATATCATCTATTTGTATAAAAACAGGTCATCATATAACAAAAAAGCATTTAAAAGCAAATAAATTGATAGTGTATATTCAATGTGTTATCATGAGGATGCAATTCAAAAAAAAGGAGAATTTAAGTGAGAAAATTCATTGGTTTAATCGTTGTTGTTATGCTTGCATTCGTGGTTACCTCCATCAATGTTGAAGCTAAAAGTAAGCCCGTCGTTTCATCTTTTTCATGGACTGAACAGTCAGTTGATTTTGGAGGAGATCTCAATATCTGTGTAAACGGTTTTCACAGCTTTGAATATACAATTTATGCCGGTCAAAATAAGGTTGCAGGTTCGGTCGTTGTATCGATTAATGCAAATGGAGATTTCGTATTGAATGTTGATTTGATTGATGGAGCACTTGCATCAGAAGCACATTTATTTGTATACAGTGAACTTTCACAATTACCAGTAAAACGTGTTGCACCTGGTCAAGCACCCTATCAATTAGGATCACTCGGATTAAATACATTTGAATACACCGTTTCTACAACAGAATTAGTTGACGGTGATTCATTCTATTTTGTCTTCCATATGGCGCTCGTTGATGAAGACGTTCTCAACCCTTCAGGTGTCGCTGGAGAAACAGCATATGTTGGTGGCCCCAATGGTCCTACTAGTGGTTCTTGGTTCTACGCATTTGGATTTGAAGTGATTGCATGTGATGTTGTTTTTGAAATGCCTGTAATCTATGTTGCATTCCATGCGGTTTATGGCGAAGAAACAGTATGGGCATTAGGCGAATTATCCTTTATTGAACTTGGTTTAACCAACAGTAGATGGGGATGGCAATTGACGTTTGATGCTAATCCTGAAACATTCGATCTCTATGCAGGTGCAGCACAAAATGATTTATCAAAAGGTGAATTCATTGGTACGTTGACACTCAGTTGGGATGGTCAATATGTGACATTCACACTTCAATTAGCAGACGGTGTTGAATTATCTGAAATTCAAATCCATGTGGATTATCTCCCTGTGGATACAATCAGCCCAGGTCAACTCGGTTATCAAGCTTCTGACGCTCCATTTACTTCATCCTGGACAGTCAGCTTACTTCCTGAATCCGATCGTTAATCTTCACTCATCAATAAAAATGCATCTGACCTGTGGTCGATGCATTTTTTAATAGATTCTGTATGATTTTATGTTTACTATGTTATAGAAAGCAGTAGTCCCTTTTCAGCTTCGGTGACAATGAACCCGAGTTGCCCTATCGTATCTTCACAAATGTTGGTTGGATTATGTCCTGGGAGTTTGATTTGTTTGATAAGGTTTCCTTTTGTATCAAAGACCCACACCATACCGGTTGCGTAAACAGAAGCATAGATCAAGTTATCTTTTGATAAGGTCAAACCGTCGGGTTCTGCAACACCACCGATGGTATAAAAGGTTCGAATATTTTCTATCGTCAGAGTTTTTTTGTTCCAATCACCGATCAGAAGACGATGTTGCCACGTCTCATTGATGATGATGTTTTTTTCATCATTGATGAGAAGAAGTCCATTGGGAAACCACATGTTTTCAGCGATGATGGAAACGTCCTGATTGGGTTTCATCACACACATGTAACCAATCGGTGCTTTTTGTGACCCACCTGGACATGTAAACAGGACGTTGCCTTCCTTGTCCATGATGAGGTCATTCGGTGCGCGAAGAGATTCACCATTGATTTGATGAGCGACCACTTTCGTATCACCAGTTCTTAAATCAAGAACGCGAAGTTTATTGCCGAACGCATCACAAAACATGAGGGTATCGTTATCGATTGCAAGAAGTCCATTGGGACCTCCACCTACGTTAAAGCGTGTTGTTGTTTTCGTATCACGATGATATTCAGTAATACATCCTCCTAAGAGTTCAACAAAGAAGATTCGACCATTTGGGGTGATCGCCGGACCTTCAGGGAATTTTAAACCTGTCGTTAAGATTTGAACAGACATTAGAATAAACCTCCATTAAGATCTTCATTCGGACCATAAAGAATGAGACCACCATCGACACGTATGGTGACACCAGTGATATAACTTGCTTCATCCGATACGAGATAAGAGACAAGACCTGCAACATCATCCGGTTTTCCCATTCGACCCATCGGAATGAGAGGACTTGCCCACCCCTTTTTGAGTTCTTCCATGGTGTAGTTATTGCGGGTTGCTGTTGCGCCTGGTGCAACAGAATTCACGGTAATACCGTATTCTGCAAGTTCAATCGCTAAAGACTGAACCATCCGGTTAAGGGCTGCTTTGAGCGATCCGTAGATGGCATCGTTGCGATAAGCACGTTCACCGCGTGAAGATGATATAAAGATGATACGACCTGGAATATGATGGGAAACCATATGGTTAGCAGCAACCTTACTTGCAAGCACATAACTACGATAATTGAGACCATACATGAACTCCATCATGGCGGGGTCGAGATTTTGAATCGTTGAAAACCGAGCTTTACCGGCATTACAAACGAGTGCATCAAGACCACCTAAATCTTTAATGGCTTGCTCAGTGACACGGGTTGGAACATCGGGTTCTTGTAGGTTAGCTTGATAATAAAATCCTTTTTGTCCTAAAGATTCGATTTCTTGTTTTAAAGACTTTGCATCCTCTTCTTCGGTGTGATAAGTAAAAGCAACATCATACCCTTGTGATGCGAGTCTTAAGGCAATACCGCGTCCAATACCTCGGCTTGCTCCAGTAATCAATACTTTTTTTGACATGATATACCTCCTAAGGATTCACTAAGGTGCCGTCGGGCAAACGGGTTTGTGTCCATGTGGTCACATTCGTTTTGATGGGGTATTTTTTTGCGAGTTCTTCATTGATGTCAATGCCCAATCCGGGTTTGTTGCTGACATATAAATAGCCATCTTTGGCATAAGGCATCCCCGGGAAGACTTGATACATGAGATCTGAGAATCCACACCATTCTAAAATGCCAGTGTTATGCGTATGAAGACTTAAATGAACATTGGCAGCATGACCTACAGGTGAGACATCGCCTGGTCCATGCCATGCGGTGCGTATGCCAAACTGTTCAGCAAAGTATGCAAGTTTTCGTGCTGGAGTGAGTCCTCCGATTTGACTTAAATGCATGCGAATAAAATCGATAAGTCGATTTTTGATCAGATATTCCCATTCTTTGGGATTGTTAAAGAGTTCTCCAATTCCAATCGGTGTTGCACATTGTGATTTTAAATGTTGCATCCATTCGATCTGCTCAGGGGAAAGTGGATCTTCTAAAAAGAAGAGGCGATATTTTTCGAGTTGTTTTGCTAAATAGATGGCATCGGATGGTGTTAATCTTTCATGGATATCATGAATGAGTTCCAGATCATCCCCACAGTGTTTTCTCACATAATCAAACATCTTGATGGTATCTAACATATAATGTGTTGGGCTGATATAAGACCCGACTGGAGCATTGATCGGTTTATTGAGTGTTTGAGCGATTCCACCGTAGAGACCCCATTGAATGCGCACATGACGAACATTCTCTTTTCTGAAGGCTTCAATGTTTTCGACGATCTTTTCAAGTGATGATCCGTTGACGTGACGATAAAAGGGAACTCCTTCACGTGATTTTCCTCCGAAAAGATCATAAAGAGGTAAACCTGCCATTTTACCTTTGATATCCCATAGAGCCATATCAACACCTGAAATAGCGTTGTTTGAGATGGCATCGTTTCTCCAATATGCGTTGTTGTACATGAGGTGCCATAAGTCTTCAATGTTGTTGACATCTCGATTGAGCAGTAACGGTTTTAAGTAATCTTCGATGACCGATTTGACAGCGAGTTCACGATAAGCAAACGTTGAACAACCAAGACCGTATAAACCCTCTTGATCGGTGGTTACTTTGACAACGATTAGGTTAATACCATCAGGTGCAGTGAGTATTGCTTTGACATCTTTGATTAAAGGCATGATGAGTCTCCTTTCGTATGAAACAATACATGAAATTTCTACTTTCATTATAACATTGAATATGATGAAATCATAAAGGATACCGCGTTGTATCCTACACAGGTTAGAAAATGAAATGAGAATGTATAAACCGATTTTTAATTTCAATGATGCTTAAACAGTATCAATGATTGGATGATTGAACAGAACATAAAAAAATAGATTGAAGGAAATAAGCGGTATCGAATGTTTGCTTATCAAGCATATCTCGCGATTTAAGAGATGGTACAGAATAACAAAACGTTCCAAGTTTATGGAACGCTTTAATATTTTTATGGCTTATGATATCGAATATTTCCTTGACTCAGAAACCCTGAGTTAGCAGAAAGATAATAGGTGCCAGGCTCTAAGGTAACAACACCATTGGGATAGATGGTCTGTAATGTCATATAATTTGATCCTATTTTTTGATAGAGTGTTGCATAGGTGAACGTCATCTCGAATTGATACGTTGTTGTTTCAGTAACATGGAGTATGAAGTAAGCACGTCCTAGATTTCCACCATAAAAGATGGGAGAAGGAAAGAAGTTTTCTGAAATTTCCAATGTTGTTTGAGAAATCGAATAAATGTTTGGAAGAACAATGATTTCTACAGAAAGTGTTCCAGCTGCATAACCCATCCCCCCTATATAGAAGGTATGAGTTCCTGGTAAAACTCCCACAGATATCGTTTTAGCTTGCGTGACATTGATCTGATCGTTGACATAAGGAGAATAAAACTTGGTGGTTTGATCACTGATGATGGTGAATGTCAGCACTTCTTTTTGGGTTGTTGTATAGACGAAACGAACGAGATCATCTTGATTTTCAACAATAAATGATTTTTCTCCTGGAATGTTTAAATCAATTTCAGGATAGATGAAATCCATCATGTCCGTTTTTGTAAATTGGAAACGATATGAAGGAAGAGATGAGTCATTTCGATAGATGGCGACATAATATACCCCATCGTGTGGGACTTCTAGAAGTGGCATCGAGAAATAGACATTAGGAATCACATTAAAAATCTCATGTCCCGCTTCATCAAAAAGAGCAAAAGAGATCATTGAATCAAATGCGTTGATGCGATAAACTCCTTTTTCTAAAAATGAACGGTAATAATGGATTTGTCCTCGCCCACCACCAATCACCTCTGTAAGAAAATCAGTATCTTGGTAGACTGCGTTGATCGACGTGGGTAACAAAACTTGATAGGATGGATGGTTAAAAGGGTCAATCGGTGTGATAGATTCGAATGTATAGGTTTCCTCTGTTGTTGATTTGATATGTAAATCCATGGAAGGAATATCAATGTTGACCACTGTTTTTTGAAAGAGATCTTGATCAAAACGCAAGGTCAATTCAAATGTTGCTTGATCGACAATATACTGTGTTAAGCCCATCATTAAAAATGATTGAACCATGGAAATATATTCATAAGGGTTAAGTAGATCTTTGATGAGTCCTCTTACGATGAAGTCATGTCCATCTTTTTCAAAGGTCATTTTGCTAAATTTGAGGTTGATCGTATCACTGATGACGCTATCTTTAGGGATCTCACACGGATATGTTGTGTCATCTTTACAAACATACAAATCTAATAATTTTATGTTTTCAAAGGTTTCACCCAACCAGGTATAAACCACGTTCTGTTCATCTTTGATGGTATGTATGAATTCGTGATCATTAAACTTTAGGTGATAATACAAGGGATCACGAACCAAATACTCATAATAATCTGTGGTGAACGACTCGTGTTCTCCATCCTGCGTGGATTCGGTTGTGATGGTCGAGTATTTCGTGATCATGTGTTGTCCAGCAAGATTTATGGCATCGATCTGACTTTTGAGCTCCATGTATGTTTCAATCTGTTTGGATGTAACGTGGTTTCGATCAAAGGGTTCTGTGTAAGTTTTATGGATTAACTCAATGGTTTCCATCGATTGGAATGTTCCACTCGCTTCAATGACGATGACATCTACGATGCTTAAATTGTTGAAATATTGGATGGGATAAGATGATGACACTGCATCTTCATGTATGGTGAGCGTATCTTCAATATAGTGATTCAGTAAGACGGTTTGATAAGTAAACTCATAATAGATGCCAAAAGTTACCGTACCTATTAAGTCGATATAATCGAATTTGGGTGTGAAAGACACATGAATGGAGTACGTGCGATTGGTTTCAACAACCGATGATTCCAATGTAAAAAAAGACTCCAATGTCTCGGCACTTAAGCTATAGTCCTTAGGTTGTTCAATGGGAACGGTGATCTCGGGTTTATCACACGCTGTGAGAAAAATAAAAATGAGTATGAATAAACCAAACATGATTTTCTTCATCTGAGTACCCCCTCCATATGAAGTGATTAAGTCTATGATAGCATAGAATGATGAAGATGATTCATGACAAATGAAAAATGAGGGTGCGCGATGAATATCATGTATAATACATATGGGGTGAAAATATGAAACTCATCGTCGCAGATTTAGATGGCACATTGGTGCTTAAACAACTGACTACCGAAAAAACGAAAGAGACTATCAAAACAATAAAACAAAAAGGTTTTTTATTCACGGTTGCAACCGGAAGACACTATCATGCCGCTCAATCTTTTATTGAGATGTTTGATGTTGATCTACCCGTCATATGTAGCAATGGAGCCTTTATCTATGATTTTAAAAAGAAAGAAATCCTTCATCAGCAACTCATTGAAGAACGTGTTGTCTCAAGAATCATGAAAGCATGTGATGAGGTTGGTGTTGACTTTTTGGTTTATACGACACAAGCCATTTATGCAACCGATCGCGCGAAACAGAAACTGATGGCACGTATTGGTGATGTCAGAGTCCAAGTGAAAGATCGATATGAATTAGATCATGTCACATCTGAAGGTGTTGTCAAAGTTTTAGTCATTGAAGATGAAGATATCAAGAGGATGACCCTTAAGAAAAAACTTGATTCAGAACCTACTGTGAAGTATGTTCAAAGCCAACCATCTTTTCTAGATATTGGGCATAAACTCTCTGAAAAAGGCAACGCTCTTGCCATATTAGCAAAACATCTAGGCATAGAGCAACATGAAATCTTGGCTATTGGGGACCAAGAAAACGACATTTCCATGATCAAATATGCAGGGATTGGTGTTGCCATGGGTGATGGTGAACCCACACTTTTAGAGGTGGCAGATTTCATCACGACATCCTTTGATGATGAAGGGTTTAGTCATGCGATTGAGACACTTATCTTTAAAAACGAATAAAATTAGGTTCATCATTATAAATGAAAGATATCTTGGATAATAAAAAACGGATGGTCGTTTTTTGCTTAAACTTTTCTCTTTCGAACTGTATAATACAACAGATAAGCACTAGATAAGAGTATAGGAATCGCAAGTATTGTGATAGCAGATGATTCTTGACGAAGACTTCCAACCATGAGTACAAGTGCATAGATAAAAACGATAAACACAATCATAAAAGTCAATACGTTCGATAACTTATACCAAAATGAATGGGGATGATGAGAACGCATGTTCAAGAGGAAAAAGATGAAAGCAAGTCCAATCATTCCAACAACCAATCCACCAGCAACCAAAAAGAACATGCCAAAGATGGCTGCAAATAATCCACCCCACCCCCCTGTTTCGCCAGCTGAACCAAGGGTTATCATAGCAATAACAAAGACTAGCAGATGAATAGATAGAATAATCACGTACGATGCGAATGCCCATTTAGATGCTTTATCGTCGTTTTTAAACACGATTTCACCTTCGTTTCTTATGCCTTGATTATACCAAGTTACATAGAACATCACAACACATTCATGATCATCCATAACATCCTATATCTTTCTATGTTATGATAAAAGTGATATTTATGATAAGAGGTGTTATCGATGTTTGATTATGTCATTTATGGTGTTGTGGGTCTTGTTGTGATTGTGATGATCGTTTTGATTGTAAAAGCGAGCAAGCGTTCAAAAGGAGAATCGGAGGCTCTTCGTGAGATCGGTGAGTCTGATCCCAAAAGAGATTATTATGTTTTATCGACCATACAATTTCATGATGGCATCCGCGCAGCAAAGATCGATCACTTAGTCATCAATAACTCAGGCATTCACGCGGTCTTAGAGTACACCATTGAAGGAGATATCATAGGTCAAGAAAATGATGAAACATGGTCGTTTGAACATAAGGGTGTATCGGATACATTCATCAATCCGATTGTTACAGCCAAGGCTTTACGTCAATCCATCGATAAAGTTTTGAAGAAAGATTATCCCGTCTTCATCTATATCGTGTTTCCAGAAAAAGCATCATTCAAAAAAAGACGGATGGTGTATCCCGTCTTGTCATCGCTTGAATTAAAAGAAACCATGAATCATAACTTCAAATCAAAGAAGAAGATTTCATCAACTGATGTGAAGTTAATCTATGATCTGTTCATAAAAGTTAAGAATCGCTAGACGATAAGATTTGATGGACGAGTTCCTTTAATGTTGGAACAACATGCGCCATAAACCAAGGGTTTTCTATATGCCATCCGATATTTCGTGGTGATGGGTGAACCAAGGGAAAAAATTGTGGTAGATAGTCTTGATAAGACCTGACGGTTTCTGTTAAGGTCTTTTTTTGTCGATCATTTAAATAGTATCTTTGTGCATATGAACCAACAAGAATGATAAGTTTTACGTTTTGAAGATGATTTAGAATGAGAGGGTGCCATGTTTCTGCAAAGCCCTTTCGTGGAGGGAGATCTCCCGATTTTCCTTTTCCAGGATAATAGAAATCCATGGGAACCATCGCGAAAAAGCGAGGATTATAAAAGGTATCTCGGTTAACACCTAGCCATTCACGCAAGCGATCACCACTCGCATCATTCCATGTCAATCCTGATGATTGAGCTTTGATACCTGGAGCTTGACCGACAATCATGATTTTTGAGGATGGATCAGCAAGAAACAACGGATACCATCCTTGCTTGGTATAGTCTTGATTCATCTTATCTTCAATAATGGCATGTTTTATAGCTAAAAGATCTTTCAAATCATGTTCATTCATCTGGTCACCTCTTAAGGATGTCAATCAATAAAGAAACAATGCTTATCAATGATCATCTATGATACAGAAACATCTTTTGTCCATCTCATCAGTCGCATCATGACAAGATATGAAAAAGCAACCCAAGGGATTAAAGATAATAATGCAAAAATCATGCCTATAGTTCCAACACTTGAAGGGATGATCATCAGTATTCCAGAGATTAATCCACATAGCGCTGTCTTCTTTGAATAAAAGGTATCTTTCATCATCACTAGACTGAAGATGAGTAGTGACATGGCACTGAGCACATAATAGATATTAAATGAAGTCCCTTTCCAAAGATCAAGATAAGTTTCAGCAATGTGCAAATAAGAGAGTTGCTGTGTTGTATCACTTGTTAAATAATAGCGATTCGACAAATAGAGCATTTCAATACTTCTGTTACTTACGTAGTAAAGGATCGCACCGATGATGCCAGTGATTAAGGCTATATTTAGCCAAGATGCATCATCCTTTTTAAGCGTGATGTATAAAACGAAATAAAAGAAAATCAAAAATGTGTTATTGATGATATATAAAAAATCCAGATGTAACACGCCAAGTAGAGGTTGTTCATGCAGCAGAATCATCCACTCTATCGCGGTTTCAGGCATTGGAATTACCATAAAAATAGCGATTTGTATTGGGATGATAAGTATCATCGCTAAAATCATCCATTGGGTCACACGGATGTATGTGGTGTTAGCACGCAGATTTAAATTCATAGAAGTTACCTTTTCTTTCATCGATTATAAGTGGTCTTGTAAAAACGACTAAATTGGAACCATTATAGCATCGAAAGTGGATGTTTTCAAGATGAAGTTTGTTTTATGGACGTTATAAAAAGATGTTAACATCATGGAATGATACCGTAAAAACACCTTATGTTACACACATGAAATCCATGAAAATGATGCATATAAGACATGGAGGATGTATGCTATAATCATGATGAGGTATCCAACATGAAAACCAAAAAAGCCATCATCTTTGCCATCTTAGCAGCATTACTTTATGCATTAAGCACACCAATTGCAAAACTTGTTTTAAACGATTTATCACCGACGTTGATCGCAGCACTTCTCTATTTGGGTGCTGGACTAGGTATGGGAGTTGTTGCTTATATTCGTCAAAAAACGACGAAATATACATATAAAGCTTTTACACGAAATGAAGTGCCAGCTATTTTGGGTATGATTGGACTTGATATAGTCGCCCCTATTTTGTTGATGTTTGGTTTAGAAAGAAGTTTGCCTGAAAATGTAGCTCTCCTCAATAATTTTGAGATAGTTGCGACCACACTCTTTGCAGCATTCATCTTTAAAGAACATATTCCTAAACGATTGCGATGGGCAATCATCTTTGTGTCACTCGCAAGTTTCATTTTATCATTTGAGAATATACGGTCATTGACATTTTCAATAGGCTCACTCTTTGTTATTTTAGCAGCGTTATCTTGGGGTTTAGAGAATAATTTAACACGGCGTTTATCCTTCAATGATCCGTTAATGGTTGTTGTGATCAAAGGAATTTTTGCTGGTTTAGGGTCTCTCGTGATTGCAGTCATTTTAGGAGAGGTTGTATGGCATCCTATCATGATCGCTTTGACTCTCGTATTAGGATTTGTCGCTTATGGTCTCAGTATTTTCTTCTATGTCACTGCACAACGAGAACTTGGTGCAGCAAAAACATCGACATTTTATGCATTTGCACCCTTTATGGGAGCATTGCTTTCACTAGCTATCTTTCAAGAGATACCAGGATATCCCTTCTTTATTGCATTGATCATCATGGGGATTGGTTCGTATTTAGCAGCAACTTAAAGGATATGGGGGAAAGTGTATGAAAATAGCGATTGGTAAAAAATCATTGGGGTATCAACATCTTTTGGGGGCAGTAGCATGTGCATTGTTGGGTATTAATGTCTTTGTGATGTTTATATATTTTGTGGAAAAACCTACAGATGATATTATTATCCTTTTTATTTTCATCTTTATTCCTATGCTCACATTCGTTTTTTTTGCAATGTGGTGGATACAACGAAAAAAACCCTATGTGATGATTTCATATGATGATGAAAACCTATATATGAGTCTTCCTGAAGGTTCAATCTCGATTTCTTTCGATCAAATTGTTCAAGTTGTCCCTGAACGTTCTTATGGAAGAGGAATTTCCTACTCATTTGGACATATCATCGTACATACCGAACAGGAACACTACAAAGTAGGGATTATATCTGAGGTCGAGGATGTCAGCTTAAACATCATGAAACAGATTCGTAGAAAGACCATGTGAAATCAAAAATATAAAAAATGATGGGTAAGATTTCAAGTCTTTGATAGTCACCAGTGACTTTGTTTGATACAATAGATATCAAACGAGGTCTTTTTTTATGAAACCATACAAAGACAATAAAAAACAAGAGA
>DIKN01000061.1:2339-4818 GCA_002424575.1 Acholeplasmataceae bacterium UBA5617 | reverse complement strand
ACGATGAATGAAATGAACTGCTGGATCAGATCAAAGAAAAGCAAACCTAAAAACATCATCACACTGATCGCAATGATCGTTGCGATAAATCCTAAGATGGTTTTACCGAGTCCGTATTGATGAATGTTTAAGATACCCATGAATAACATCCATCCTGCGAGTGCATAAGCTATCCCCATGATAAGGGTATAAAATGCCATTTCTTCAAGGGTCAAAAAGTTTGAGATGATCACAGCTGGATATCCAATAAGCACAATCGGAAATAATGCATATCCTGTCACCATTAAAATCTCTTTATATTTTCCTTTTCCATCCATCAAGGTTGTCACAGACCAATTTCCGACTGTAAATAAGAAAACAAGGAGTGCAACAGCAAATATTTCCTGCAAGGAATTTAATTCAAGTGGGTTGTTAGGGTTGATCAAGACGCCTTCGTATTGAAATTGAAAAATTCGCAGAAACGCAAAGAGTGCAATAAAGACGATTGCAACCGACATTTTCCCTTTTTGATAGCGTTTAAACTCTTCATAACCATCAAACGGATGAAACAAGATGGTTTTAGGAAACACGATATAGTCAAATAAAATTTGTTTGAGTTTAGTCTTCATAGAGGATTGATCCTCCTTTACGATAGGTCTTTCTAATCTTCAGGCCGATCGCACCACCCATGATGACGACCACAGTGAGTATGATATAACCAAAATTAGCTTTAATGATGGCATTACGATACTCACGAAATGCTTTGGAATAATAGTAGTGATCATGACCTAAATCAAAATAGGTCATTGCTTCTCTAAATCGGCCTTCGCGAAGAAGGTACTTTCCAATACCGTTATAAGCAATTTCATAGTTTGTATTGAGCCGAATCACTTCTTCCCAAACGGCTGCAGCACGGTTAAAATCGCCATTTGCATGATAAGAAATTGCAAGATTCACAGCACGTCCAAAATCGGTTAAGCGGTAAACAATCATTGTTCTTGCTTTGCGGTCTAAGACGAGAAGATCATCGCCTAAATACCCTATAGCAACCCCTTCAGAAAATTTATCGGATTGCATGCCTTCATCACCGTTGATATAAAGAAGATTTCCTTCAGAGTCATAGGTGAAAATGCGTGAACGTTTTTGATCGAGGACGGAATATATACCATCTTTAGTTGCTGCAATATCAACAAGAAGGGATGGCCCTGTGATGACATAGTTGTTCATACCTTGAAGATAATGAACATCACCCATCGGTTTATGATAACCACGACGCTTTAACGTATCAATACCTTTAGGATTAATCAACTGAATCATGTTTTCAGCATTGGTTCCAGAAGGTTTCGAGGTCGCGTAGATAAAGCTTCTTTCATTGATTTCAACAGAGGTGTACTCCGTGGGTAGATACAACTTTAACTGTGCAAGTTGTGCTTCTGACATCAAAGAACGTCTAAATATTTCAATCGGTGTAAGTGAGACAGGGTTTACTCCGGTAAAACGGTTAAATGATCCGTCTGAATTGATTTCCATGATACCTTCATAGACGTTTTTAGCCACCACATACATACGTTCTGTGACATCTACCGTGATATCCTGAGGTTCAAATGCGATGGTATCGAATGTAGGATCTTCCATATGAGCAAATACATCAACCACTTCAAACTGGTGATTAAGTTTGATAATTCTAAAATTTCCTGTATCAGCCACATAGATTCCTGATGGCTTCACATCAAGTCCGAAGGCAGCTTTTAATGTGAGTGGATTAAAATCAGTTTCACCCAACTCACTCAGTTGATGTTGATAACTTGTGGTCAATGCGAAACTATTGTATTCGGCTTTTTTAGTGAATGTATCATCGACGACAACAATCTTATTCTCAACCGAATCGATGATATAGATGTCGTTATTATAGATCACAAAATCTTCGGGTGATGAAAGTTTAGTACCTAATGTTTGCGCATTAAAATACGCAGCAAATGTCATGCCGGGTGCTGAATGAACCACATCGCCATAATACGAGTAATTGTAGCGAATCGATGCAAATTGGAGAGGTAACGTGAAGATGAATGACACGATAAAGAAGAGTTTGGTCATGTTGTCACACTCCTTACTTCATACCAGAATGGCTGAAAGTTTCGACGATCCGTGATTGTGAGAGGATGAAGAATGTTACGGGGACAATCATCATGATAAAAGACACGGCAGCAATCGTACCTGCACGTTCTATCGAACCTTGAGCAATCTGTCTAAGTGCATATGAAACAGGTTTTAATTCTTCACTGAAGATAAATGATCCACCGTCTGTTGTCCATAAACGTTGAAACAGCAAAATGACGAGGGTTAACCATGCAGGTTTAACCAAAGGCATCACAATCTGGAAGAATATGCGATACTCACTCGCACCATCAATCTTCGCGGATTCAATCAGTTCATCGGGGATTTGTTGCATAAACTGCTTCATCAAATAAAGTCCTAATGAGGATGCAATCGCGGGTAAGAT
>DIKN01000061.1:1865-2325 GCA_002424575.1 Acholeplasmataceae bacterium UBA5617 | reverse complement strand
TAGTTAGGTGTTGCTGTGACTTGGGGAGCAAACATCAAGGAATAAACGACTAACGTGAAAATCAAATTGCGTCCTGGGAACTTATATTTTGCTAAAGGATACGCACACATCGATGCGATTAGAACGTGACCTACAGTCCCCGATAGGGTAATGAAAATGGTGTTAAAGAAATAACGAGAGAAAGGAATCCATGAATTACCGATCAATTCAGAGAGATCTCTAAAGTTGTCAAAGGTGATATTTCTTGGGAGTAATCTTGGGGGAAATAAGAAGAGTTCATCCAAAGACTTAAATGCATTCGATACGGTCATGATGAGTGGATATGCTGAGAATACACCAAAGATGAGAAGTAAAGCAAACAATGCAGCATCGCCCCATTTTGAACGATTGAGCTTGCGTTTCTTCTTAAAGTTGAAAGCATTCTTTAAGGTGTTCTGTAAGGTGTTTGTCATCTTACTCA
>DIKN01000061.1:1597-1766 GCA_002424575.1 Acholeplasmataceae bacterium UBA5617 | reverse complement strand
AAATGGGTCACAATCGTATGTCCTGCATACTGAACAGAGGGGAAACCAACCAGTTGCATCGACACTTCTGCGATGGCTAGTGACGTGGTGATTTGCATCACCGCGCCAAATAAGAGTTGTGGTTTCATCGATGGCAACGTGATATACCATAATTCTTGCCAACGATTTT
>DIKN01000061.1:368-1467 GCA_002424575.1 Acholeplasmataceae bacterium UBA5617 | reverse complement strand
GGATTATCAATGATTCCCATATTCATCAGGAATGCATTTAAATAGCCGTGAATATCGCCAGAAAAAATGATTAACCACATCAAAAATGCATTACCTGAAATGGAAGGCGCATAAAAAATTAAGGTCATAAATGCTCGAAGTTTAGGTGGTAATTCATTAATCAACCACGCAAAGACGAATGCGAGGAGATACGACACGGGCCCTGTGACAACCGCTAAAATGAGCGTATTTTTGAGTGCGATGATAAAAACATCATCATCAAGTAATAATTTTGTGTAATTGTCAAGACCAATAAAACGAGGTGGTTGTAATAAGTCATACGATGTAAAACTTATGCCTAAAGACATAAAGACAGGAATAACGGTGAACGTCATGAAAAGGATGACATAAGGCGCCATCAATATATAACTGTGTTTATGCTTTTTGACCTCTCTCCAGAAGAGTTCACGTCGTGTCTTTTTGGAGATGGTCGGTTNNGTTGTGCTTGCATGTGACCCTCCTATGTTAGACCGAATTCGCGACGCTTCTTTTGAATTTCGGCGTTTATGGTTTGAACGTAATCGTAAATGGTCTCTCTTGGATTGGATGCATCCTCGTACACCAAACGGAAAGCATTATCCAAATGACGTCCCGTCATGTATCCACCAGGTACTTCCGGAATACCCTTGACCCATTGCCACTGTTCATAAAGTTTTTGATATTCTGATACTTTCCATGGTAATTGTCCCATGGCTTCAATGTTTGCCGAAGGATAACGTGCAGCTGCACCTAAGATACCTTCCATTTCTCGGCCATATTGAACTTGAATTTCCGTGCTCGTCCACCATTTCAAGTATTCCCATGCATCATCTTTTTTATCTGATTGATTCAAAATCATGATGCCTGTACCAGACGATACGGTTTCTCTTCTGATCTGGGTTGCTCCAAAATCATCTTGATAGGCTGTACCCGGGACGGGGATGAAATCCCATTTGCCACGAATTTCAGGTGCGAAAACAGCTAACGTATTATACGTATTATAGTAAGTGATTCCTATGGGCATTTGACCTGAACGGAATCTGTTCACAAAGTTGGCTTCAACCGGGAATGAGTAATCCGT
>DIKN01000061.1:0-191 GCA_002424575.1 Acholeplasmataceae bacterium UBA5617 | reverse complement strand
ATCACATCATCCCATGTATTAGGAGGTGTAAGCCCTAAGTCAAGGAAAATATCTTTTCGATAGAAAAGCATTAAAAATATTTGCTGTTCGGGTAGTGCATAAACACCGCCTTCGTAAGTATATGGTACGGTAGCACTGTCCATAAAGCGGTCTTGGATGTCCGCAAAATCAGGAAAAGACGTCAGATCATA
>DIKN01000052.1:4190-6949 GCA_002424575.1 Acholeplasmataceae bacterium UBA5617 | reverse complement strand
AAGTTAGGCATTCATAGCACATGAAAATCGTAGGACGCATTGCATACGCACTGCTCGCTGTATTTACGTTTTGGTTTGTCATCGATTATGCACGAGGTGCGATGACGATTCGCTATTTTGAAAATGAAGGACAAACAGCGGTTGAAGAAGGCGATGATGTCTTCTTTTACGGAAGTGCACACGATTATAATCAACGTGGAGCTGTTTATGCGACCACTCAATCGGGATACACCCTATCAATCTATGAAATCGCCGATGTTAAAACAAATCCACAGTTTACGGTGACACCCTATCTTTATGTGATGTTGCGTTCGGATGAACCCCTTGATGATGTTTATTCAATGAAACTCATCGAAGGGGACACATCGCTTGAATGGTCATTTTATCGCTTTCGAACACTCAACCTTCAGATTCTTCTCAATGAGGATCAAAACGAATATGGCATTTTAGCAGAAACGATTGTAGAAGGTCAATTCACAACACTTCAACTTCTTGATGTGTATAAAAATATCATCTTTGAAGCATCCTTCACATTGGATGAATCTGAGCTTGTACTCGAAGAAGCTATTACAACATACTATGAAACCCATGAAGAGCTTCCCTTTACAGCGCTCATCGATCACCAGATCTACCCTAAAATCACCCATGATTTCTCACGCTATATCAGTATTATGTATATTGCGATGGGTGTCTATGTGGCTGTTTTGATTCTATCGACCTATATCGTCTTCTTCATGAAGAAGAAATATTTAGGACGTAAAAAACCATCAGACATTCTTTTACGCGAACAGAACAAGTATAAAAAAGGCGATCCTTCATTGAAAAAGTAATCTGCGTTTGATTATTCGGTTTAAAGAATTGACGAGTTAACTTGCGCAGAGAGCGAACAGCCCTTACAAAATGCGTGGTTGATGATGACATTTCGATCACAGGTGTGATAAGATGAGGGCGGATGATCGATCTGTAAACAGCAGGAAAAGGACCTATCAAACTCGCGTTGTCAAGGTGAATTGCGGTGCTGCAGTTGGTGTTTCTTGCTGGATTGATTATCGAACTATCTGACGAGGTGAGGCGTCAGATGAATGGAATCGGGGTCGATGGCCTCGATTTTCAATTTTTTGAGGGTCTCGACACCGAACAACATGGATGTCAATTCATAGGCTGTCTTGAACTGGTTTGAACGGATGCGATAGCTGTTGATGTGGCTGATGGCCTTCTCCACTTTGATCTGAGTGATGGGGTCGAGAGACTTGCCCTTTGGGAAGATGTAACGCAGGATGCGGTGGATGGATTCGACCGCCCCCTCCTGGTGGTGGAAAGCGACATGCGGTAGGCCTTGTCGGCGGTCTTTGAGTCGTAGGTGTAGCGGTCGCTCGCGCACTACGGCTTGAACGGGCAGGCGTCGCACACGAAGGGGTACCTCAGGTGCTGGGAGCAGGCGAACTTGGGTGTCCCGTTGAACTCGGACTTGCTGCTCTCCTTTCGGATGAGGTGCAGCCTGATCTCCTGCGAGATGGTTCTGGGGCTCTTGCGGATTCTCTCGCTCAAATCCTTGAGCGCTAATCCCTCTTTCAATCCGAGCTGGATGTCCATGCGCTGCTCAAGCGTGAGGTGCTTGAAATCATACATAGTCGATCATCTCCTTTACCCAGCAAGAAACACCTTCAGTATATGCCAATATCCAAAAAGATATAACCCCTTCTAAAGAAGAATGTTTGTCATACTAACTTTTAGATTACATGAGATAAACAAAAGTTACTTTGTCAATTACAGTAAAAAAGGCGATTGACATCGCTTTTTTTGCTGACATATGATATACTATCATAATACGTAAGAAAGGACTAATGCCCTATGAATATCAAAAAGAATATCCTCCATCTCATTGAGTCTTACGATCAAATCATTATCCATCGGCACTTACGCCCGGATATGGATGCGATCGGCTCACAATATGGTTTGTATTTAACGTTAAAAGAGAATTTTCCTGAGAAGCGAATCTATGTCGTCGGAGACTCCAATGACATGGTCTATCTCGCTAAAATGGATGTTATTCCAGATGCATATTATATCAATGCACTTGCCATCATTACCGATGTTTCTGTATCGCGTTTGGTCAGCGATGAGCGGTATAAACTCGCCAACGATCTTGTGATTATTGACCACCATCAAAACGACACAGACATTGAAAATGTGACGCTTTTCTATCGAGATCCTACCTTTGCATCCGCTTCAGAAATGATTATCGACTGGATTAAGGAAAATAACATGCGTGTTACACCTCAAGCTGCAACCTATCTCTATGGTGGGATGGTGACAGATACCGGAAGATTTCTCTATTTAAATAACGCATCAAAAACATTTGAATTGGCATCCTATATCACGAAATTTGAACCTTCAGTTCAAGACTTCTATGATTACATTTACACAGAACCCCTACAAAAACGATTAACTAAAAATCTATTCACATCTTTTGAGCTTACTGAAAATGGTGTCGCTTACCGAAAAAATGATGCAGAAATCATTCAAAAAAGTGGTCTTGAATTTCAAGCGATCTCTCGAGGAATGGTCAATCAAATGGCTGGGATCAAAGAAGTTCCCATTTGGGCGAATTTTACCGAAGATGTTGAAAACAATGTCATCGTGGGTGAATTTCGTGCACGAGGTATTACGATTGTTGATATCGCCAAAAAGTATGGCGGTGGAGGACACAATCAAGCCTGTGGGGCAAGCCTTAAGGATTGGAAAGAAGTCGATCTCGT
>DIKN01000052.1:3128-4158 GCA_002424575.1 Acholeplasmataceae bacterium UBA5617 | reverse complement strand
CGACACCATCATCATCCACGGTCATAAACGTCCTGATGGCGATTGTTATGGTGCTCAATTTGGGTTAAAAAATATCATCACCACATCTTTTCCAAACAAAAAAGTCTTCGTCGTCGGAGAGACTTCAGACTTCGTTGATTTTGTCGGAAAAATGGATCAAATTCCCGATGAGGCTTATCGAGGAGCCCTCTCCATCGTTGTGGATACTGCTGTTCAAGATCGCATTTCTGACCAACGCTACACGCTTGGTCAAGAAATCATTAAAATTGATCATCATATTCCCGTGGATAACTATGGACATCTCCGATGGGTGGATACAACATTTCCATCCTGTGCACAGATGATCACCTACTTTTACTATAAATTTAGACATGAACTCAAACTCACTGAAGAAGGTGCAATTGCTTTATACACAGGCATCGTCACTGACACAGGGCGTTTCCGCTTTAGAGGGGTTTCAAAACTCACCCATCAATTGGCAGGTTTACTCATTGAAAAGGGTGTTGATGTCGAATATATCGATCAAATGCTATCCCAAGAATCATTAGAGATGATTGCACTAAAAGGGTATGTCTATTCAAATTTCGTCACCGCCAAAGGTTTTGTTTACATCAAGATGACGCGTGATATCATTGAAAAATATAACGTCACCGATGAACAAGCAGCATCCAATGTCGGTTTAATCGGTGGAATTGAAGGTTATCCTGTATGGGCACTTCTCATGGAGTATAAAGATGAAATTCGTATTCGTCTTCGCTCAAATGGACCCACCATTGATAAGCTTGCTAACCAATACGGTGGTGGTGGTCACGCGAAAGCTGCAGGATGTAGACTAGAGTCGTGGGAACAACTCCCTCAATTCGTTAAAGATACAGAAGCTGTTGTACAAGCGTACCTCGAGGGTAAACATGTCTGATTTATGCCAAAACATTCTTGTGGAGACACCTAAAAGTCCTCTCGATGAGATTGAAAAAAGTTTAACTAAAACCTATCGAAAAGAGATATTTCGTCCCTTTGTTCAAGCCATCAA
>DIKN01000052.1:0-3102 GCA_002424575.1 Acholeplasmataceae bacterium UBA5617 | reverse complement strand
AAAGATAGTCTTTTAATGGCCAAACTTTTTCAGGAATTAAAAAAACACAATAAAATTCCGTTTGAACTCGTTTTTCTTTCCATGGACCCAGGATTTCGTGATGTCAATCGCGAACTTTTAACAACCAATTGTGAATACTTAAATATCCCACTTATCATTAGAAATTCAGACGTCTTCACCGTCGTCCAAAAGATTGCGAGTGAAAATCCGTGCTACATGTGTGCGCGGATGCGTCGAGGTTTTCTCTATAACGCAGCTAAGGAATTAGGCTGTAATAAACTCGCTTTAGGTCATCATTTTGATGATGTCATCGAAACGACATTGCTCAACGTCTTCTACAACGGAACATTTAAGACGATGGTTCCAAAAATAAAAGCTGAAAATTTCGAAGACATCGAGCTTATTCGCCCAATGATGTTCATTAAAGAAAAAGATATCATTCGATGGGTGAAGCGAAGCGGTATTCAGGCGATGAACTGTGGATGCACGGTGGTCGCTGAAAAGACATCATCCAAGCGAAGAGAAATTAAACAGATGATTGAAGGTTTACGTAAGATCAATCCTAACGTGGATGCCCATATTTTTAATGCGGGACAAAACGTAAATTTAGAAGCCATATTAGGTTATCAAAAAGGTGAGGAGAAAGTTGACTTTAATACCCTTTATCGTGAACGCAATCCAAAAACCAAAAAGGATGAGACATCCTAACATGTGATGCATGAAAGGGAGGATTATGATGTATTTCTATGATTTAAATTTATCACCACTTGATCTTTTACTTAAAGTTATTGTCCCATTAGTGATTGCTTTTGTTGTGGGAGGTTTTGTGGGGCTTGAACGACAAAACGTGGGGAAAGCGGCAGGATTATCCTCACATATTTTAGTCGCGATGGCAAGTGCAGGCATTGCGATTATGCAACGCCTTATGTTCGAACATCAGCTCTTTTTAGAATCAACCGGTGTTAACATTGATCCCGAAGGACAGCGTGTCATTGCGCAAGTTATTACCGGGATTGGATTTATTGGAGCAGGTGTGATTTTAAAAGACCAATCACAGGTCATCAAAGGGATTACCACGGCAGCAACCATTTGGTTTACTGCCATGACAGGTCTCATTTTAGGAAGTGGTTATGTGGTCATCGGATCCATCCTGGGTGCTTTTATTATCATCTTTATTTTGGCACGCGATTTCAGTCGTGGATTCAATCCACTTGTCCCCAGAGATAAGCGTAAACCATCCAAGACTGTTGAGGAATAGTCATGAGCATTGATACGATTGCTGCGATATCAACACCGATAGGAACAGCTGGATTGTCGGTCATCCGCATCAGCGGTGATCAAGCAATCCCTCTTTTTAGCACGATTTTTAAAGGCAAAAATTTAACGAAAGTCAAATCACATACACTTCATTATGGATTTGTATTAAACGAAGACCAGTCTATTTTAGATGAAGTCATGGTAGGCATCATGCTTAAACCTAAATCGTTTACCACCGAAGATGTGATCGAGGTCACGACACATGGTGGTCTTTTAATTACACAAAAAGTACTTGAGCGTATTCTTTCTATAGGGATCCGATTAGCCAATCCAGGTGAGTTCAGTGAACGCGCTTATTTGAACGGAAGAATCGATTTAGTCCAAGCTGAATCCATCATGGATTTGATCCATGCCAAAAGTGAACAGGCACTCAAAATGGCACAACTTGGCCTTCAAAGACATACCTCTGATTTAATTCGATCACTCCGTAAAAAGCTCTTAACCCTGATCGCTCAAATTGAGGTCAATATTGACTACCCCGAGTATGATGATGCCATTGTCATGAGTAAAGAAATCATCGGTCCTCAAACGGTAACACTCATCGAAGAAATCAATCATCTCTTAAATGAATCTTACAAAAATCAATTGATTAAAGATGGTGTAAAAACGGTCATCGTTGGAAAGCCAAATGTCGGAAAATCAAGTCTTTTAAATGCTTTACTCAATGAAGAAAAAGCGATTGTTACTGACATAGAAGGAACAACCCGAGATACCATCGAAGCATATATTAACATCGGTGGTATCATGTTAAAACTCATCGATACTGCAGGCATTCGTGAAACCACAGATGTTGTTGAACGTATTGGTGTTGATCGCTCCATGAAGGCTCTTTCGGATGCAGAACTTGTGTTGCTCGTTCTTGATCAAAGTCGAGCACTCACCAAAGAAGATAAAGAACTTTTAGACATCACCAAAGATAAAAAACGGATTATTATTGCAAACAAAGCCGATCTACCAAAAGCACTTTCCATGGAAGAAGTCATCATGATTTCAACCATCACGAAGTACGGTCTCAAAGATTTAGAAACAGCCATATTAAAGAAATTAAGTCTTGAAGATATCGCATCAAGAGATTTGAACTATTTATCAAATGTGCGCCATATTCAAAAGGTAAAAGAAGCTAAAACATCATTAGAGAATGTGATGAAATCCATTCATCTCGACATGCCTGTCGATGTCTATGCCATCGATCTCACACAAGCATGGCGAGCTCTCGGTGAAATCTTAGGTGAGAACTATGCGGATGACTTACTCAACGAACTTTTTTCGAAATTCTGTTTAGGAAAATAAACAGATAAAAGCATGCATGAAATAAAATCGATTATGTTATAATAAGTGAAGAAGAAAGAGAGGGTATTTTATGGCATATGTTGCACTGTATCGTGCCTATCGTCCGAAAGCTTTTAGTGAAGTTTCTGGACAAAAGGTCATCATTAAAACACTTCAAAATGCACTGTTATATGACAAGATTGCCCATGCCTATCTTTTTTCAGGACCTCGCGGAACCGGTAAAACCAGTATTGCCAAAATATTTGCAAAAGCAGTAAACTGTATCCATCAACCCAACAGTGAACCATGCAATGAATGTGATATCTGTAAAGGTATCGATAATGGGTCAATCCCTGATGTCATTGAAATCGACGCAGCATCCAATAATGGCGTAGATGAAATCAGAGATCTTCGCGACAAAGTCAAATATATGCCCAGTGTAGGGCGCTATAAAGTCTACATTATCGACGAAGTCCATATGCTCACACCGGGTGCGTTTAACGCACTCCTTAAGAC
>DIKN01000011.1 GCA_002424575.1 Acholeplasmataceae bacterium UBA5617 | reverse complement strand
CAATAATCAAAGTTAAAACAATCGCCACAGCAACACCAAACAGTGGGATCAGTAAAATATCGAAGGGGGTTCTTTTTGATAATACTTTTTCGAGAATGATGATACCGAAAATGGTGACAAGATAGGTTTTTACGGGTTCATTGGCTGCAAGACCCACTAAAAGTGTTCCATCGAGAAGTATTGTAAAACCTGATGCAATCCCACCGATAACACCAGCAACAACCAACTTGAGGCCGTTCATTTTTAAACTAATACCGATACCGATTCCAATACCTACACCCATCAGAGTTGCAAGTCTTGGATAAATCACATCGGTTAATAATGTCAAATCGAGAAGCGTTCCAATCTGTCGAATAATGACACCGATGATCAGGGTTGCGAATAAACCATACACCATCCCATTCATCGTGGTCATAACAAAACTTTTCACTTTTCTTTCTTTCATCTCTTCATCTCCATTCGGTGTTATTTTAGCACGAATTATCAAAAATGCAAGATATTCAATGTAGATTGTTTGACGTTCGAAGAATGATGTAAATTTTCATGAAAACATAAAAAAAACAGTACAAAGTACTGTTATCAGTCTGTAGACAAAAGGGTCTTTNNTGGTCCCCGCGGCCGGGCTCGAACCAGCACGGATTATTCATCCACCAGATTTTGAGTCTGGCACGTCTACCAATTTCATCACGCGGGGTTATAGACGACTGGGGTCGTCTCTTTTATGCAGCAAAAATATAATATCACACAACGCTATTAGAATGCAATTCTTTTTCTTACATTTCTTGAAGCGATGTAATCCCTAAAAGTCTTAGTCCTTCATTGATCACAATCTGAATGGCTTTAATGAAATGAAGGTTCGCTTGTTTTTGTCCCTCATCGTCGACTAAAATGCGCTGTTTGCCATAAAAACTGTTGAAAGCTTGCGCTAATGAGGTGATATAGCGTGCAATCACATTGGGTGCATTGTTTTCTTGTGCACGTTCAACGATACTTGGGAATTGTGCAAGGACTTTGATCACTTCAAAATAATGGTCTTCTGCATAATGAAGTGGGTTAATCTTTTGATGGTCGAGCTGTCCTTCTTTGAGGATAGATTCAATACGAACGGAACTATATTGCAAATAAGGACCGGTCATACCTTCAAACTTTAGCATGTTTTCAAGATTAAAATCGACATCTAAATGGCGTTCATTCTTTAAGTCATTAAAGATGATTGCCCCTACACCGACAGCTTTAGCAACCTCATCTTGGTTTTTGAGATCAGGATTCTTCTCTAAGATGGCATCTTTAGCATCATGAATGGCTTGAATGATGACATCTTCTAAACGTTTAAACTTGCCACCGCGTGTTGACATCTTCTTTCCATCGATTAATACTAAGCCAAAGTTGATATGTTCAATGTTAAAGTGATACCCCATCAGATCAGTGACAGCTTTCAATTGTTTAAAATGGAGCTGTTGCTCATTACCAACGACATATAAAATTCGGTTGGTATGATAGGTTTGATGACGATACATAATCGCAGCAAGATCTCTCGTAATATAAAGTGTTGCACCATCAGATTTTTTGATGAGTGCAGGCGGAAGATCGTTAGGCAGTTCAACGATGGTTGCCCCATTGTCGATTTTAAGAAGCCCTTTTTGCTGCAGTTCATCGACAACAATCTTCATTTTGTCGTTATAGAATGCCTCACCATCATAAGAATCAAATGAGACACCAAGAAGATCATACATCGCCATAAATTCACGCAGAGATTCCTCTTTAAACCATGACCATAAACGATGATATTCATCGTGTCCTTCTTCTAATGATTTAAATACTTCACGCGCCTGTTCTTCTAGCGTAGGATCATCTTTTTCGGCATCATGAAATCTTACATAGAGCTTTTGCAGTTCTTGAATGGGATTTTGTTTAATCTCTTCGTCGTTACCCCAACGTTTATAGGCAGCAATCATTTTCCCAAATTGGGTGCCCCAATCTCCTAAATGGTTGACTGAGATGACATGATATCCTGCTTTGATATAAATGTTTCTCAAAGCATTCCCAATCATGGTGCTTCTGAGATGTCCAATACCAAACGATTTAGCGATATTGGGTGATGAATAGTCCATCACAACACTTTCGCCTTTTCCAAGATTCAAATCACCATAGTGGTTTTCTTCTTTGATGATGGTTTCGATGATCGGTGATGCAAATAAATGACGGTTGATAAAGATATTTAAAAATCCATTCATGAATTGAATGTCTTGAATACGATGATCTTGGATGAGGACCTTCTTAAAAGTTTCAAAGACCACCATTGGCGATGTTTGAAGAACTTTGGCATAGGAAAACAAAGGAATCGCGAGATCAGCATTTCCTTTTTTAGGTTCTTCAACGATGACGTTTTCGAGTTTGAGTTGTTTTTCAAGTAACCGTTTGAGTTCTTGTTTAAACTGTTCAATCATAGAATCTTCCTTTAATCAAAAAAAGCACTGAGTGCCTTTTTATTCGTTGATTTTGTCAATCGAGTTTTCGTAGAAATCGCGGATGTTGCGGTTGATTTGCGTGGCATTGGACGCATTCGCTTCGGTTGCAACATAAATTTCAACAAGTTGGCCATCAATAAAGAGGGCAATTTGTGGTGTCGTTGTTTGAATTTGACTAAATTCAGCACGCAAGGTATCAAATCCCTTTGTTTCTTGTGATACATCGAGATAATAAACGCGGTCAACATAGTCGTTCATACCAGTTGATGTGAAATACGTTGAAATCGGTGTAACATGTGCCTGACAACCTGGGCATGATGCAAATCCAAAATAGACAACCACAACTTCTTCATCTTCTAAAATATCGGATAGTCCTTTGCGAAACAAACCACCATCATATGTCACTTGATAGAGTGGATGATCTTTAGGAAGTGTGGTTACTCCATAAGTGGTATAAGCGTTGTAAATCTTTTCCTGATTATTTGGGGTAAAAATGGCTAAAAGTGCTAAAACAACAACGAAAAATCCACCGATTGAAAGCCATACCGCGAGGGGTACTTTCGCTTGGTTATTGTATTTATCGACTTTGACTGGTGCACTGTTACTTGATCTTGGCATGATGTAAGTCCTCCTTGCATGACTATTCGTCATTATAGCACAAAAGATGATGGTCTTTCAATTGTAAAAGTGAAGTTTTCAAATTATGATAAAATGTGAGAACCAAACACCTTTTCAAAGAGATAATCGACGTGTTCCAAGTGTTTATCAAGGCCAAAAAGCTTATCGATAGCTTCTTTTGTCAACGATGAGACCAAGGCATGATTGGCCAAAACGAAGTCATGAAGAGGCTTTTTTTCTCGAAGTGCTTGATGGGATAACTTTTGGATAAGATCATACGCGTCCTCACGCATCCACCCTTTTTTTATCAGCTCAGAGAGGATCGATGATGCAAAAATGACGCCTTGGGTTAAATCAATATTTTCTCTCATTTTATCGGGGTAAATGATCAATTTTTCAAGCGTATTGGCATAGCGGTTTAGCATGTAATCGAGAAGTGATGTCGCATCAGCAAGAATAATCCGTTCAACAGAGGAATGTGAGATGTCACGTTCGTGCCATAACGCAATATTTTCATAAGAGGATACCATATAGCCTCTTAGAACTCTTGC
>DIKN01000030.1:1786-4466 GCA_002424575.1 Acholeplasmataceae bacterium UBA5617 | reverse complement strand
CGCACCGATGCTGATCAACTTGTGGGAGAAATTGCCACATTGCGTGAAAGCCGTCAAAGAGTCTACGACTTGATCGATGATATCAAGGATAAAATCGAATCATATGCGAAAGAACAAAAGGTGCTCGCACTTAAGCATCCCGAAAAGCTATCGCTTGCCAATACACAATTTTATGCTCTCAAACTCAAGATGAAACACGATCACGATCAAATTACCGATTATTTGGCACAGTCCAATGTATCCTTGACGAGTCAAATCGTTCGTGGTGAAGCTGATTTAATCAATCAAATGAAGTTTTTCAACCAAAACTATCATTTTGGTGCTGCTCCACAGCTCGATTCACTCATTTACTATGAACAAGAAGCTCAAATGATTCGAAACAACAATTTGATCCGCTATGAAATTGAAGCATCAGAGCTCAGAAGAAACTCTGAGATTGGATTCAAGGAAGAATTTGTGGGTAAACTGAGAGCTTCCATTGAAAACGCGCAACAACAAATCGAAGAACTCAACTATGCATTGACCGACAAAACCTTCGGTACAGATTCGTATCAATTGACCTATCGTGCCTCAGAATCGCCGGATTATAAACAATATTACGAAATCATCATGGCTAATGAAGCTATACAGAAACACACCTTGTTTACCGAAGGTTTATCCAAAAAGAATGAACAAATCTTGATGGAACTTTTCGAGAAAATTGCGTCCAATGATCCTGAGTTTGACCAACTCACCTATAAGTTCTTGGATTATCGTAATTACATGTCCTACGATATTGAAGTCACAAATAAGAATGGTAATAAATCTTACTTCTCGAAGGTCTCAAAGGAAAAATCTGGTGGTGAGACACAGGTTCCATTCTACATCGTCATTGCAGCATCTTTCCAACAACTTTTAACCAAAAACCGCCGTATTGATTCAGGTTGTATCGTATTATTCGATGAAGCTTTCAACAACATGGACGAATCACGCATCGATGCGATGATGAAATTCTACAACAGCTTATCGATTCAACTCTTTATTGCAGTACCACCACAACGCGTCTCAAATATCATCAATTACGTCAATACAAGTTTAGTCATTGTTAAAGACAATGATTATGCTATCGTTGAAACATTTAAGGATGAGCGGATGCTTCGCGTCTAATGAAGATGGCCCTGCGAGGCCATCTTTTCACATAGGAAAAGGGGATATTATGAAAAAAATAAGTTTTGCAGATTTAAAAAAATGGGAAAGTCATTACGACAATAAACCCGTACAAAAAGCACTCTCACGCGTCATTGTCAAAAATGAATTACAAGGTCTATTTGAAAAACTTGAGGTGAAACCAAGTATTCAATTCAAGTTCTCCAATGAGATTAAAACCTTACCGGTCACATCACAAAAACAAAGCGGTCGTTGCTGGATTTTTGCGGGACTCAATGTCCTTCGTGAAATCGTTGCTAACCGCTATGAAATGAAAGATTTTGAGCTATCACAAAACTATACAGCTTTCTATGATAAGCTTGAAAAGATCAATTATTTCATTGAAATTATGGATGACTTTTTGAAGGTTGATCAAGATGATCGAACGCTTCAACACATTCTAAAAACTGGCATTCAAGATGGTGGTCAATGGGATATGTTTGTCAGTTTAATTGAAAAATATGGTGTTGTCCCAAAAGAAGCGATGCAAGAAACATCTTCTTCATCAAACACTCGCTTCATGAATCAAATCATTAACATCAAGTTAAGACAATATGCATCCAATGCAAGACATCTGTTCGCTGAAGATCGAAAAGATGAAATTGAATCTTTAAAGAAACAAACCCTGGATGAGCTTTATACATTTCTTGTCACCAACTTTGGCATGCCACCTAAGTCTTTTGATTTAGAATTTGTCGCAAAAGATGCATATCAAATCATCAAAGGCTTAACGCCTCAAGCTTTCTATAAAGACTACATGCATGACGTACTCAAAGAGTATATTTCGATCATTCATGCACCCACACAAGATAAACCCTTTATGAAGACATATCGCGTTGCTTATCTCGGAAATGTGATTGATGGTCGTGAAATCAAGTATCTGAATCTTGATATGGAATCCTTTAAAGATCTTGTCCTCAAACAGCTCAATAACAAAGAACTCGTATGGTTTGGGTCCGATGTTTCACGTTATGGCGATCGCAACGTTGGGGTATGGGATGACAATCAGTTTGATGATGAAGAGATGCTTGAAATGTCACTTTATATGACCAAGGAAGATGAACTTGACTACAGCAACTCCTCGATGAATCATGCGATGGTTCTCACAGGTGTTAACCTTGATGAAGGTAAACCTAACCGTTGGAAAATTGAAAATTCATGGGGTGATCAAAACGGTAACAAAGGTTACTATTTGATGACCGATACATGGTTTGATCGCTACGTCTATCAAGCCGTTGTTAACAAAAAATACTTATCCCAAGAACAACTTCAAGCATGGGCTCAAAAACCCATCATCTTAAAGCCATGGGATCCAATGGGGTCACTTGCTGACTAAATGAAATCCATGATTTCAGCTATTTAATCGTCTTGCAATCGTTATGAAGATGTGCTACAATAAAGAAGGTCTATAAACCGGGACGTAGCGCAGCTTGGTAGCGCACTTGCATGGGGTGCAAGGGGTCGCAAGTTCAAATCTTGTCGTCCCGACCATGAA
>DIKN01000030.1:0-1750 GCA_002424575.1 Acholeplasmataceae bacterium UBA5617 | reverse complement strand
TTACTCGTCTTTATTCTGAGACTAGAGAGATATAATCTGTGGTCAATGTAATCGAGAGATTGCCATTTCGCACACGAAGCTCATCGATCATGGCTTTTTGATCGATGCTCGTTTTAAGTTTGATCAAATACGTCAGTTCAAACATGGTACCAAAGTCAGTTGTCTTAACGCGTGACAATTGACTGCTGATCGCATACTTTTCAAAAATATCATCAAAGACATGGGTGTAATTCAGATTTTCAGGAATGATAATTTTTAGTTTCGCGTGAGTTTTACGCTGAACATCGAGTTTCAAGAAATGAATAGTGACCAAGACAATGGTGATGAATGCTGTAATCATGAGGGCATAGGTGATCATACCCAGTGACATCGCAAGACCAATACCGACAGAACTTAGAATATAAGCAATATCACGTGTATCAGCAATAGCACTACGAAAACGGACTAATGTAAAAACACCTGCTAAACTGAATGCACGTGCGATATTATTGGAAACGAGCATGATGATAATCGAAACGATCAGGGGTAATAGAAGAAGTGTGGTGTTAAAAGCGTGGTCATAAACGGTTTTTCGATGGGTAAACCCATAAAGTAGTGATATGATTGCACCAAGCAAAGTGGACACAATCAAAATGATTGCAACCTTGCTAAAGGTCATATCAGTTAAATCAATTGTGGTGAAGTATGTCATCATCGGTATGTCCTCCTAAATAGTATTCATAAGCCTTGCCATATTTCGAATAGGATTGGCTATAAAGTTTGAGTGATGAGAGTTTTTGGGCGAGCCACAAAGGGAAATTATTGTCGCTTTTGATTTCCATGAGGACACTATCTTTTGTTGGTAAGATGGCATGCCCTGATGTCTTTTCAAGGGAAAGTTGTGTTGTCCGATAGATGATGTTAAAATCAAAGGTAATTCTCAGATCATCGGATTCGGATAGTAATGCAATTCGATCATAACGAATATAAGCACCTGGCTTAGCTTTATGAATGCTTATAAAATAATCGATTTCATTCAAAATTTGGAGTTGCATGAAATCATCGAGTTGTGGCTTGATTCCTTTTTGTAAATAATTCATGGCTTCTCCATAAGAGAGTGTTAATCTTCTTTTATTGACACGTCCATTATATTTCTTTTTGATTTCAAGAAAGCATATGCTGTCTGGGTGGATAGGAAAATCGTAAGTTCGCAAACGAAGTTTTTCTTTGTAAGGTGGTTTTTGAATCGAATTACGAACAATACCAAAATCATCTGTATCGAAGTAAATATTATAAATAGTATAGTGATGACCATTTTGAGAATAGGGATCATGGGTCAAATATTGCCTTAGAAAAGGAATAAAATCTTCCATGGTGGTCATGTCCATGATATACTTGCGTTCATAACGATTAAAAATGCGGTTGTTCATGGTTCACACTCACTTGCTTGTTCATGGGCATTTGGATTTCTCATGAAGTTCAGTATATTATTATAGCATGAATTCATCATGAATGAGTGGGTATCATCAGATTTCTTATGAGAATAAAAACAAGGACAAAAAAACGATTTCTATTCATAATCATTTGGAATCCTGCAAAAAGTCAAAATACCATTAGACAAACATGCAATGTTTTGATAAAATAGTGATTGCGACATGATGTGCACCCGTAGCTCAGTTGGATTAGAGCGCAACCCTCCGAAGGTTGAGGTCGCATGTTCGATTCATGTCGGGTGCACCAGTTGGAGGAATACTCAAGTGGCTGAAGAGGC
>DIKN01000073.1 GCA_002424575.1 Acholeplasmataceae bacterium UBA5617 | reverse complement strand
GTTTGATTTTCACGCATGAAGAATTCAAACATGCGATTGAGCGTGAAGGCATCGAGTTCAATAAATGGGGTAGGGTTTTCACCACCAAGTGTTGAGAAAATCATGGCACTTGCTCGTGAAGCTAATATGGATTGTAAATGTGCGTCGTTGATGATCTTATCCGCAGGTTGCAATGTAAATGTGGGGTTATTATCTTTGGTTTTACCTAATGCGAGATCAACGTTAAAATTGCCATCTTCAAAGCCAATTTCTAATAATTCATTTTCTGCAATAAATGCTAACAACGATTGAATCATTGCCTTTTGTTGAGGCTCTTCAATCATCTGTTCTACGACAGAATCTACGCTCATTCTTATTTCGCGTTTCGTGGCATCAAAGGTTGCAAGTCCACCCAATTGACCATCAATCAATTCTTTTATCGATTGACCCGCAACTTGTTCGGTGACCCATGAAGCAACACTAAATGTCCATGCAAGAGGTAGATTACCGATGTTGAGTTTGTCGAGTTTAAGGACGACTTCTTCTGTATCTGCCGTAATTTTAAATGCAATCAATAATCTCGTCTTATACGTAAATGTCGAAACAAAGACGTGTGCTCCTGATTCAATTTCAATCACATCATCTTTAAAGCGAATCCATGAACCTTGATAGCCAAAGAAACTTTCTTTGATGACATAATTTTTCTCATCTTCGGTTGCACCATCCACTAAATAGTTTTCATTAATCGTGCGCAATTGGTTTAAAATGAGGGCGTTAGCATCCGCTTGAGCGAGGGATAATCCAATCGTTGATGTGCTCGTATTCGATAAGAGAAAACTATCAACATCTTCTTGAATCATCTCGGATAAGGAAATGGCAGTGACATCACCAAAATCATCGGTGGGAATTGTAACCGGCTTATAAATCAGTGCTAAAAGAATCAGCGGAATAGCGAGAATCGAAAGGATGGGCAAAACAATAAGTTTAAACAAAAACTTCACAAGTCATCACTCCTTTTATTATCTTCATCATAATACCAACCCCCCTAAAATACAATCATTTCGCCCACGATTTGTTATAAATTTTTATATGGAGTACTTGAGGAATAATGCGTTATCATGCGAATCTCTTTGATATGATGCATGTTATAGAGCTCAATGCCATCGCTTCGTGGTATTCATCGATCACTTAAGGAGAACCAAGAACTTCATATATGATACAGTTGATCATCAATTTTTATTGACTTGTATCTCATTAAATATTTAGGATGATATTTAATAACCCATCTATTAGGTTAAAAAATAAAGGCTATTCGCCTTCATCTTCAACCGATAAGGTGGATTCCCCTCCGAGTAAATAATGGGGGAGTGCACCCTCTTTTTGATATTGATAATATGCTGCAGCACCAATCATTGCAGCGTTGTCTGTGCAATATGACATGCTGGGGAAAATGATTTCTTTGTTCGGGATTTCATTAAAAATGCGTTTTCTTAATCCTTTGTTTGCGGCAACACCACCTGAGACGATAATTTGCTTAACGTCTAAGTTTTCAGCAGCAAGTCTTGTCTTTTCGATAATCACATCGAGAACAGATGCCTGAAAAGATGCGCACATGTTTGGAACATCAATTTTTTCTCCACGCTGTTCTGCGTTATGGACGATGTTGATGACAGCACTTTTTAATCCGGAGAAACTGAAGTGAAATTCCTTTCGATCGAGATATGGCCTTGGAAGATGATACGTGTCTTCACCCATTTGAGCCAGTTTATCGACAATGGGTCCTCCTGGATAGGATAAGCCCAAGGTGCGTGCTACTTTATCATAAGCTTCTCCAACCGCATCGTCTTGTGTCGTACCTAAAAGTTTAAAAGACATATGCTCCTTCATATAAATCAGTTCGGTATGTCCTCCTGAAATCAATAATGCTAAAGCAGGAAACGTGATCTCATGTTCTAGTCCTGCTGCATAGATATGACCGTGAAGGTGATTTACACCCATTAAAGGAAGTTCGTGTGCGAAGGCAAAAGCGGTAGCTGCATTGATTCCAACAAGGAGAGAACCAATGAGTCCTGGCCCTTTTGTTACAGCGACTAAATCGAGATCTTTTGGCTTGATATTGGCTTCACGAAGGGCTTCTTCAAAAAGACGCGTCATATGGACAACGTGATTGCGGGATGCAATTTCTGGAACGACTCCACCAAACGCTTGATGAATGTCAATTTGCGATAAAACGAGATGAGATAGAACTTCTTTTCCATCTTTGACGATGGCAACCGAACTCTCATCACACGATGATTCAACAGCAAGAATAATCACGATGTCACCTCCTTGATATAGACGATTGCGTCTTCTGTTTTATAATAATCTTTTCGAATGTGGGATTTCACAAACCCCATTTTCTCATAGAATGTTTGAGCAATCATATTGCTTTTTCTCACTTCAAGCGAGAGTTGGTTGATCCCTTCAAGACGAAGTTCATTTAAGACGTGTTGAAGTAATCGTGTTCCATATCCTCGATGCTGTTTTTCCTTGATCACAGCAAAATTCATCATCTCCGCTTGGTCATCAACACGAACACCTATAAAACCCGCAAATCCATCTTCATCTTCAATGATATAGATGCGTGCGAAAGGATTAAGGGAGAGTTCATCGTAAAGAAATGTTTCTCCTAATGATTCTTGAAACACCGTGTGTTCGAGTTTTACGATATCGATGATATCATCAAGTTTCGCTCTTCTGATCTGCATGACTTTCCGCTTCCGTTCGTCTTAAATAATGAGGAACTAATCCATGAATATCATCAACCATGATTCCCTTTTCACGGATCAATTTAGGATTGACCATGAAACTGCGATCGTCAATCAAAATGGTTTGAGCTTGTTTATACAGTTCAAGTTGTTGAAGTTCAGTAAAAAGACGATACCCATCTTCAAGCAAAGTATTCCCGTTTTCATAAATGCCCGAAAAGACATATCCTCTTCGCGCATCAACCATAGGGGCAACCTTTCCTTCATAACCTGATGTCATGAAGAAAAGAGAACTCACAGTTTTGAGTTTAATGTTTCGCGCATATGCGAGCATCTTTCCGACGACTACGGCAATGCGAATTCCAGTATACGATCCAGGTCCATATCCAATAATTAATTCATCGATTTTGCTTAATGACAGTTTGTTTCGTTTTAAAATTTGATCGATACGATCCACTAAATATTTCGCATGATCGCGTTGTGCAATACGAATGCTGTAATCGATCAAGATATCATCTTTAGCAATACCAACATACATCACGTTGGTTGATACATCAAAAAACAGTGTTCTCATATGTATTGCACCGCCCGTTTACAAGGTATACCCACACAAGCTAAGGTGAATTCACGCATACTGTCTGAAAGTTTTTTAATTTTCACTAGGAGATAGTCTTTCGGCAGTAGATCTTCTGCTTGATATGGCCACTCCACCACGATCAAACCCATGCCATCAATATATTCTTCAAGATCAAAATCGCTTCCCACACCCTCTAATCGATAGAGGTCTAAATGGTAGAGCGTCTTGAGTCTGTCTTTCGATTTATATTTTTTCATCAGCGTAAAGGTAGGTGAGTTGACCACATCTTCAATACCGATTGCTCGTGCAAGGCCTTTCGTCAATGTGGTTTTCCCAGAACCCAGTTCGCCATCGAGTAAAATGACAACTTTGGGTTCATCCTTTAAAAGTAAACCGAGCTCATAGCCAAGAGCCTCGGTTTCACTTGCTGAATACGTTGTTTTAACTTTCATCGGATCCCTACTTCAATAAATTTTCGTACCCTTTTTTACCTAATAAGGCAAACATGTTCTTTTTATAGGCTTCGACACCGGGTTGATTAAACGGATTCACGTCAATCAAGTATGCACTCATCGCACATGCTTTTTCAAAGAAGTAAACCAGATAACCAAACGTATAAGCGTCCATCTGAGGAATGGTTAAGAGGATGTTGGGAACACCTCCATCTTGATGTGCCATCATGGTCCCTTTTAGGGCTTGTTGATTGACATAAGAGAGTGGTTTTCCACTTAAATAATTGAGCTCATCGAGATCGTTTTCTTCTTCAGGTAGAATGACATCGAACGCTGTATTTTCAACATTAATCACCGTTTCGAAGAGATGTCTTTCCCCTTCTTGGATGTATTGACCTAACGAGTGAAGATCAGTAGAGAATCCTGCGGATGCGACAAAAAGACCTTTGTTTTCTTTTCCTTCGGATTCACCATAAAGCTGTTTCCACCATTCATTTAAATAGAGAAGATTGGGCTCATAACCAACGAGCATTTCAATCTTTTTACCCGAACGATATAAAAGATAGCGGGTTGCTGCATAGAGATAAGCTTCGTTTTCTTCTAGCAATGGTTTCTTGAAACGGGTATAAGCATCTTTTGCACCCTTTAGAATATCCTTCGTTTTAATACCTGCAGCTTCGAGTGGCAGTAGACCGACAGCTGTCAAAACAGAGAAGCGTCCACCGACATCATCTGGGATGACAAACATTTCATAACCATTTTCTTTAGCCACAGAATAAAGTGCACCACGTTTTTTGTCCGTGGTTGCATAAATACGATCCTTCGCTTGATCTTTACCCACTTGTTCTTCGAGTAAGTTCTTAAGTATGCGGAATGCGATAGCAGGTTCTGTGGTCGTCCCCGATTTAGAGATCACGTTGATTGAAAACCGTTTATTTCTTAAATATTCAACGAGTTCATGCAAATATGAACCCGACATGTGGTGACCGGCAAACACAATTTCAAGTTTTTCTTTCTTAAAAGGAACCTTTAAAAATTCTAAGCCAGCTTTAGCTCCTAAATAGGATCCGCCTATTCCAATCACAACAAGCACTTGGCTTTGTTTTCTAATCTTTTTCGCGGCAGCAACAATGCGTGCATACTCTTCTTTGTCATAGGTTTTTGGGAGATCTAACCATCCTAAATAGTCCGATCCTTTTCCTGTCTTTTCGTGAATCACCTTATGAAGTTTTTTGACTTCCTTTTGTAGAGATTCAGGTTGTTCATTTAGAAATGAACGTGCATCATCGATGTTTAATTGGATGTGTGTCATGATTTCTTTTCCTCTATTCTTTGTTTTGCTTTCTCAATCCAATGGGGTAATGCTTTTGATAAGGAGTGAAAACCGATTTTAATCTTCACCATTTTTGAGATTTTGGGATGAATAGGATTCGCCTGTTTATAGGATAATTTTAAGCGCTTTTGTTCTTCATCGATATCTAAAACGATGACTTCAACCTCATCTCCCACACAAAGAATCTCTTCAATGGAAGAGACAAATTGATCAGATAATTCTGAGATGTGAATGAGTCCGGTGTAGTCTTCACACGTCACAAAGACGCCATATGATTGAATACCCGTGATTTTGCAGATGATTTGATCGTTTATCTTCATATCTAAAAACCTCGCAAGTATTATATCATATTTTTTTAGTCCGATGTGTTCATAAGAAAAGATGCTAATAGACCTTTTATGTCTATCAACATCTTCTTTAAGATGTTATTCGTTGGTGAGATAAATCCCTAAGCCACCTAAACCGACATGGGCTGAGACGACAGGACTGATAACACCGGTAATTTTAACGCGAACTTGATCACCGAGTTGAAAGAGTTCATGTTCGAGTTCTTTTGCTTCCACGCTGCGATCAACATAAGCGATATAGGCGCATACTTTACCAAAGTTCAACATTTTCTTCACTTCATCAGAAAGATAGAGGATAACATTTTTAAAACTTCGAACTTTGTGTTCTAAATCAAGAACCCCGCGTCTAAAGCGAAGAATAGGTTTAATTTTGAGTACATTTCCGATGATTGCTTGAACCTTACCGATGCGTCCATTTCTAACCAATGTTTGGAGATTATCCACCGTAAAGATTAAGGACCCTCTTTCTTTGAGTTCCTCGAGATAACCGAGTGCATCGACAATGTGATGTCCTTCGTCTAAGTAGCGAACAAGTTCTTCAATTAAGTACAATCCACCATTAATGGTGGTTTCGCTATCGACCACGTACACGTTGTTGTTTTCTAAAAGTGTTTGTGCGAGTGTCGCGCTGTTGACTGTTCCAGAAAGTGTTTTGGAGAGTGTCAAACAAATCACTTGAGGGTACAACTTAAGCTGTTCTTCATAAGCTGCCATAAACAATTCGGGAGTAGGCTGTGATGTCTTTACATGTTTACCTTGTTGTAATGCTTCAACGACAATATCGGGGTGAATCTGACCATCGATATATTCTTTGTCGTCAATTAAAACCTTGAGCGGAACAACGGTGATGTGATGTTCTTGAGCGTATTCATTCGATAAACCCAGTGTGGAATCAACCACGATTCCAATTATTCTTTTCATACTTTTACCACCTTTTTTTAGTGTGCTATAAAACAAAAGAAGTTTTCCTTATGGTGTGATTATATCAAATCATGATGCATTTTTTTGTTTCAGTATTATTTTGGCAAATTATGGTAAAAAAGAGAGGAAGGATCCCCTCTTGATTAGTCTACCGTAACAACTGCAATAACACCTGGCACATTTTCAAGCAACATTGTTTCAATCCCTTGCTTTAAGGTCACATCGAGTGCCATGCACCCATCGCATGCGCCAAGCATTTTTACATACACGATACCATCTTCGACGTTGATGACTTCAATGTCACCTCCATCGCGTTGAAGATAAGGTCTCACTTTCGTTATGAGCGCTAATACTTGTTCTTTGGTTTGATCCATACGTCTCACCCATCCTTTATGACACCTTTAGTATACTCTATGAAAATAAAATCTTCAAACAATATCCTTATCAGTGTTTGTTTCGACAACCTGTTTCACACGCTTTAACACGAAGTGTGCACAGTTTAAGCTACACGATTCATTTAAATAATCAGGGATACGTTTGAAACCGTTGGGGCTTTTGGGATCTGAGTTAAATCCTTTGATGCGCAGTATACCAGAAGACATATCACCTACCAAATAGGTGTAGCGATCAAAAGCCACATCGACATAACGTTCATTAAATTTGAGAAGGTCAAAACCTTCACGGTAATTTTTAATCAGGTCAAACTGACCAAAGGGAGTATCAATCAACATATTTACACCTTCTTGAGTAAGACGACCGCTTCAGCAGCCATCGCTTTTTGTTCACCAATCGCATCCATTTTTTCGTAGGTAGATGCCTTGATGCTGATAAGATCTATTGAAAGAGAAAGGAGACGGGCAATGCTTTCACGAATACTTTGTATATGAGGGTTGAGCTTGGGAACCTCCGCATATATGGTCGCATCCACATTAGATATTTGATAACCTTTTTCATGCATCAATGTGGTGACCTCTTTTAAGATTAATTTGGAATCGATACCTTTATATTTAGGATCTGTATCAGGAAAATGCGTGCCGAGATCACCGAGTGCAAGTGCACCTAAAATGGCTTCAGCAATAGCGTGTAGGAGAACGTCGGCATCGCTGTGTCCAAGAAGTCCTTTTTCAAAAGGTATTTCAAGTCCTCCAAGCCATAATGGGCGCCCTTCAACGAGTTGGTGTATATCGAAACTATGACCAATACGCATATGTTCATCCCTTTCTTGTAAAATGGCTTTGATGTAAGCAAAATCTTGAGGATATGTGACTTTGATGTTGGGTTCATCGTTATAAACGAGATGAACTTTTTCGTCAGGATAGAAAACTTGATAGAGGGCGATATCATCGTCATAGGTTTCTCGACTACGTAAATAAGCATATCGAATTTTTTCTGTTAAAAATGCTTGGGGTGTTTGTGCAAGTACATAGTCATCACGTTTGATAGACGTTAT
>DIKN01000106.1:6152-6337 GCA_002424575.1 Acholeplasmataceae bacterium UBA5617 | reverse complement strand
CCTGTCGAGATCATGCGTGCCATGATCGGATCGATATACTTACTTTCTTCAAAGGCACGGGAGAAGGGTTTCCCATCTTCAATGTATTTTAACGTTTTCGCCATTAAATCTTTATAGATGACATTTGACAAGATTCCTTGAACGGTTTGCAAAGCTTTGATGGAGTTAACACCATTGGATAACAT
>DIKN01000106.1:0-6005 GCA_002424575.1 Acholeplasmataceae bacterium UBA5617 | reverse complement strand
AAAAACATTTTTGTTATCCCAGGAAGTTCTGCACCTTCAAAGGATTGGAAAAGACCTGTAATGTTGGGAAATACGAAGAGTAACATCCCAACTGAAATCAATAATGCTGCGGTCAAGTAAATCAAAGGCATTCTGAGTGCTCCTTTGATCTCAGCGCTCACTTTCATCTGTGATTCATAATATTCCGCCATTTTAACAACGGTTGGACCTAAATCACCTGATAATTCACCGACTTCAACCATCTGTACGAGTAAACTCGGAAAATCTTTGGGTCTTTTTGACAAAGCTTTCGAAAACGATAACCCGTTATTGATCTGTTGATATAACTCAAAGTACAGTTTTCGTTGATTTCTATTTTCTTGTTGTAAGGATAATAATTCCAATGCTGAGATCAACTTGACACCTGCATTCAATAAGGACCCAAGCTGTTTCAAAAAGAAGATTAATTGTTTGGGGTTCATCAAACGACCAAACGTAATCTTATCCAATCGTGTGAGCAGATTATTGTATTCTGTGATGTTTTGAATCGTGTAATTTTTTGACTGCAAATATTTCACAACCACGTTTCGATTGAGTGCTTCAATCGTCCCTCTGACCGTCTTTCCATCAGCGTTGGTGGCGAGAAATTTATAATTGCGTAAATCCATCGTCCATCACTCCAGTTCGCTTGCGACTTTCAAGACTTCTTCAAGGGTGGTGATACCTTTTTTAATTTTTTGCAATCCAGATTCGAGAATCGTAATCATACCTTCATTGCGCGCTTGTTTGGTTAAATCGATGACGTTCGCATTTTCTGCAATCAAACGTTGAAAGTTTCTCGTGATCGGTAAAACTTCGAAAATACCGACACGACCTGCATATCCTTTAAAATTACATGATGTACAACCACGTGCACGTTTAACTTTATCGATCGTCATGCCATACTTTTTAAACATGACAATTTCAGATGGACTTGGTTCATCTTCATAACTGCATTCAGGACACAAGCATCTGACAAGGCGCTGAGAAATAATACCGGATAAAGATGAAGCAATCAAAAAGGGTTCAATGTCCATATCCAACAGACGTGTGACAGTTTTTACAGCATCATTGGTATGGATGGTGGATAACACCAAGTGACCCGTTAAGGATGCACGAATCGCTATTTCGGCGGTTTCTACGTCGCGAATTTCCCCGACCATGATGATGTTGGGGTCTTGACGAAGAATCGAACGAAGGGCTTTCGCAAACGTCAATTCAACATCGGGTTGAACTTGAACTTGATTGACACCTCTCATTTTGATTTCAACAGGGTCTTCAACCGTAACGATGTTGACGCCTGGTTTATTGAGTTCCTCAAGGCATGCATAAAGGGTTGTTGTTTTCCCTGATCCAGTGGGTCCACTGACTAACACGATTCCATTGGGACGATCAATCATTTGACGCACCAAACGTTCTTCTTTTTCATTAAAGCCAAGAGCTGATATCTTATTCATCGATCCCGAAAGGTCGAGGACACGCATGACCACTTTTTCGCCACGAACTGTGGGCAAAGTCGATATGCGTAAGTCAATATTTTTTTGTTGAATCGCTGTCTGAATACGACCATCTTGTGGAATGCGTGTTTCTGTGATATCCATACCCGACATGACTTTGATGCGTGAGATCATTTGGTTATGGATTTTGATTGGAAATTCTTTGACGATATCAAGAACACCATCGACACGATATCTGACAAGGATTTTGTCATCAAGAGGGTCGATATGTATGTCACTCGCACGTTGAAAAACAGCAGAGGTTAAAATCTGATTGACCAATTTGACCATCGGTGTATCGTCATCATCATCGTCTTCAAACTCTTCTTCTTTAGAAATCGATTGACGAGCACCGAGTGCTTCGAGTGTTCGCGTGAATCCATAATATTTTTCAATTTGACTGATGATTTCATTGCGTGGTGCTGAAAAGGCTTTGGGGCGATAACCTGTTAAAATGCGAAGTTCTTCGATGACAACAAAGTCGAGAGGATCTGAGGTTGCGAAAAGTAAATTTTTCCCTTCGATGCGAAGCGGAATGACGTTCTGTCTTCGACAAAACGTTTCATCGACCAAAGCGAGTACGTTTTCATCAATCGTAAAATTGGCCAGTGCAACACGCTGTACACCGGTTGAATCCTCTAAAGCTTTTAAGATTTGCATCTCGGTTGCATATTCAAGACGAGCTAATGTCTCACCGAGACGCTCCGATTTTTCTTGTTTTGAGAGTGCATCTTTAAGTTGTGCTTCGGTGATGACTTTCGCGTCAAGAAGAATATCACCAATACGTCTTAGTGCCATAAAATCACCCCTTTGGAATCACATGCTCTTCAACAATTTGCGTGATGGGATAGATGTGTTCACTGAAGAGTGTGATGGTGGTTGATGCCTGATTGAGCGGTGTTATTTTGCGTTGATAGTTGATGATTTGGCCGTTAACACCCGGTGTGATGATCAATTCATAAACTGTTTCTAATGCTGAATCGATGATGGTTATCCCTGGTGTTGTATCATTTAGGTTTAGATTTTGAAGTCTTGTTTCTTGGAAATAGATAGTGGAACCCACTTGGTTAATCCGTTCATAGGTTGTCAGGAATGGATAACCTTTTAAGGTAAACATTAAACTGTCTTGGTCGAGACGATCAACAGATAAAGTCATGGTTTCTTGCAAAGGATTAAAGAATGAAAAATCATAACCACTCATCTGCAAGATACGCACATTTGCCCCTGGTGAAGCCCATGAAGGTAATGCGGTGTATGGTTCAAAGATAAAACCTTGAACGGGTGTGACGATCAAGACATATTGCATTGCGGATGCAATCACGGAGAGTTCTTCATTTGATAATCCATAAGATTGTAACGCAGTGCTTAACTTAAACCGTTGATTGGCTGAAATGATGATGTCATCTAACGCATTATGAATGTTTGTGACGACATCAAAAGGTATGTTGTCGATTTGAATCGACTCAATAACGGTTTGGAGGAGTGCAGGATCTAAGTAATTTTTGAGATGGTATGTCTTTCTATTTTTGAGTAAACTCATATCTTGATTAAGATCATCGAGTAGAGCTTCGTAATCAAAACCATCGATGAGATCTTGTGTCAAATCGGATATCATATCTTGATGAAGCTGATTTTTTGAAGTTTCGCTTAAAGTGAAATAAGCCTTATTGTTTTGATCTTGATCGACATGTTTGACGGTCTCATCAACATCAAAATTGAAATAATTCAAATCGATCTTCCATTCATATTCTTGATAAGATAACGCGTAATCCGCTGTATTTTGCCACTGTGCGATGCGTGGGGTAAGAACGGCTGCATATTCTGATTCTTCAGTTGATCCCAAGTAGACAAAACCAACGGATGTTTGAGCCACGGGTTTTCCCAAATCGAAGACAAACAAAAGAATCACAGCTAATCCAGCTGTTAGCACCAGTGTGGTTAAAGATAGTATGAAATAGAGATTTCGTTTTAAGTAGAGCATTGTGCTTTTCAAGGCATTCACCTCAATCTATTCTCATTATAGCAAAATACCCCTCATATAACCCAAGTGTTATCTTGATTTTCTTGAAGATTTAAGATAAATGTAAGGTCGTTGTCCGCTTTAAACCACAAAAATCATATATAATGAAGATGGAGGAGGATGTCCATGAAGCGCATTATCGACCATCACGGATTTACGTTACTTGAAGTTATTGCATCGGTTGCGATCATCACGCTTGTTTTTACCACTGCCATTGCAACCATCATGGCCATGCGAAACCAAGCCATCGCGACTGAAAATAAGCGCGTAGCTGTTGAATTTGCTTCTTCGCTTCGCGATGATCTCATCACATCCTTATCCTATGCAACAGTATCCCCTTGGTTAGGCGGACAAGAAAAAACAATCGATGTGACAACATGTTCAAATATCGGAACGATTGTGACATGTGATGCTTTAGAACCTATTGATTCAACGGTGATTGATGCTGAAGATGTCGTCATCACGTTTTATGCACCAACTGCTGAAACTACAGCATATCAAATTGTTCGCTTCTCCATCACTATATATTATTATAAGTCAAGAACGATTACGTTAGAAGGTGTCATCTATGCGTAAGCACGGCATGACGATGATTGAATTACTCGGAGCTATCGTTTTATTTGGAATCATTTTGTCACTCTCAGCAGTCATGATCTCTGTGATCACCAATGCGAATGCTAAAGTTATCGAACAGAGCCGTGCAAGTACAGAAAGTACGCTTTTGACAGCAAAGATTGATCGTGAATTGCGCGACTTAGGTCCAACCAATTATCAAACGTGTCTCGTTTCAAATTGCATCGTATTCATTAAAGCGTTTGAATATGTCCCTAATTTAGATAGTGGAACCATCGATCTTGTCGTATATGACCCCGTTCAAACCCTGCGCTTTGAAGTGTCAAATGGAAAACTCTTGATCAATGATATAGAATACTCGATTCAACACTTTACGATATCGCCACTATCATCACTAAATTATACAATACAAGGTACAACCTTGACGTATTCCATCACATTAATACTTACTGGAGAACATAATGACTATACGTTCCGATACGATAAGACACTCGTACTCGAAACCATCCCAACCTAGGAGGTGAGGACATGCATGTTTTGAAAAGTAAAAAAGGGATTGGGCTTCCTGCAGTCTTAGCGATTGTTGCATTTGTCCTCGGGACAACAGCAACCTTTTTGTCCTATATCTTCTTCCAAGCTAAGTTAACGGATATCGCGATTGAAGAATCTGAAAATTATGCCAATGCAGTTGCTGATGTTCGTGGTGCACTCTATCTTATCGCACGTGATCAATCGCTTGATCCTATGTATATCAGTCAACTTGAAACCTTAATGAATGTCGATATCGAGCAGTTTGGTACCAATCTCTACACCGTATCGTCGCGCTTACTGGTGGGTAGTCAACCTGTGAGAAGTTATTTGACAGGGTCTGTGACATCGCTTAACACCTATGATTCTATTTTCAAATATACGGGGGGAGAACCTACATTTGAACTTAGTCCTCTGGTTACACCAAGCAATCTATTGGCCAGTTACTTACCCCTCTATATGGAAAAAAACTTTCCGACGATAGCTTCCGAAACTCTTTTTACTGATTTTCAAAGTGTGATCAGTTATATTCGGAGTCTCGCTCTTGCCGGTACAGGATTCAGTTTCATCTTACCCAACCAATTACAGACACAAACAAATCCTACAGCCGGTGGTCATTGGTATGTCAATGGTTCTGTAAACATACCGAGAAATAAAAGTTTAACCGTTCCAGATAGTCGACTTTTAGTGATCGATGGCAACCTTACAATGAATGAAAATAGTACGATTTATGGCAATGTCATTGTCAATGGGGATGTAATACTTAACGGACGTGGTAATAGTACCCAAGGTATTCAAGGAACACTATATATCAAAGGAAATTTGACAACAGATAAAAGGACTGCACTTGGAACACTTGATAGACCTACGTTTGTTTTTGCTGAAGGTGATGTCGTTATTGGTAACCAAACCACCGGATATGGATATTTCCTCGCACGGAATCTGACAGCTCAACAGGGAAACATTGTCATTACTGGTGGTGCTTACACCTTATTAACACCAACGATTAATAATGGTGTTATTGAAAATATTGCGTTAGATTATGATGCGTTTTACGATTACGCAATACCCACTGAAATCGCTGTGGAATCTTCAACTGAAGGTGAAGGTCAAACCGGGTTTATCTTTACCACACCAAAACTTGGATAAAGGGGCTGTAACGAAATAAAATAGTTTCAGCCTTGATAACAAAAAACCACTCTGGAAGCCAGGGTGGTTTTTGGTATAATTGAAGTATGACTAGTACACAATTATACCAAGTCTATTTTAACCCAAAACAGTTAGAAGTACCACTATCATTTGACAGAAAAATACCATTTGATAGTGAAGTGCGAACATTTGACGAAGTATTTCGGAGGATCGATTTAAAA
>DIKN01000020.1 GCA_002424575.1 Acholeplasmataceae bacterium UBA5617 | reverse complement strand
AAGAAATCAAAAATTTACTTAATGACATGAACACGTTTGGTGAACAATCCTATGATGTACTCAAGGAAAAGACTGAACTCGGATCAAAAATCGCCAAACGCATGCAGCTCGCTCAAAAATGTGAGGACATTGCACGTGCTCACATCGAAGATACAGCCAACGAAAAGTTCTTAAAAGACATGTTACTCATTCAACCAGAAGTTGAATCACAAATCATTTTACTGGCTGATCTCTACATCACGATGCGTGGACCAAAGTCTTATAAACGTCCCATGGCGCATTCCATTGTACTCAAATCATTCCAGACAGATCTTTGCAACTATTTTGACTATGATTTAAAAGAACGTTTCTTAAAGTTTCACGATGAATTCGCAGACATGTACAACAATTTCTAAGATCATTTATTGTCATTTTCGTTGACTTTTTCATGATCTTCATGTATGCTAAATAAGGATTACAAATGAATCTGTTTCACTTATTCAGAGCTACCGAGGCTAGTGACCAATGACGTAGCAGCAACCTATTGGATTAGGTGCTCAGTACGAGGGGTTAAGTGACCCATCAATAAGGAAAAATCCCAGTCAATATGGTGTTTCTCCTTCGAGAAGCACTTTTTTTTGGAAAGAGAGGTTTGACCATGATTAAACTATTTAGTAGTGAATCGGTGACCGAAGGTCATCCAGATAAAGTTGCAGATTTTATCTCAGATTCTATCTTGGATGCAGCACTGGAGCAAGATCCTGATGCACGTGTCGCGTGTGAGACTGCAGTGACCACGGATTATTGCCTTTTGTTTGGTGAAATCACGACGAAAGCAACCATCAATTTTGATGGTGTCGTTAGAGAAGCTATTCATCAAATCGGGTATAATAAAAAAGAATATGGTTACAATGCAGATGATGTGGTGGTGGATGTGCGGATAAAACCCCAATCACCCGATATCGCACTCGGTGTCGATGAGAAAGAAAATAAAGAACAAGGAGCTGGGGATCAAGGCTTAATGTTTGGATATGCCACAAACGAGACGATGACACTCATGCCACTTCCCATCTATTTAGCGCATCGCTTAGCAGAGCGTTTGAGTTATGTTCGTAAAGAAAATATCATTTCAGGACTTAGACCGGATGGAAAAACTCAAGTCACCGTTGCATATAACGAGAAGAATCAACCTGTATCCATTCATACCGTGGTTTTATCGACACAACACGATGACTTTTGGGATCAGCACGATTTGAAACGTGAAGTTTTGAAGCACGTCATCGAACCTGTTTTAAGAGGTTATGATACATCGGAAACCATTTATCAAATCAATCCAACGGGACGCTTTGTCATCGGTGGACCCCATGGTGATGCGGGATTAACAGGTCGTAAAATTATTGTGGATACATACGGTGGGTATGCACGTCACGGAGGGGGAGCATTTTCTGGAAAAGATGCATCCAAGGTTGACCGAAGTGCAGCTTATATGGCGCGTTATATTGCAAAAAATATCGTGGGATCAGGCATCGCTGATCAATGCGAAATTCAGATTGCATATGCCATCGGATTAGCTAAACCTGTTTCATTACTCATCAATACCTTTGGAACGGAACGCGTTTCATTGGATGCTATCTATGATGCGGTCAATAAGCACTTTGATCTTCGTCCTGCATCCATCATCAAAACATTGGATCTCAAACGTCCCATATTCAAAAAAACCGCAAACTATGGCCATTTTGGACGAAATGATGATGTATTTGCATGGGAAAGACTCGATAAGATTGAAATCTTTAGGAAACTGGTATAAAATAGAGACTAGGTGATTCCATGGACCAATTAAATGTACTTGAACAAAAACGTTTAGCCATTTTTAAAGATTATCAAAGTGTACAAAAAAAAGGTATCCTTTTTATTGTAGGCGCTGTGATTATCGCTTTTGTCTCATTCATCACAGAGGTCCCATTACTCTTTGTCCCAGCGGTTATTTTAGCGATTGTTTCTTTTGTCTTTTTTGGCAAAGCTGCATCGCACTACTCAAAATTTAGAACGATTATCAAACACGATTTAATTGTGACGCTGCTCAAGGAATCATTTACAGACGTAACCTATGATCCCCATGCACACATCCCGATCTCGACCATCATGGAAACCGGTATGGTGAAACGACCTGATCGTTACAACGGTGAAGATTATATTCGTGGCAATTATAAAGGTATAACCTTTGAAGTCTCTGATATTGATCTCAAAGAGCGCGTTGAAACGAGAGACTCTAAAGGCAATGTTCACGTATCCTATCAAACCTATTTCAAAGGTCGTTGGTATATTTACCACTTTGAAAGACAATTCAAGCATGTGCTTAAGATTGCTGAAGGTCGCGGTTGGCAAGTCAATACGAGAAACCTTGAAAAGATCGAAGTGGAGTCCATTGAATTTAATAAAAAGTTCTCCATTTGGGCCTCCAACCAAGAATATGCGTTTTATCATATTACCTCAAGCATGATTGAAAAACTTATGGAGCTAGAAAAACTTCACAAAGGATCAATCCTCTACTGTTATCAAGGCAATGAACTTCATGTTGGAGTCAATGATCGAAGAGATTATATGGAAATTTCTTTGAAGACACCGCTGAATCAAGAATCCTTGAAAGATTTTATGGTGGATATCGATATGATTCCAGCCATCATTAATGAACTTAAACTCGATAGTCAAAAATTTAAAAATACACTTTAGGAGGAATGAAGATTATGCCAGGATTATATATTGGACTAGCTTTAGGTTTAGTCGCTCTGATTATCATTGGTTGGATTATTTCAACCATTAACAGTTTTAGACGTATGCTCGTCAAAATTGATGAATCAGAATCTAGTATTGATGTTGCACTCACTAAACGCTTTGATCTTTTGAGCAAAATGTTTTCTGCAGCCAAAGGTTATATGAAGTTTGAACAAGAAACATTGACCAAAGTTGTTCAAATGAGACAACCTGCACACGGTGCACCGATGGCTGAAAAACAAGAATTTGCGAATGAAGTCACCCGTGGTTTACAAGCCATCAATGTTGTGGTTGAACAATACCCCGATTTGAAGGCAAGCCAAAACATTGGTAAGCTCCAAGATGCTACCCTTGAAGTGGAAGAAAACCTTCAAGCATCACGTCGTGTCTACAACTCCAATGTTTCATATTACAATCAAAAAGTTGTTGTTTTCCCAAGCAGTTTAATCGCAAACTGGAAAAAGTTTGAAAAGAAAGCTTTCTTCGAAGCAGAAGCGATGAAGCGCGAAGACGTTAAGTTTGATTTCTAAGAGATCTTCATGAAGAGGTTCGTTGATACGGACCTCTTTTTTTTCGCCATTTTTAGATTATGTTAAAATCCCGTAAACGGTGAAATCGCTTGTAAAAAAGGCCTTATTATAGTAATATAATAAAGACGAAAAGGATGTGTTTCTATGTTAAAAAAGTGGTTTGACCCAGGTAAAAGAGAACTCAAAGATGCCAAAAAAATCGCAGATATCGTATTTTCGATGGAAGCGGATATCGCAAAACTGAGTGATGAAGAACTACAAGCTAAAACACCGTGGTTTAAATCGCGTTATCAACAGGGTGAATCGTTAGAATCCATCATGCCTGAAGCGTTTGCAGTGGTCAGAGAAGCGTCACGCCGCGTGACTAAGCTTTTCCCATATTATGTTCAAGTGCTCGGAGCGGTTGCGATTTTCCACGGGAATATCGCAGAAATGAAAACCGGTGAAGGTAAAACCTTGACCGCTGTTATGCCTGCTTACTTAGCTGCACTGAACGGTGAAGGCGTTCATATCGTCACGGTTAACGAATACTTAGCGAAACGTGAAGCCTATGGTGAAATCGGTGATCTATTCCGCTTTTTAGGATTAACCGTAGGGCTAAATTTGCGTGATTTTACCCGCGATCAAAAGCGTCAAGCTTATGATTGTGACATCCTTTATTCAACAAACGCTGAACTAGGTTTCGATTATTTAAGAGATCATATGGTTCTCTATGCGCGTGACATGGTTCAACAGCGAGGATTAACCTATGCGATCATCGATGAAGTCGACTCCATTTTAATCGATGAAGCGAGAACACCACTGATCATCTCTGGCGGTGAAAAAAATAATTACAACCTTTACCAAGCAGCCGATCGTTTTGCTAAATCACTCCGTGATGAAGATTATGAAATCGATCTTGAATCAAAAACCATCGCATTAACACCGTCTGGCATCAAACGTGCTGAACAAATTTTCCAACTTGAGAACCTCTATGATCTAAAACATGTGACGTTGGTTCACCACATCAACAATGCACTCCGTGCTGTCCATATCATGTCAAGAGACGTTGAATACGTGGTTCAGGATGGTGAAGTCTTAATCGTTGACCAGTTTACAGGACGTATTTTGCGAGGACGCCAATTTTCTGAAGGGCTTCATCAAGCTTTAGAGGCTAAAGAAGGCGTACAAATCAAAAAAGAAACCGTGACGGTTGCAACGATTACGTATCAAAACTTCTTTAGAATGTATAAGAAGTTATCCGGTATGACTGGTACAGCGAAAACCGAGGAAGAAGAATTCCGTGACATCTACAATATGGATGTCGTCGAAGTACCGACCAATGCACCCATCATCCGAAAAGACGAACCCGATTTTATCTATGCTCGTCTGGAAGATAAATATAAGGCACTTTGTGATGAGGTAGAAATGCGTCACAGTCAAGGGCAACCGATGCTAATCGGGACTATCGCTGTCGAAACATCTGAACTTTTAAGCCGTCTGCTTAAGGCAAGACGGATCAACCATGAAGTATTAAACGCAAAAAACCATGAACGTGAAGCAGAAATTGTTGCTAAAGCTGGTTTAATGGGATCTGTCACAATCGCCACCAACATGGCTGGTCGTGGTACGGATATTAAACTTGGACCAGGCGTTGTTGAACTCGGTGGCTTAGCTGTCATCGGTAGTGAACGTCATGAGTCTAGACGTATCGATAATCAGTTGAGAGGTCGTAGTGGACGTCAAGGTGACCCAGGATATTCACGGTTTTATCTTTCCGCAGAAGATGAACTCATGCAACGTTTCGGTGGTGAATCGTTTAAACGTCGGATCGAGATGCTCGAGCGCTTAAACACCACCGGTGAACCTCTATCTTCTAAACTTTTCTCACGCTTTGTGACATCGGCTCAAAAGCGTATCGAAGGGAATAACTATGACACCCGTAAGAACGTTTTAAAGTATGATGATGTCTTACGTAAACAACGTGAAATTATCTACAAAGAACGCCGCGATGTTCTCACACTCGCATCCATTGAAAAGCAGGTGAGAGAAACCGTAAAAATGAGTCTATCTCAAACCTTGCACCAGTTCATTCATCCAGTTGGCAAAAATCAGTTCAAGATTGATGATGACAACATCATCGCAACTTTCAATGGAAACATCTTCATGCCTAACACAATATCCAAAGAGACCATCGAAAAAATGGATGAAAAAGAACTTGAAGCCTATATTTTAGATTTGGCAGAAAAAGAACTTGACCGTAAAAAAGCGATGGTTCCAGAAGATATCTTTAATGAATTCTTAAAAGTGGTCATGCTTCGTGTCATCGATACCTATTGGATGCGCCACATCGATGCCATGAGTGAACTCAGACAAGCTGTATCCCTTCAAGCATATGGACAACAAAGTCCACTTGTGATTTATCAACAACAAGGGTTAAGCATGTTTAATGAAATGGTTGCAAACATCGCACGCGATGTGACACGCTATGCGATTCGCGCACAGATTCAATATAATGTTGAACGTGAAGCTGTCGTTAAAAATACACAAACCAACGAAGGTCGCACTGAAGCAAAACCTAAAAAACCGAAAATTAAAAAGAATCACGCACAACGCAATTTACCCTGGCGATAAGGAGGTGTTTTTGTGGAAACCTATGAAGTCAATAAACGCATTGGTCAACTCAAAGAAAGTATCAGTGATTTAAGAAAAGCGATAGGCCCACAAAAACTGGAAGAAACCTATCAAAAGTTAAATGAAGTGATGCAATCACCTTCCTTTTGGTCAGACACAAAACATGCCAAAAAAGTGACCAAAGAGGCGACTGAGATTCGTGAAAAACTTGATCGATTTCAAGTTTTAGCGAAACGACTTGAACAGCTGATCGAGTGGTATGAGATCAGTGAAGAGGGTACCGAAGAATGGGTCATACTCGAAGATGATTTAGAAGCGTTAGACGATGAAGTGAAAGTCTTTGAGGTTGAAACCATTTTGAATGGACCTTATGACCATTCTAACGCCATTTTAGAACTTCATCCCGGTGCAGGTGGAACCGAATCTCAAGATTGGGCAGATATGCTCTACCGGATGTATGTGCGTTATGCTCAAAAGAAACGCTTTAAAGTTGAAGTGCTCGATTATCAAGCGGGTGAAGAAGCTGGCATTAAGTCGGTGACACTCTTGATTAAGGGGGCTTATGCATA
>DIKN01000012.1 GCA_002424575.1 Acholeplasmataceae bacterium UBA5617 | reverse complement strand
CTTGCAGCGTCGGTCTTCCACTATCGAGAAATCGATATAAAAACATTAAAAGAGACCTTGAAAGATCAAGGCATATTGATGAGAAAGTGAGAAACCCCATGAACATAAATCTTGAAAAAATCGTATATAATGAAAAGGGCTTGATTCCAGTCGTGGTACAAGAATCATCCACAAAAGAAGTTCTGATGTTAGCGTATATGAACGAAGAGGCGCTTAAACAAACATTGTTGACGAAACAAGCGACATACTATAGTCGAAGCAGACAATCACTATGGGTAAAAGGAGAAACGTCTGGCCATGTACAAACCGTTAAAGGACTTGTTTATGATTGTGACGGTGACAGCTTACTGATGACCGTCGAACAAACGGGTGTGGCGTGCCATACCGGTGAGATGAGCTGTTTTCACAACGCATTGATTGAGCCAGAAGAATCGCCTAAACCTCTTCTTGAGGAACTTTATCAAACCATTGATGAACGCAAAAAGAATCCCATTGAAGGATCATATACCAACTACTTGTTTACCAAGGGTATCGATAAGATCTTAAAAAAAGTGGGTGAAGAGACCGCTGAAGTCATTATTGCAGCAAAAAACCATAGCATATCTGAGATGACGTATGAAATCAGTGATTTGGTATACCATACGCTGGTTTTAATGGTTCAAGAAGGTGTTACCCTTGACCAAATTGAAAGTGAATTAAAAAGGAGACAAAAAAAGACATGAACCCACTGATCGACCACCATATGCACACCTATTTCTCGCTTGATGCCGATCCTAATGCAATGATGGAGGCTTATCTCGTTGAGGTAAAAAAAAGAGGTGTCACTGGCGTGATGTTTACCGATCACGTCGATTTCGATAATCCTAGCGTTATTTTCGAAAATCCTATCGACTATGATCGTTATTATGCCATCATTCAAGAACTAAGAAAAAATGAATCACTTTTTATTGGTATGGGTGTCGAGATCGGTTATCAACCTCATATCGAAAGTATCATGAAGTCGCTTTTAAATCGATATCCTTTTGATTTTGTAATCTGTTCGATTCATTTTGGTGATCGTCTCGATTTTTATAACGGTGATTTTTTTAAGCATAAAACACAAGATGAAACTTATGCACGTTACTTTCAATTAGTGCTTGATGCTGTTCAATCCTATGATGAATACGATGTATTCGGTCACCTTGATTACATCATTCGTTATGGTCAATTCGAAACAAAAATGTATGATTTTGATCGTTATCAACCTATCATTGATCAAATACTTCGTGTCATTGTCGATAAGAAAAAAGGTATCGAACTCAACACGTCTGGACTACGTTACGGTTTAGGTGTGACGCATCCACGCTTAGAAGTGCTCAAGCGCTATAAAGCACTTGGTGGAACCATCATCACCCTTGGATCCGATGCGCATCGTGTGAGTGACTATTATCAGCATTTTGATCTTGCTATCTCGCTCCTTAAGGAAGCGGGATTCGATCAAATCACCATTTTTAAAAATCGGAAGCCCTCTTGGGTCAACATATAACCAAAAATGATTTGGTTTTGAATCATCCCTGAAAAGGGATTTTTTTGTATTGTTTAAGATTCACCCATGTCTCACATCATTTCACAAGATAAGCAAAAAAGTTGGTTTTTATCGCTTATTCTTGATATAATCATATGTGTCCGACCGACCGTTCGGTCGGCATTTTATACCCTGGGAGGATCATACATGAGTTCATATAGTGTTAGAAAGCCAATTACAGTTCTGATGGGTATTTTAATCATCATGGTTTTAGGCATCTTTTCCGTCACACGTTTACCTTTAACTCTGTTTCCAGAGATTGAATTACCCTTTGTTGTCACCGTTACCGATTATGCGGGAGCATCCCCTCAAGATGTTGAAAGGGATATTGCCAATCCGATTGAATCTGCGGTATCCACCATCGGTAATTTCCAAGAAGTGTCGTCCATTTCTAATGAAAACTTTGGAATTTCAATTATCACCTTTGCAGAATCTGCCAACATGGATACGGTTGTCATTGAGTTGAGAGAATTGATCAACAACATCACATTTGCTGATGGTGTAGGAAATACCCGTATTTTACGCATAAGTCCCGATATGCTTCCCGTAATGACGGTCACCTTATTTCGTGATTATGATGAAAGTTTGAGCGATGAAGAAGCACTTATTCGTAACACAGAGTGGATTAATCGCGATCTTTTACTCGATCTTCAATCAATTCCAGGGATCGCTGATGTCAGTGTTTCAGGTGCTGCCGATGTGATTTTAGAAGTTGATTTAGATCCAGTGACGATTGCATCCTACGGCATCACTCATCAATATGTCTTAGACATTATCGAAAGACAAAACGTCGGTGGTTTGATTGGAGTGGCATTAGATAATGGGGAACTACGTTTACTCTACTTAGGAGATCGTCCCAATTCATTATCGGATATTGAAAACCTCCCCATACTATTTGATGGTTCATCGCTTATTAGGATCAAAGATTTGGTCAAAGAAGATGGGATTCGCTACGTCAATGCCAATACGAATGTCTACTCGAAAATCAACGGTATCCAGGGTATTCAGGTTGCTTTCACCAAGCAATCCGATTATGGCATCACCGAAGTCACGCAAAATATCATTGAAAAATTAAATATGGTCATGGCTCGTGAAGGTGAAAATGCCCACTATACCATCCTGCTTGATCAAGGTGAATACATCAATCAGTCGATCAGTTCAGTGCTTCAAAACATCATTTTTGGTGCCATTTTAGCTATCGTTGTCCTCTTCTTATTCTTAAGAGATATCAAACCCACATTAATTGTGGGATTAGCCATTCCTATTTCAGTCATTGCAGCATTCATGTTGATGTATTTCAGCAACGTCAGTTTAAATCTCGTATCCATGGGTGGATTAGCATTGGGTATTGGGATGCTTGTCGACAATTCGATTGTTGTCATAGAAAACATTTATCGCATGATTGCTGAAGGGAAATCCAAAAAAGAAGCCTCCATTGCTGGTGCTCATCAAGTATTAGGGGCTATCACTGCATCCACCCTCACAACAGCGGCTGTCTTTTTACCGATTTTCTTTATTGAAGGTTTTATTGCTGAAATCTTTATTAGTATGGCTTTAACCATTGCCTATTCTTTAGGAGCATCACTTTTTATAGCACTGACTCTTGTTCCAACCATGGCATCCCGTATGCTATCCGATCAAAAGATTCAAAAAGAAGGCAACATGCTCAAAGGTTTCAAATCAATCTATGAAAAATCTGTCAAATGGACGATTCGTCATCAATTGATCACGATAGTAACTGTACTCCTCTTGCTCGGTGGTATGGTTTGGGCAGTTGCATCCAAAGGATTCATTCTCTTACCTCAATCTGATGAAGGGTCTGTGGATGTTGATGTCTCTTTCATTTCTCAAACATCTTTTGAAGCTAAAGCAGCTTATGCAGATGCATTAACCCATTTGATACGTGATAATAACGATGTTGAAACTGTATCGGCATCCATCGGTGGACAAGGTGGATTTGGGCGTATGATGTTTAGCTCAGGATCATCCAATTTAAGAATGACCATCAATCTTAAAGATAATCGTACCCTATCGACAACATCTTATGCACTCCTGTTGACGGACCTTATTGCGTCATTTGATTTTGATACCATTTCAGGATTAGATGAGTCGAATATCATTGAGATTACCGTCGATGCTCAAAATAGCACAACAGCGCTCGCAGGAGCTGAAGGCATCAATATTAAAGTGAGTGGTTATGATTTAGAAACACTCGAGGCCATTTCAAACGATTTGGTTGAACTTTTGTCTGAAGTTGAAGGTATCACAAAAATTGATGGAGGTATTACCCAAGGGGCAGACTCTGTTAAAGTGACAGTCAATATCGATCAAGCGATGATTAAAGGATTAACGCATCAAGATATCATGGATAGTATAGGCTATCTTTACACGAATCTTGAGGGTTTAGGCTCAACAGCATCCGTGGTTGTCAATATTGAAGGTATCGAATATCCTCTCAATTTACCATCGGATACCGTATCAGGTGGTATCACGTTTGATGTATTTGGCGATTATGAAAATTTCTTATTGGGTATACAATTGTTTGATGTTTCCACACAGCAGATGATTGATCGTTATATCACATCCACTGGACAAAGCATTTATGTTTTAAATGCGATGTTACCGGGTTATATCATGGGAGAACCTATTCAATTTGTTGTCAATCCGTATTTAAAGATGACTGCTGGTGAAATTGTACTTGATCCTTTCTCCCTAGATCCCACACTGATCAGTTTATCAAAGGCACCGTTGTTTGATGATACGTCATCCTCAGTGACAACACTCACAAAAGTCACAGGATTTGCAGTGATTCGTACGGATGGTACCAATCGCTATTTAAACGTAACCGCAGAGATCGTCGATGGATACAATGTGACACGTGTAGGAACTGTGGTTGCTGATGTCGTTAATGAATATATAGATTCCAACGCTTTTAAAGTTCACGGTGGAGGGTATGCCGTGACGCTTGAAGGTGAGTCTGAAGAGATATTAAAAGCCGTTAGCGATCTCACGATTGCTGCACTCGTCGCCGTGTTATTGGTCTACATGATCATGGCCATTCAGTTTCAATCCCTGATTTATCCACTCATCATTCTTTCAACCATCCCACTCGCATTTACGGGTGGTATGATGGCACTCTTAATCACCAACAGTTACCTGTCACTTGTTTCCATCATGGGTTTGATCATTCTTGTGGGGGTTGTTGTCAATAACGGTATTGTGCTTATTGACTACATTCGTATATTACGTGAAGAGGGATATGCCGTTCATGATGCCATTGTTGAAGCGGGTAAAACGCGTTTACGTCCCATCTTCATGACTGCGATGACCACCATTCTCGGTTTATTGACACTTGCAATTGGTTTTGGTCAAGGTGCAGAATTGTTACAGCCCATGGCGATTACTGCAATCGGTGGTTTGCTTTATGGAACCGTCTTAACATTAGTTGTTGTTCCCACCATTTATGCAGCATTGAATCGGAAAAAGATGAAGGAGGAAGCCCATGCTAACCGCGAAGGATAAGCTTTTCCAAACGCTCGTTGATTATGTGAAACGCGGTGAAGACCTTGGACAAATTGCTTTATCGAGAATAGCCCGTGATGCAGAGATTGGTAAATCAACCGTCTACGAATACTTTTCAAGCAAAAATGAGATGATTGTGGAAACATATCGGTATCTCTTAAAACACTATGAATCTATTTTGCTTCAGGATTTGCATGTGATGGATTTTAAAGGTGCGCTATATGAAGAACTCAGGCGGACAATGCTTGTCATGAAAGATGCACGCAGTGTGATGGAAGTCATTATGAACCAACCCCATCATCAGTCACTAAGAATTGATCTAAAACTTAAACCAGAAATTCAAGCGATTCAAGAAGCGATGGAGAAAAGATTTGCAAATATCATGTATTTAGGTGTTGTTGAAGGCATATTTCCGATGAGAGAATTTAAAAAAACGACGACTTATGTGATTCGTGCACTTATCACAGGCTTGATGTTTCAGTTCATCAATGATGAATTGGATCTATCAGAAGATGAACTTCTCAATCTCATTTTTGAAGAAATTGTTAGAGTTGTTCAAGCATCAGCATAAGCACATACCAAGGGGTATGTGTTTTCTTTTAGAAAACGATTTCGCTAACCTATGGCATTCTTGAGCGTTTCCATTTATAATGGAAGGTGAAAGAGTTGAGGTGCCTATGAAAAATTATTTACACACATTAAAGAGTGGGGAGAAACATCCGGTTATCGGGTTGAAAGACTTATCACGTATCGCAGCAAGTGAAGGGATTGTTCTTCTCAAAAATGAAAACAAAGTTTTACCTTTAATCGATCAAAAAATTGCAGT
>DIKN01000064.1 GCA_002424575.1 Acholeplasmataceae bacterium UBA5617 | reverse complement strand
GATTTCAATAAAAAAATGAGTGACATTCTTCCCAAAAATAAAGTTAAGATTCTTTTAGCTCAAGCTCTCTTTGGCAACCCCGATATTCTATTGCTCGATGAACCCACCAACAATCTCGATTTTGAAGCCATTGCATGGTTGGAAAGCTTTTTAGTTGATTATCAAAATACGGTCATCACCGTATCACATGATCGTCACTTCCTAAATAATGTATGTACGCACATGGTTGATATCGACTATTTCCAAGCTAAACTCTATACGGGTAACTACGATTTCTGGATGGAATCTTCACAACTTGTACAAAGACTCATGGCAGATAAAAACAAGAAAAAAGAAGAACGCATCCAAGAACTCAAAGCATTCATCGCTCGTTTTAGTGCGAATCTATCAAAATCATCTCAGGCAACATCACGTAAAAAATCACTTGAAAAGATCCAGCTCGATGAAATTATTCCATCATCACGAAAATATCCATTTATTGGATTTGAAATAGATAAACAGCTCGGTAAAGATGTCTTGGAAGTTGAAAACTTAAGTGCATCACTTGACGGACAAAAACTTTTTGAAAATGTCTCTTTTACAATCAGCCGCGGTGAAAAGGTTGCATTACTTGGGGATAATGATCTTGCCAAAACTGCACTTTTAAGAATCCTTTCAGGGGAAGCTAAACCCGATACTGGCACCATCAAATGGGGACAAACCGTGATCAAATCGTACTTTCCAAGCGATCATGAATCCTACTTTGCAGGAAAAGAACTCAATCTGATTGAGTGGCTTAGACAATATTCAAAAGAACCCGCTGAATCCTACATCAGAGGATTCCTCGGGCGCATGCTTTTCAGTGGTGATCAACCTCTGAAGTATGTGAAGTATTTATCAGGTGGCGAAAAGATGCGCTGTATGTATGCGAAATTGATGTTATCACAAGCAAACACACTGCTGATTGATTCTCCCACCATTCATCTCGATCTTGAAGCGATTCAAGCTGTCAATAAAGGTTTAGAAGAGTACAAGGGATCCTTAGTGGTTGCATCACACGACCACAATCTCCTGCAATCGGTTTGTAACAAGGTTGTAGAGATTGCAGATTTTGGGTCATATGTTTATGAAGGAACCTTTGATGAATATATCAGCAATCCGGATATCAAACAAAGAACACGATTACTTTATCAACAAGACATTATTTAACGGATGAAGACTCAACTGCTGATGTTGCAGGGAGTCTTTTCTTTTTTTTGATGATCACCATCATTTTTAGAACGAAATATCCGATGAAGAAAAGATGAAAGAGTAGACTGTTTGGACTGATGATGATATACATGTTACTGGGATGAAGAGATATATCAAAACCTAAATGGATATAAATTAAAAGATAAGTCAAATAAGCGAGTTGATGGAGCTTTTTCCATCGATCCGGACGAATTTTCTTTCGGATAATCATGAATGAACTCATTGTTAAAGGAATCATAATGATAGCTGCAATCAAACCCGAGGGATTATATCCATAGAGCGCCAAAGATAAACGCATGATACCGTGAGGAAGTAAATATATAAAACCTAAGATGGCAAAGTCACCGCGAACCAAAAAAATCTTTTTGTAGGCAAGATTTGTTTTTGGAAGGACTCCTGCAACCATAACCAGCATAAAGAAAGCTAAAGAAACATGACCTGAATCAATAACATCGCTTAAAATTGGGATGTTGACGAACATGATGGATGTAGAAAGAATTAATGAACCTAGAAAAATCCAACCGTTATGTCGATGAACCCATCGGTTGAATAAATGAATTAAAGCATAAAGAAATAAAGCAACAACAAACGATATATTCGCACTGAAAAAGTTCACCGCTAGTCACCCTCGACAAGAATACCAATCTTAGGAACTCTCGAGAGATTTGATAAACCGTGAGGAGATTGATTGATGATGGCATCGGTTAAGTCTTGTCCTGCTGCAAAACCGTTGTGACCTCCATTCATCCAAAAAACAGAGTTGCTCACATCATAAATATCTCCATTGACAGCAATATACGCTGGTCTTCCATTTTTACCATCATAATAACTTAATTCTTCGAGTGTTAATTCAACCAGTTCATCATCAGGAATCTCAGTTGTATCACTCGGTTGACAAGCAGATAAACTGACCAAAAGAACGAGTACAATCATCAAATATAAGCGCTTCATAGTCACCCTCCTATTTAACAATAGATTATCACGAGTGATCAATCATCAGTAGAATAATGCACTTTAAAACCGATGAAATACTACCTCAATCAATTTAATGATAGTACATGTGTTTTTTATACAAAGAAGAATATATACCGTTGATGATATGAAGATCCATGAAGATACATCGTTTGATACATATAATAAAAGATGCTCGTAGATTTGTACCTACAAACACCTTCATTCATCGATTAAGTTTTTTTATTCTGTAATAAGCATACGGTATGTGAACCGATTAATGAGATTCAATTTCGTGTTTATGTGGATCACGATTGGTTAGATGCAGGATATTACATGAGTTTCCATCAACGCCATGACAACTTAAGAGTGCATGTCTGACACCTAATGGTCCCACTAAACCATTCACAATCGTTGAGACCATGATCACAATTAAAATCATCGTACCATAAGGTGTTGCACCTAAAGATGATCGAGCAAAGAACGCTAAACCGATGGCTGCTTGTGCTTGAGGTAAAAGGCAGAACCCCAAATAACGCTGAACTGTTGGGT
>DIKN01000086.1 GCA_002424575.1 Acholeplasmataceae bacterium UBA5617 | reverse complement strand
TTGTATAGGCGGGTTGTTTTTTATAGATCCATTCTATTGACTTATATTTTTCAGCCAACTTGTTAATCGTAGAGACTTCTTCATCCGACAGTTCATAGGTTTGATTGGTCAAGGTGTTTTCAAAATGCTTGATGAGTTGTTCTTGTGTCAATCCTCTTAAGTAAGGTTTCAAGTTTGTCACGCGTGAACGCACTGAATCGATGCCTTTTGAAACGAGTTTTTCATCACTTGGTGTGATGGCTCTGACCATCGTTTCAAGGTCACAATCATAGAGGAATGTACCATGCATCAACATGCCATGTTTATTTTGCAAAAATGCATTCCCTGAAATTTTCTTTCCCTCAAATAAAAGATCATTTCGTCCACTAAATTCGATATGGATATCCAGCAATTTCATCGCATCAATGATCTTTGATAGATAAGTTTTAAACGTAAATTCTTTGTTGGATCTTTTGGTGATGATGGAAAACATCGTGTTTCTGTGATCAGCATAAACACATCCCCCACCGGTAGGACGACGGTAGACGTCGATCTGATGATCTTTTAAAAATTGGAGATTCACTTCGTTTTCAATCACTTGATTTTTCCCGATGACGACCCCGTGAATTTCCCATGTAAAAAAGTAAGTCTCATCATGTTTTAACAGATGTGTGAGTACATATTCTTCGAGTGCAAAATAAAAATAGGGTTTGAGTTGTCCTTCGTTATGATGACGAATTAATATCATAGTTAACCTCCTCAAGTATGCTGCAAATTCATTATAACATATTCATTTTTATTCTAAAAACGACATGATTGGATAATGTATTGGTGCATGGGTTGGAGCTATTATATAAATAAATGCGTTTATTTATGATAAAATGAACTTACAGGAGGAATACCTTATGTTACAATTTATGAAGCTTTATGGAATCGCGTTTGTTTTCTTTCTTGTCATCGATTTAATCTGGTTAGGATTGATTGCAAAAAACCTCTATCAACGTCAAATTGGTCACCTGATGGCCGATCAGGTCAATTGGATTGCAGCCATTGTTTTTTACTTTCTCTTTATTGGCGGACTAGTCTTCTTTGTCATCATGCCAAACGATGTGTCTGGAAGTTGGACAAAAGTATTATTGTATGGTGCTCTCTTTGGATTTATCACGTATGCAACCTACGATTTAACCAACTTAGCGACACTCAAAGATTGGCCGTGGCAAATCACCCTGATTGATCTCGCTTGGGGAACTTTCCTTGGAGCATCTGTGTCAACATTAACCTACTTCATCAGTCGTCTATTATCCTAAGGTGAACATCATGTCTACGTTGACCATTACCAATGAATTACTCTATAAGTCATTTATCATAGGAGCAAAAAACGTTATTTCAGAAAAAAACGGTTTAAATGCGATCAATGTCTTTCCTGTTCCCGATGGTGACACAGGAACAAATCTTGCGTCGTTGATGACAACCATCATTGAAAAAGCCAAATTAGGTCAAACCGTGAGTGAAACGTTACAGTCGATTGCTGATGCAGCCATCGTCGGTGCGAGAGGTAATTCTGGTATCATTTTTGCGTCCTATATCAGCGGTTTTGCCGATGGTATTAAACAAAATGATGTCGATATCAATGCGCTCATTGAAACCTCGGAAATCGCTTATAATTACGCTTATCATGCGATCAGTCAACCCGTTGAAGGCACGATGATTACTGTGATGCGTGCCTGGGCTCATGCTTTAAAACAATTTAAAAAAGCGACAACCAATGCTATCGAACTCTTTGTACAAGCATTTGAAGTCGTCAAAGAGGAACTTGCAAAAACACCAGACATGCTTAAAGTGTTAAAAGATAATCATGTCGTCGATGCAGGTGCGAAAGGCTTCGTTCACTTTATTGAAGGTTTCATTAAAGCGTTTAAGGGTGAAGAGGTCAGCATTGAGGTTCACGAAACTGTTGAGACTTTGCATGTTGATCATTTAGAGGATTCACAGTATCGTTATTGCACGGAAGCTCTAATCCGTGGTGATCATCTCAATCCGGATCAGATTCGTGATGTGCTGTCTCCAATGGGTGATTCTTTAGTCGTTGCTGGCAGTCATAAAACCGTTCGCATTCATATCCATACCGATCATCCAGAGCATGTTTTTGCACATTTGGATGGTATCGCGCGAATTGCTGAACAAAAAGTTGATGATATGAGACGTCAATTTGAAGCAGCTCATCATGCCAAATATCCGATCGCTTTAGTGACAGATTCTATTGCAGACCTACCCACTGAATGGGTTGACCATTATCAAATCCATCAAATTCCGATCAATCTGAAGATGAATGATAGTGAATATTTGGATAAGGTCACCATTCAAAGTAACCGTTTCTATGAACTTATGGATTCGCTCAAAATCTATCCCACATCTGCACAACCCAATGTGAAATCACTCGTCAATTTCTTTTCTTTCCTGACAACGTATTATAAAGAGATTATTGTCATCACTGTATCGAAAGAAATGAGTGGAACGTATCACTCATTCACTGAAGCAGCAAAAGCTTTCCCCGATCATAAGATATACGTCATCAACAGCAAACAAAACTCCGGTGCTGAAGGACTTTTAGTCTATAAAGCAGCTCAACTCATCGAAGAAGGTAAATCGATGGATGAAATCATTCAAACCGTTGAATCACTTTCGACAAAATCGAAGATTTTAGTCAGTGTCAAAACATTAAAATACATGATGCGTTCAGGACGACTGACTAAAGTGTCTGGAACGATTGCTTCATTGATGCATCTTAAACCTGTCATCTCGATCGATGAAGAAGGTAAAGGCATCATTTATGCGAAAGCTTTATCGGTGGACTCCGCGGATAAAAAGATCTATCAACATGTTAAACAAATGATAGAAACCAAAGGTATTGAAGGTTACGCCATCGTGCATGCCAATGCGACTGAACGGGCGAAACAGTATGAAAAAATGTATACCGAACTGACCGGTCAAGCACCCCTCTATATCATGGATATATCCACGGTAGTTGCGATGAATGCAGGCATTGGAACGGTTGCAATCGCTTATCTTGGAAAGGAATAGACCATGCTTTTAATACCCATTGTTGTTTTATTTATCTTTTTTAATCTTGCCTATATCGTCGCACAAATCAAGAAGAATAACGGCCTTGCCGATATGGCATGGGGGTTAGGTTTTGTTGTGGTTGCTGTAACGGGCTTAATTGTGGGAAACACGTATACCCTCTATCAACTCGTCATCACTGCACTCGTACTTTTATGGGGATTGCGTTTGTTCTTTTATATCGGTTTACGTAACTGGTCTAAACCTGAAGATTTTCGCTATGTTGAGATGCGAAAAAAATGGAAGACTCATGTTGCACTCAAAGCATACTTCATCGTCTTCATGTTACAAATGACATTCTTACTCATCGTCAGCCTTCCCATTCAACTATCTTCTGTTATTCATGTCACTTTAGATTTAACCGGAATCATCATCTTAGGTATTGGTACACTGCTTTGGATCATCGGATTCTTCTTTGAAGCGGTTGGGGATGCTCAACTGAAAGCCTTTAAAAAGGATCCTTTAAACAAAGGTAAAGTCATGACAAAAGGTTTATGGGCTTATACACGTCACCCCAACTACTTTGGAGAAGCGGTGATGTGGTGGGGTATATGGATTGTCTCGATGAGCACACTCGACTGGATTGCTCTTCTCGGCATTATCGGACCCACATTCATCACATACCTCTTACTCTTTGTATCAGGTGTTCCTCTGCTTGAGAAAAAATATAAGGATAACCCAGAATTTCAAGCCTACGCAAAGAAAACATCGATTTTCTTTCCATTGCCCCCAAAGAAACAATAAGAGGTCCGCTTGGACCTCTTAATTTTTAAACATATTTTTAAAACGTTGCCAACTCGATTCCTTTTCATTGGATTCGAGTTTTTCTAATTGTTCATAGAGTTTCTTTTCTTGCGGTGATAACGTCTTCGGTACTTTGACTTGAACGATGACCTGCTGATCGCCTTTACGCTTTGATCTCACGTTGGCAATACCTTTTTCCCTCATCCGAAGGATCGTACCATGTTCAATACCTGCAGGAATCTTTAAATTGACATCACCATAGATGGTTGGAATATCCATGTTGGAGCCAAGGACTGCTTGCGTGATCGTAATGGGAACCTCAAGAATGATATCATCGTTTTCACGTTTAAAGACTTTATGGGGTCGCACTCTAAAATTCAAATAGAGATCACCCGCACTACCACCTTTGGTTCCTCCATTGCCATAGCCAGCAACCTTTAAGGACATGTTGTTATCCACACCAGCCGGAATGTTAACATCAACGTTCTTGACGTTTTTGACAATACCCCTACCGTTGCAGGTGTTACAACGTTTTTTAATGATTTTGCCAGCACCACCGCATTTGGGACATGCTTGTTGGGTTCTCATCGCACCAAACATCGTGCGTTGCTCAATGTTGATAAAGCCATCACCATGACAGCGATCGCATACCTCAACATCTTTTGAAGATTCAGCACCCAAACCATGGCAGACATGACATTCTTCTTCAACTTCCACAGAAATTGGCTTTTTTGTTCCAAGCACAGCTTCCATAAAATCAATGGTCACTGTTCGCTCTAAGTCATCGCCACGTTGAGGACCGTTATAGTTTTCTCGTCGTTGTTTACCGCCACCACCAAAAAATTGGCTAAAAATGTCGGAAAAACCTCCAAAATCACCAAAGCCAGAGAAACCTGATCCCGCGCCACCAAAGGGGTTACCTTGATGACCATATTGATCATAAGCAGCACGTTTTTGGGCATCAGATAAAGTGTCATAAGCTTCTTGAACTTCTTTAAATTTGGCTTCAGCATTCGCTTCTGTGGAGACATCGGGGTGGTATTTTTTTGCTAGTGTACGGTATGCTTTCTTGATTTCATCATCACTAGCACCTTTACTTAGACCGAGTACATCATAATAATCGCGTTTATCTGCCATAACATCAACTCCAATGGAATTGAGGGGCA
>DIKN01000099.1:461-3148 GCA_002424575.1 Acholeplasmataceae bacterium UBA5617 | reverse complement strand
CACTTTGATTATCACTCGTTTGAATCAAACCTATTAAAACTGGATATACTCGGTCATGATGATCCGACGATGATTAAATTTTTAATGGACTATGTCAAAGATCATGCCCATGAGTTTCCGTTTTCACGCGCTCAAGATATCCCGCTAGACGATCCTAAAGTGTATGAATTATTTTCGGGAACATCGGTGATCGGCGTTAAAGAACATGAAATCATGAGTGAAGTGGCATCCTATGCGATTCCTGAATTTGGAACGCCATTTACACGTCAAATGTTGATTGACACCAAACCTAAAACATTTGCAGGACTTGTCAAAATATCTGGTCTTTCTCACGGAACAGACGTTTGGCTTAAAAATGCACAATCGCTTGTCACAGGAAAAACGGATCACGGCAAAATTCCTTTCGATGACATCATCGGTTGCCGTGATGATATCATGGTTCAACTTCAAGCATTTGGCCTAGAGCCACTCCGTGCTTTTGAAATCATGGAATTTGTGCGTAAAGGTAAACCCTCAAAAGATAAAGCCACATGGCTCAACTACGAACAGGAAATGCGCAAGAATAATGTGCCTGAGTGGTATATATGGTCAGCCAGCCAGATCAAATACATGTTTCCTAAAGCCCATGCAACAGCTTATGTGATCATGGCGATGCGCATCGCTTGGTTTAAAGTTTATAAACCTTTACTTTTCTACTCCGGTTTCTTTAGTAAACGAGTTGATCAGTTTGATTATGAGGTCATGGTTGCTGGTGCTAATGCAATACGCAATAAGCTTGTGACTTTAAATGACTCATTTAATCTGAAGGTTAAAGATGAAAACTTGGTCGTCACACTTGGTGTCGCACTTGAAATGACCAAACGCGGTTTTTCTTTCTTACCCATCGATATCAATTTATCCGATGCGACGACATTTAAGATGGAAGAAAAAGGTCTTCGCATGCCCTTTAGAGCGATCGATGGCCTTGGCGATGCAGTCGCTTTTGATATCGTCCAAAAACGAAGTGAAAAAGCTTTTACATCGCGTGATGATGTGAAAGAGAGAACACGTATCAATAAGACTGTTTTTGAGAAACTTGAAACATTTGGTGCTTTTAAGGATTTAAAATCGGAAAATAATGTGATTGATGCGGGTTTATTTGCACTTTAATGAACCGCTATTATATAATAGACATGTAAAAGGAGTTGATGAATATGCGTACATCCAATCCTGTCTTTCGCACACTTGAACGTAGTGAAGCGTATGTAGGCAGTGAAGCAGCAAGTTACCGTGGTATTATGTTTAAGACAGGCCTTCTTTTGGGCTCTGCTGTGTTGAGTGGTTTCTTATTTCTCTATGCAATCGCCAATGGTTTGTTACCGCTTGAAAGCGTGATCCCCATGCTGATTGGTTCCTTGATTTTAGCGTTCATTTCGGTGATGATTGCATCCCGTAGTGTGCGTCTTGCAGCTCCATTTGCATTGATTTATGCTTTATCAGAAGGGATCTTCTTAGGATTGATCACCGTCATGTTTGATGCGTATGCTCCTGGTGTTGCACTGGCTGCTGTGATTGCAACCGCTGCGATTTTCACCGTCATGCTTTTCTTATACAGCTCACGCACCATTCGTGTTACCCCACGATTTAGACGGATCATGTATTCGGTGTTGTTGGGTATTCTCTTATTCATCGTGCTCGGTTTTATTCTTCAATTGCTCGGTGTTAATTTCTCTTTAGGCGAACCCATCATTTTATTGATCAGTGGTGTATTCATTATCTTCGGTGCATTGATGCTCACCCTTGACTTTGATCGTGCAGAAATGATTGTTGAAGGTGGCATGGACCGCGCTTATGAATGGATGGTTGCTGTGGGCTTAATGGTTACCATCGTATGGATTTATATTGAATTATTACGTTTCCTAGCGATTATTTCGAACAGTCGCCGTTAATACAAATCGTTGAAAAGAAGTAGTACTTGAGAGCATTAAGTCAAGCGAGCATGAGTTGATGGAAGTCATGCCTTAATCCTCAACGAATTCATCTTGGAGAGGTGCTAATCCCACCCGTCTTGTCCGCGTTAAGGATGTTGAGTGCCAAAGTCTTGACTTTGGAACTAAGGTGGTACCGCGTGAAAACGTCCTTAGCGATTAAGGGCGTTTCTTTTATTTCAAAAACATGAAATGAGGTAAGGCTATGAATGAACACATGATGAATCTGAAAGAGATTGCACTATCAAAGATTAAAGAGGCATCATCACTTGAAGAGATTGAAGCGATTCGTCTTGCTTATTTGAGCAAAAAAGGTGAGGTTTCTTTATTGATGGGAAGATTAAGAGAGTTATCTCCCGAAGAAAGACCGTCTTTTGGTGCAGCTGTCAACATGGTTAAAGCAGAGATTGAACATGCACTCTATGAGAAAAAGACGGTATTAGAAGAAGAAGTTTTAATGCAACAACTCGCTTTAGAAAAAATTGATGTCACACTGCCAGGCACACAATTTTATCAAGGGACAATACATCCTTTGCATCAGGTCATTGAAGACGTTGAAGATCTTTTTATTGGGATGGGTTATGAGGTTGCTGAAGGTCCAGAACTCGAAAGTGATCACTACAATTTTGAAATGATGAACTTAGATAAAGATCATCCAGCACGTGCGATGCAGGATTCTTTCTATGTCGATGAAAATCGTCTCTTGCGCACACACACATC
>DIKN01000099.1:0-369 GCA_002424575.1 Acholeplasmataceae bacterium UBA5617 | reverse complement strand
CTCGTCATCGATGAAAAGATTACGTTTGCCCACCTCAAAGGTGCACTTCTAACCATGGCCAGACATCTCTTTGGTGCTGATCGCATCATTCGTTTAAGACCCTCGTATTTCCCGTTTACAGAACCTTCTGTTGAAGTCGATGTCAGTTATCAAAAGAAGGATGGAAGCACGGGATGGATTGAAATTTTAGGGGCAGGTCGTGTGCATCCCAATGTGCTTAAAATGGGAGGATATGATCCTAAAAAAGTGTCGGGATTTGCTTTTGGTATAGGTGTAGAGCGCATCGCGATCTTGAAATATGCCATCGATGATATCCGTCATTTTTATAGCAATGATTTACGCTTTTTAAAGCAATTTAAGGGGGTTAAC
>DIKN01000082.1:398-2587 GCA_002424575.1 Acholeplasmataceae bacterium UBA5617 | reverse complement strand
AATCTCGCTAATCCTGATGCTGAAAAACGAGAGTTTGCGATTCGCTTTTTAACCGAAGAGGTGAAACGCTCACATGCCATGCATGCCAAACAAATCGTTTTACATCCTGGTTCAGCGGTTGGAGGCGATCGCCATCAAGCCATCCTTTGGATTGCAGAAGGCATCAATCAAGTGATCGAAAAAACACCACATATCCCTGTTAAAATCGCGCTAGAAACGATGGCAGGTAAAGGCAATGAAGTGGGTAAGACCTTTGAAGAGTTAAAACAAATCATTGATCTTATTCACGATCAGAATCGGGTTTCCGTATGCTTTGATACATGTCATACACATGATGCAGGTTATGATGTCAAAGACAATTTTCAACAAGTCATCGATCATTTCAATCGTGTCATTGGTCAGGATAAAATTTCTGTTTTTCATATCAATGACTCAAAAAATGAAAAAGGGGCCGCAAAGGACCGCCATGAAAATATTGGGTTTGGATTCTTGGGTTTTGATGCACTGATGAAAGTGATTTATCATCAAGATTTTGAACATATCCCTAAGATTTTGGAAACACCGTATGTCGATGATCGACCACCTTACTTAGAAGAAATCGACATGATTAGAAAGCAAATATTTGACCCAGAATTAATCAATAAAATCAAGTCAAAAGAATAACCAGCCGCGCTGGTTTTTCTATTGTTGGAGCAGTTTTTGATAGAGGTCAACGTATTTTTTAGCCATCTTAGAAAGGCTATGGTTGACATGCATCGCTTGATGAATCAGGTTGCGCCAAGCATCTAGGTCATCATGGTAGAGCTGTATCGCTTGTTTCATGGCATCTGCGAGTTCATCAGCATCATAATTTTTAAACGCAAAACCGACACCTACACCGGTAAATTGGTTATAAGGGGTGACCGTATCTTTTAAGCCACCTGTTTCTCTGACGATAGGAAGTGCACCATAACGCATGGCAATCATCTGATTCAAGCCACATGGTTCAAACAGTGATGGAAGAAGGAATAGATCGGATGCCGCATAGATCTTATGCATCAGTTCTTGATTAAATCCATTTTCATAATAAACATGCAGAGGATATTTCTTTTGCATCTCAGAGAAGAACTGTTCATAAAGGGCATCACCTGAACCTAAAATGATGACATTAAATGCATGTTCTTTTAAGAAATCTTCAAGCACAGGCATCAAAATATCGATGCCTTTTTGACGTGCAAAGCGGTGGATAAAGGATACTAATGGACGTGATGGATCATCATCCAATTTGAGATCGCGGATGAGCATCGCTTTATTGATTTGCTTTCCTTCAAGGAAATTATTTTCGTTATAGTTTTGATAAAGGTTGGATTTCATGGGATCATAGACATCTTGGTCCAAACCATTTAAGATACCATAGAGGTCACTTTGGCGCGCTTTGAGTGGACCATCCAACGTGAATCCGTAAAAGCGTGTTAAGATTTCGTTGCGATAATTCTCAGAGACGGTATTGATCGCATTGGCACGCATGATGCCGCACTTTAAGAAATTGACGCGATCCATATGGATGTATGTGAAATTTTTCGTATTAAAGAGTTTCTCAGTCTCTAAAGGATAAGAACCTTGTTTTTCAAGGTTATGGATCGAAAGAAGTGTCTTCATTGCTGAAAATTTGGTACTCAAAGATCGATACTTCACATCGAGAAAGAAGGGGATCAGTCCTGTTTGCCAGTCGTTGGCGTGAATGATTTCTGGATAATCATTGGTGAGGATCATGTATTCGAATATGGAAAAATTAAAAAACGTAAAACGCATGGCATCATCTTCATAACCATAATAACGTTTACGGTCGAAAAATTCGTCATTATCAACGAATACATAAGGAATACCATCGTGAACCAATTGATAATAGGATGCTTTCTTTTCATAAATCCCCATCGTAATGGTTCGCTCTCCACATGCTGTCATTTCATGATGATGGTTTTTGATTTGTTGATAATAAGGCGTAATGATGGTCACATCATGACCTAATTGACGCAAAGCTTTGGGTAAAGCAGCTGCGACATCAGCAAGTCCACCGGATTTAGAATAGGGGTATGCTTCACCGCTACAGAAAAGTATTTTCATTGTTTATTCACCTTTTTCTTTATTATACTTGATAGATAAGTGTTTTCACAAGTTAAGAAAATAGAAAAGAGTTGCATGAAAATCTC
>DIKN01000082.1:0-364 GCA_002424575.1 Acholeplasmataceae bacterium UBA5617 | reverse complement strand
GACCTATTTTTCATTTTTATGGAACGTTCAAGGAGGTTTGACATGCGTAGAATCGTGGTTGTAGGTACCCAATGGGGCGATGAAGGAAAAGGCAAAATTACCGATTTTTTAGCTCAACATGCCGATGTGGTGGTTCGCTACCAAGGCGGCAATAATGCGGGTCATACCGTCGTATTTAATCATCAAAAGCATAGTCTTCATCTCTTGCCTTCAGGCATTTTAAATCCACAGATCGAAAACATCATGGCGAACGGTATGGTGATCAACCCAAAGGCATTCGTTGAAGAAATTTCGAAGATTGAGACACCTTTTAAATTATCGATTTCTGATCGTGCTCACGTCGTTTTACCGTATCACCCCGAAC
>DIKN01000021.1 GCA_002424575.1 Acholeplasmataceae bacterium UBA5617 | reverse complement strand
TCTTGATTAAGGGGGCTTATGCATATGGATATCTTAAAGCTGAACGTGGTGTTCACCGATTGGTCCGCATTTCACCTTTTGATGCCAATGCGAGACGTCACACATCATTTGCCTCACTGGATGTGATGCCTGAAATTGAAGAAGATCTCGATATTGATATCAAAGATGAAGATTTAAAAATTGATGTCTATCGTTCAGGTGGTGCTGGTGGTCAAAGCGTCAATACAACCGACTCTGCGGTCAGAATTACCCATTTACCCAGTGGTATTGTGGTGACCTGCCAAAATGAACGGTCTCAATTAAAAAACAAAGAATCAGCCATGAGTGTTTTAAAAGCCAAACTGATGCAAGAAGAGATTAGAAAACAGGAAGAAACATTAAAAAGTATTAAGGGAGAACAAAAAGACATCAGTTGGGGATCACAAATTCGTTCCTACGTCTTTCATCCCTATCAAATGGTTAAAGACCATCGCACCAATTATGAAGTCGGTCAAGTCGATCTCGTCATGGATGGTGAACTCGATGGGTTTATCAATGCTTATCTCAAAGCAGGTGAATCCAATGAATAAAGCAAAATGGCGTGAAATCATAGAAATTACAGCAGGTGTTGTGCTTCTATCTGCTGGTTTCTATTTTTTCTTACTTCCCATCAACCTTGTGATCGGTGGTGTCATGGGGATCTCAGTCATCATCCAAGATATCATCCCAGTTTCTCTATTTATGTATATAGCTAACACCATCTTATTGATGATTGGCTGGATGGTATTAGGAAAAATCTTTTTCATGAAGACTGCACTTGCAACATTATTATCACCCACCATCATATGGATATTAGAAAAAACGGTGCCTTCGAACTTTTTCATGCGTCATATGACAGAAAGCCCACTCTTGATTGGAGCGACCTTTGGAGGACTCTTTTTAGGTGTCGGTTTAGGTATCGTCATCCGCAATAATGCCACAACAGGTGGGATGGATGTTGTGCAACATATCATGCATAAATATTTAAATATCCCTTTTTCAACCGCCATGTATATCACCGATGGTATCATTATCGGCATCGCGATGATCATCAATTTTCAATTGGGGCTCTATGCGGTCGGTTCAATGATTATCAGTGGTATTTTAGTGGATCGCTTGTCGATTGAAGGCAAAGCAGGCTATACGGTGTTTATTGTGACATCGTTCACTGAAAAAATTCAAGAACAAATCTATGAAAAACTTGAACGTGGTATCACCCGTGTTAAAGTTATAGGTGGATATTCAAAACAAGAAAAAGATATGATCATCTGTACAGTGGATCGCGCACAACTCTATACCTTTAAACGAATCATCAAATTAACTGATCCCAAAGCCTTCACATTCGTGACGCGTACCAAAGAAGCCTTGGGAGAAGGATTCAGTAGGGAGGGTGCAGTATGGTAAATAAAAAACTCGGTATTCTCTTTCTTTTTAGTGTCATTCTAGCCTTTTTGGCTGGTTTTTTTGCACAACGCATTTTACCCTCAACACCTCAGCAAAACTCGTCAGGGATGTTTGATTACATCATCCAATCCTTTGAAAACTACTATTATTATGATGTTGACGATGAGGAGATCCATGCAGCCTTTATCAAAACCATGGAAGCAGCAATCAAGTCGATTGCTGAAACGAATGGTGATCCTTATACACGACTTCTCGCTATACCTTTATCAGCCAGTCCATCCGATGATGAAAAATTTGTCGGTGTAGGGATCAGTTTTCTTTTTGAAGATCAACACATACGCATCGGTTATGTGTACCCTCAAGGTCCAGCTCATGGCTTGATGTTTCCCAATGATTTAATCATCGGGATGAAAGATGAAGGAAATCCCATTTACTTTAAAGATTTATCCAGCGAAGATGCTGTCATTCAACGTTTAAAAGGGACGCTCAATGAAGAGAAAATCTTTATCGTCAAAGATCCACTCGGCAATGAACGCGATGTAGTCATCACGTATCAAGAAATTTTGACACCCACCGCCTATCAAAAGGATTTAGGTGAGGAACATATCGCTTATATTCATATCACAAGTTTTGCAGGTGTTTCAGAAACATCCATCGGAACAGCTGCTGTGTTTCAAAACATCTTGAATCAACTCGAGCAAACCGTACTCAATGGGACGAACAAAACACTCATTCTCGATTTAAGAGATAACCCGGGTGGAGCTTTGACAGCCCTTCATAATCAAGGACAAGCATCCATGCTACCCGGGATTACGCAACAATTGTTGGCGCGCAATTTAGAACGACCTCTGTTTACGATGATTCCTAAAAGTGGAACCGTACAAAACTTTTACGGAAACTTATCACAACCAAAATCTTATGACATCAAGGTGCTCGTCAATGAGCATTCTGCATCGGCTGCTGAAGTGCTTGCAGCGGTGTTGAATACCGAAGGGGGTTATGAGCTTTATGGTCGTCCTACCTATGGTAAAGGTGTATATCAAAACCAAGTCCGTTTGAGTGACATTCGTAATGTGCGCTATGTGCTCGTTTATACGGAAGGTGAGTGGTATTATGGCGATGGTTTAAATGTTGCCACGACACCGCTTGATGTCCATTTCATTGCTGCAACAGGTATGAGAAATATCGATATGCCCATCTTTTCCCGCGTCATGTCTAAAGATCATGTCTACAGTGAACTATCTTCCTACCAGCAATTTTTAAATGTTTATTACGGATTAACAGGCATCAATGCACTGCGTACAGATGGTTATTATGATGAACTCACTCGGCAAAAAGTGATGCAATATAATACAGAAAAAGAACTTACAGGTGATGTCATCAGTCTTGAAACCGCACGTCACATCCATCTCGATTATATGTATGCCATGAGCAGTTTAACCCATGATGATGAATTACAAGTTCTCATTCAACTGATCAAGTCTGCATAACATGAAAACGATCATCGATATCAAAAAGAAAAAGGGTTCTTTGTCTGTTACCTTAGAGGATGGTTCGATCATGGAGGTTGTCTTTGAGATTGCGATGAAATACCATCTTGTGGCCGGTGAATCGTATGATGATGAGCGATGGCATCGCATGATTTCTGAAAATACATACCAACAAGCACTGAATCAAGCACTCTTTAAACTCAGAAAAATGATGACTCTTTTTGAAATAAAACAATATCTTGAAGACCAAGGTTATCCTCAAAGCATCGTAAAACAAGTGACCCATCATTTGATTGAACGCCGCTATATTGATGATGTTCGCTATGCTGAAGATTATCTATCCATCAAAAAAATGAGTGAAGGGCCTGAGATGATGCTGTATAAGCTCAGACAAAAAGGTATCAGTGAACCCATTCTTGAACATCTTTTTCATGGATATAAAGAAGATGATGTCATCAAAGTGATTGCAGAGCAAAAATGGTATGGATTAAAGCATAAAACCAAGCGACAAGCGTTGATGACGATTAAACAGCATCTTTTACAAAAAGGATTTCATCGTGAAGCGATTGAACGCATCTTAATATCAACAGAAGAAGATATGCCATCGCATGACGATGACTTAATCGAGAAAGCATACGACAAAGCTTATCTTCACTTGTCTAAAAAATGGTCGGGTTATGAACTTGAGATGAAAATCAAGGAAAAACTCTACCAAAAAGGATTTTCTTACCCCACTATTCAAGCTATACTTGAGAAAAAGAAGCTTCAATCATGGTAAAATCATGGTTGAAGTTTTTCATTCAAGGAGGAACCTATGATTGCGTGGATTCATGGTCATTTTCATAGCATGAAAGATGAAAAGACTGTTTACCAACAGATTGTTACCCATCAAGGAAAAATCATTCTTATCGATGATGAGATTGATTTATCAGCATGTGATCGTGTGATTGATTTCAAAGGTGCACATGTTTATCCTGGATTTGTCGATGCTCATCTCCATCTTTTAGGGTACGGGCAGCATATCATGCAGATCTCATTGGATGGACTGAATAGCATCGAAGATATCATCGCTCACCTCAAGCCCTATCGAGATAAAACCGTTCTTTTTGCAGAAGGTTATCGCGATTTAGGACTCACGCGTGATGATTTGGATCGGTATTTTCCTCATCAACGTGTCTTTCTTAGACACAGTGATTATCATGGTCTTACACTAAACTCGAGCGCACTGCATGCGATGGGTATCGATCATCCAACAGGAATATTAAAGGAAGAAGAAGCGAGCTCTGTCATGACACGCTTACCCAAAGTGGATCAAAAGGCATTAGAAAAAATGCTTGAAAAAGCGATAGATTCTCTCTATGCATTCGGGGTGACCGGTGGGCATAGTGATGATCTCTATTACTTCAATGGTTTTTTTGATACGCTCAACGTTTTTGAAGATGTTTTACCTAAGAAACCTTTTCGAACCCATCTATTGATGCATCATATGACGTTAGATGATTTCATTCAATCAAAAAAATCATGGGGTATTCAAACACCTTATCTTGAACTAGGTGCCATTAAAATGTTTTACGATGGCACGATGTCATCTAAAACAGCACTGATGTTTCATCCTTATCAACAGATGACCACACAGGGTGAAGTTGTCATGGGTCAAGACGCTTTTATTCAGGTTTTGAAACGTGTCCGACATCATGGATTAACGGCTGCGATTCATGTCATTGGTGATCGAGGATTGGATGAAGTATGTGACATTCTCTTAGCACATCCTCCTCAACCGCATCAAAAAGATCGCATCATTCATGCACCATGGGCGAAAGTCGATACACTGATGAAATTAAAAAAACTGCAGGTCACGCTCGATATTCAACCGCAGTTTCTATCCTCCGATTTACCGAAGGCATGGTCTCATTTTAGTCAAAGACCAGAACTCATTTTCCCATGGAAAACTTATTTAAAAGAAGGGTTGATTTTATCGGGTTCATCGGATGCGCCCGTTGAAATTCCAAATCCACTCCAAGGCATGAAAGATGCTATATTTCGACGTTCCCATGAGGATCATCAATGCTATGCTCTTGAAGAATCTCTAACACCGTTTGAAGCTTTAAAATGTTATACAACCGATGCGAATGCACTCAATTTCATCTCACCCAAAGGTCTATTAGAAAAAGGCTATCTTGCTGATTTCACCATCTTAGATCAAGATGTTTTGACCATGAAAGAACACGATTTCGATCGTCATCATGTCGTGATGACAGTCATCAATGAGCAGGTTGTGTACGATATCACTGACAAGGCATAAAACTTGATAAAATGGTCATTTTCTTATACAATGACTCATGTATAAATAAAAAGGAATGTGACACATGAAACTCGAATTTTGGTTAGACTACTTGAGCCCACTATGCTACAAACAGCATCAAGTCGTTGAACAACTTTATAAGAAATACACGTTCAATGACCTTGAACTTCTTTACCGCAGTTACGAGATGATTCCTTTTTTCGAACCAACCGAAGATTGTACATTTCATAAAGTGTTATCTCAACATCATGTCCTAACCGAAGATGAAGTTCACATGATGTTTGGCGAACTTCCTAAGTCCTTGAAACCCGTTAAAGTGATTGATGCTCATCGTTTATCGCATCTTGCAAAAAAAATGGATTTGGCCTTTGAATATAACAAGCAACTCTTCAAAACTTATTATGTTGAAAAACAAGATATTTCGCATCATGATGTTTTAAGACGTGTTGCCAAACGAATCGGTTTGGATCTCAATCAAGTGAATGAAGTTTTAGCATCATCAATGTTCTTTGATGCTGTTCAAATGAACCGGGAAAATGCGATTGTCAAAGGCATTTTTGAGATCCCTCATATGCGTATCGATGGTAGAATTCGTTTATCCGGATTTCACACCGAGGAGCAACTTTTGGATGCTCTCATCCAAGCGTCTGTCACCTATACGAAAACGGATTATTGTGAAGGTGAAAACTGTGAGCGCAAGAAGACTCGATGAGTCTTTTTCTTTTATTAAATGAAAAATTTTCATACGAATTTTCATCTTTTCGTGGTATTTTAAAGATATCTATGGTATAGTGATTAAGGTTTAAAAGAATTGAGGAAAAAAATGAATCTATTATTTAATGAATTACCCATTTTAGAACAAACAAAACAGGCTATTGAAGCATTAGGACTGGTTGAAACGACATCGATTCAACATCATGCAATCCCCAAAATGCTCGAGGGAAAAGACCTCATTGGCCAAGCACAGACAGGAACAGGAAAAACATTTGCGTTTGCCATTCCTATTTTAGAACGTATTGATACAACAGATGATCACATTCAAGCACT
>DIKN01000094.1 GCA_002424575.1 Acholeplasmataceae bacterium UBA5617 | reverse complement strand
ATGAGTCTTAATAAGAAGCAATCGTGCCATCACAACGCTTTTCGGTTCCACCGATATAAACACCAGTCATCGGATCACGTTTAATGATTTGACCGCGACCAAATTGACTGAGATTATGTTCAATGGTGATTTCATGACCTTTCTTCATCAATCCGTGAATCATGATTGGATTAAAATTGGGTTCAACACAAATTTTCTTACCTTCCATCCATTGAAAACGTGGAGCATCCAATGCTTGTTGGGGGTCCATACCAAAGTCAATCATATTCATGAGCACTTGTACGTGACCTTGAGGCTGCATAAAGCCACCCATCACGCCAAAAGGACCAATTGCGGTATGATTTTTCATTAAGAAACCTGGAATTATGGTGTGATATGGGCGTTTATAAGGTTCAACAACATTGGAAGATGATGGATTGATCGAGAAGTTATGTCCTCGATTATGCAGAGCAATCCCCGTTTGTGGAATGACAATGCCTGATCCAAAGCCCATATAGTTCGACTGAATCATAGAAACCATATTGCCTTCTTGATCAGCAACCGCTAAATAAACGGTTCCTGAACCGATGGGTTTTCCCGCTTGAGGATCCAAAGCATTGATTTTGATCTCTTGACTTCGTTTCCATGCATAGTTTTTAGACAGAAGCGATTGTATCGGTGTTTTCATCACTTTTGGATCAGCCACATAAGCTAAACCATCCGCAAATGCGAGTTTGATAGCTTCAATTTGCTTGTGATAGGTGGTAATTAACTCTTTATCTTTAAAGTTAAAATGTTCAAGAATATTGAGTGCCATGAGTGCCACTATACCTTGACCATTTGGAGGAAGTTCATACACATCATATCCACGATATGCCACATGGATGGGCTCAACCCATTCCACTTTGAAATGTTCTAGATCCTCTTTTCTAAGCAAGCCACCTTGGTTCTGACTCGCTTGATCAATCATATCAGCAAGGCGACCACGATAAAAAGAAAGACCCAACGTATCGCCGATTTCCTCTAACGTATTTGCATGATCTTTGAGTGTCCAAAGATCACCTTCTTTTGGTGCACTCAGTGCTTTTGTAAATGTCTCAAACCATGTTGAATACATCTCATGCTTAAACAATTTTTGATAGATTTGATTGGCATTTTGCCAGTGATGAGCAACCACTTTTTGAACGACAAATCCATTTCGAGCATAATCGATCGCAGGTCTCAAACAATCCTTGAGTGATAATGCACCGAATCTTTTGGATAATTCAGCCCAACCCATGACACCACCGGGAACAGTTATGGGTATCCAACCATGTTTTGGCATTTCTTCCATCTTGAATCGCTTAAGTGCATCTAGACTTAATCGTGCAGGAGCTGGACCGCTTGCATTCATACCATAAAGTTGGTTCTTATACCAAACAATCGCAAAGTTGTCTCCACCAATTCCGTTCGATGTAGGTTCAGTCACAGTCAGTGTACTTGCAACTGCGATGGCAGCATCAATAGCATTTCCACCACGCTTTAAAATATCCAAACCAGCTTGTGCAGCTTGGGGTTCTGATGTAGCCACCATGCCATGCTTGGCATAGATGACATGACGATTGGATTGATTTATATCTTTGTGGTCCATGAACTCACCTCTACCCTTATTTTACGCTATCTTGATAAGGGTGTCAATTCGATAAAAAAAGGCGAAATCAATCGCCTGATGGTGCTTTTTTAGCTTGAATAATCGCGGTGATGATACCAATCACCAATGCAATGAGTAATGTGAAGACACCGAAGACTGTATACATGACGTCAGCAAAACTTCCTCCTGTCACAGTTACCGTTTGTCCGAGAACAATCATGATGATACCGATTAAAACAAAGAGTAATGATGGTATCCAAAAACGTTTTTTGAATTTGATGACTTGATAACTACCAAAAAGAAAAATGAGACTCGATATCGATATGACGATGATGGTAAATCCATTCATGGTAACTCCTTTTATGTATGATTATAAACGAATTGTTTTGAAAGTCAAAGTTTATGGATTAAAATGTTTGTGGAAGAAATCATCAATCGTCATCACCGTGTTATAATAAATGCATTGGAGGATTTTGTATGCATACCATCACCTACCATCGGGATTCAGAAATCATTAAACATTTACTCAATAAAGATCCAATGCTTCACGCATTATTTATGCATAAAGAAAGCATTACTGTTCGTGTGAGTGATCGTTATTTTGAATCGTTAATCGATACGATTATTGCACAACAATTATCAGGAAAAGTCGCTACCGTTATTTCTAAGCGATTTTTTGACTATTTTCATGGGCACGTCACACCACAAGATTTATTGGATACTCCAGATGAACAACTGAGAACACTTGGTTTATCCTTTCAAAAGATTAAATATCTCAAGAGTTTAGCAGACTGCATCATCACAAAAAAAGTTGATCTTGAAAATTTGAACCACCTAACAGATCAAGAAGTCATCGACATGCTCATTCAGATTAAAGGCATCGGTGTATGGACAGCACAAATGTTTTTAATGTTTTCATTAGGAAGAGAAGATGTCTTCTCAGTAGGCGATTTGGGTTTGAGAAATGCAGTTAAAAAACTCTATAACGATCCAGATTTATCCCATCAAGCCATTGAAAAGATTGCCGAAAAGTGGTCTCCATACCGTTCGGTTGTCAGTCATTTCTTATGGCATGCATGGGATGGAGAATAGGAGGACATATGAAAAAGCTCATCATCACGATCTTTGGTGCCACCGGAGATCTTACCTCACGTAAGCTTTTACCTGCGATCTCAAGATTATATGTTGAACATCAAATTCCTGAAGAAACCTTGATCATTGCATTAGGAAGAAGA
>DIKN01000101.1 GCA_002424575.1 Acholeplasmataceae bacterium UBA5617 | reverse complement strand
ATCAAGTGGTTGGTTTTTTTCAGCAAACCCCTTTTCTTGATCAATCCGCTTTTGGAACTGCACAACTCGAAAAAGGTGCGATTGAAAATGGTTATATCAAAGAACCTGAGAGCGTTTTAGAAACAGTCAAAAAACTTTTTGATCGTTTCAACATGTACCCTCGAACGATGACACTGTTAATTCACGATCAAAACGTTTTGATTCGTGACGTCAAAATCAAACGTGAAGATTTGGGTAAGAGAACCATTGATCAATATGTTCAAGATCAACTAGGGAAAACCCTCCATTTTCCTTATCCAGATCCTGTCATTACACACTTTGTCCGTGAAGAGGATGAACATCTCATTCGTGTCATCGTGTTGATCACTGACAGTTTATTATTACATAGCTATCACGATATTTTTGATCGATTAAATGCTAAAGAAGTCAAATACGAGATATCCGCTATTCCTTTATATAATGTCTATCACAACAAGGTTTCACAACTTGAAGAGATTGTGATGTTTGTTAATCTTTACACAGGCATGTTTTCCATTCAAATCATTGAAAAAGGATTTCCTATTTTTAACCTGATTGAAGAAAATGATGGTGGAAAAGAAGAATATGCATTGATGGTTGAAAACTATGTTGAGCGGATTGCAAACTACTATCGTTACAACCTTCGAAAAGGCAAACAAGCGATTGCAAAAATACTTGTATTTAACATGAATGATGATGTCACTGATGATGAACTCAGCAAACTTCTCATCAAGAAATTATCGTCTTATAAAGCACAGTTATGCACTTTTAACCTCGAAGAAACATTCAGTAATACATTACCTAAGGCATGTAAATTGCCGTATGCTGTTTTATTAGGTGAACCTTTTAGATTACAGCATAATATTGACTTTAAACTTGAACGCATTCAAAGAAATAAAATATACGGGCATCAAATGATGGTGGTTGCATTCGCGATCGTTGTTTTCATGCTTTTAGTCTATATTCCTTTTTACGCGATGTCTGAAGAAATTAAGATGCAACAAAACAGAAACAACGCGCTCCAGATGCAACTTGATATGCTGATTGAAGAGACACCCTCCATCCCTGTTTATCCCATTAATCAGTTAAATCATAACACCGCATATCATCATATTATCAACCAGCAAGATGTGTTTAGCACATACATTATGGATGTAGTTGCACTGACAGATGCCGATGTTACACTGACGACCTATCAAGTTCGTCCTGGACAAAATGAAATCATCCTCATCATCAATGGCACATCGGATACCCATCTTTATGAATTTGTGTTAGCCTTATTTGAAGCGCATGGCATTATCAATCAACCCACTTCAACACGTTGGATCAGTGTAAGACCTACCTATCGTTTAACCTCACCGAATACGATGGAGGTGACAATTTACTATGCGTAAATACGATATTTTTGGTAAAAAAATTAGTCAAGTTAAGTTTATATATTTATTGATTGTGATTTTCTTGTTGGCGATCGCAGGCTACTTTGGTGTCATCAATCTTCAAGAATCAAGACTTTATGAGCTCGAACAGCAAGAGCGATTGATACAACGACAAATCAATCAATTATTATCCACCGAACAACCCATCACCTATCAAACCATTGATGAACTGTTACCTTATCTTCCCACAACGTTTGATCAGTATGTGGTAAGCACTGAACTTTTAGAAGCGAGAAATGCAGCATCTTTCCAAAGCATTTCAAATTATGCGGTTAGTTATAACACCCAAGTGGCTTCTCCCTTTACAGCTACGATGCCCGCTCAACTTAGATATGTACGAATCTCAATGAACATCACGGTGACAGAACCCGCAAAACTTCTTGATTTTATTGAAGCACTATATGCGCATGATCGGCTCTACTACATTCAACAGTTCAATGTCACCATGACGACAGATGGCGCGATCGCACAACTCGTTATCTTCACGTTCTATCACGATATTCCATCAAACACTTAAGGAGCTTGGCTCCTTTTTGTTTGGGTAAGATACCTACTTGCAAGAAAGACATGGTATAATTATCTTTAGGAGGAAAGGCATATATGTTCATTTTCTTGAGTTTAGGTCCATTACGCTTCGATTTATCCACGTTAATCAGTTTTTTCCTTGGGATAAGCTTTGGATTTATTATCCTCCTTTTGCTCTATGTTTATGCAGTTTTGAAAAGCATGAATAAAGGGTTGAGACTTCGAAAAACCGATGAGCAAGATATCGATGAAGAAGAAATCAAGTGGCTGATTCAAGATGCTATCAAACTGTTTAAAGATAAAGAACAGCGTGAAGCAGTTGGATATGGTAAGCATTTACTCGAAGTTAACCGCGAATTATCGGTCGATATCGCGAAAAAGTTTTATCCCAAATCGAAATATCCCTATCTTGAGTTAACCATTGATGAAACCATGATGCTCAATCATTACATCACCAATCGCTTTCAAGAATTGATGTCCTCCTCACGCATTTTAAGATTGACACGGGGATGGACGCTCGCCAAGATTGTTGAAATGAATGAAGTGAAAACCAAAATTGAAAATAATCCGATTGTCAAAACAGCGAAAAAATACTCGGGTATGACGAAAGCTGCAGGTGCTATATTGAATGCAGTTAACCCGGTGTATTGGGTACGTCGATTTACGTATGAAGTCGCTTTGCAAGTGGTTACTGTCCATATCGGTATCGCACTGATCAAAATCACAGGCGAAGAAACGTACAAGATTTACAGCAAGAAAGTTTTCAATGCAGAAAAAACAATTGACACGGATGTCGATCAGATTTATAAAGACTTAAGAAAAGAACTTAAACAAGTTGAAGAACAGGGGGATGTGTGACATGAGAAAAGAAAAGACAAATCCTGAATTGAATGTGGTCAAAGACCCTTTTGTCATCTTTCAGTTTGTCAAACTTGAAGGCATACGAAGTAAATCTAAATATAAAAAGGATCGCTTTGTATCCCCTATTTTTGGACGCAGTGTTAAAGATGTCGTCACCGTACCTTTCACGGTTAAGGATACCGGCGATACCGTGCGTCGTTTTGATGCATTTCGGACAAAACCCAAACTTTCTGAAGAAGAAGCCATTAAAAAGCATGGCAATAAGTACTATGAATTTACCAATATCGTATCGATGAAGACGCGTGAAGAGTATTTTGGTCCTTCCAATTATTCACCTGATCAACATCAAGATGGTGACGTCAAAGAAGAAAAGAAAACGTTAAAACCGATTGGTAAAAAAGTCGTTGATTTAAAGCCAGACATGGATCCCATGCCATTCAAGGCCAATCCAGAACCGAAGCGTACGGTGGCTTATGTGCCACCCATCATGGAAGAAAAGAAGGTTGATCGTGATCCTGAAGTCGAAACATACCGCAGACCGACCTTTGAAAAACCGGTGGTGACCTCTGATTTTGGTGGGCGTGGTGAACAAAACCCTACGCAAGAAAAACACTTTGAAAAAGAAACATTCATCCCTCAAGTCAACAGACAATATCTCTATCCACCCGTCACCTTGTTTTCCAAGAAACAGCGCGATCTCGATGAGAAACCGCAATGGTTGCTCGATCAAATGGATATCATCAACTCGACACTGACCCAATTTGGCATTGAAGGCGAAGTCTCTGGATCGAAAAAGGGTCCTACGGTGACCCGTTATGAAATCGCATTGGAACCCGGTGTTAATGTCAAACGCGTTTTATCGATTCAAGATAATTTGATGATGAATCTCGCATCTAAGTCGATCCGCATTGAAGCACCGATTCCAGGGAAACCTTATGTTGGTATTGAAGTCCCCAACGTGAAAACAGAGATTGTAGCCTTTGGTAATGTGGTTGACACCAAAGAATTCCTTGAAGATCGTGAACATCCCTTAAAGGTTGCACTCGGTGTGGATATCGATGGCGAAAATATTTATGTCGACATTCAAGCGATGCCCCATGGTTTGATTGCAGGTGCAACCAACAGTGGAAAATCTGTATGCGTGAATACAGTGTTGGTAAGCTTATTGCTAAAAAATACACCTGAAGATCTCAAACTTATTTTAATTGATCCCAAGATGGTCGAACTTATTCCATATAATGATCTTCCTCATTTGGTAACTCCAGTCATCACCGACATCAAAATGGCTGCAGCTGCATTAAATTGGGCGGTCAATGAAATGGAAAAACGGTATCAACTTTTTGCAGGTAGCAGAGCAAGAGATATTCGCTCGTTCAATGATAACATCAAACGTGGCTTAATCGACCACCCGAAAATGCCATACATCGTGATTGTCATCGATGAATTAGCTGACTTAATGATGGTTGCACCTCATGATGTTGAAGACTCTATTCAGCGATTGACCCAAAAAGCACGCGCAGCAGGCATCCATCTTTTGGTCGCAACCCAACGTCCGACCACCGATGTCGTCAAAGGAACCATCAAGTCAAACATTCCTGCACGTATCGCGTTTAAGGTCTCATCCTTTGTGGATTCCACCACCATTTTGGATGGTGCAGGTGCTGAAGCACTTCTCGGAAAAGGGGACATGCTCTTAAAACGTGCTGATCGCACGCATCGTCTTCAAGGTGCTTACATCCCTGATGAAGAAATCTATACGGTGACAGACTATATTCGTAAGCAGGTCCAACCGGATTATATCTTTGAACACGATCACTTAAAACAGCAATATAAAAATAAAGAAACAATTACCGATGATTTATTCCACGATGTTGCACGCTATGTTGTTTCAACGGGGAATTCATCGATTAACACCATTCAAAAAGAATTTGAAGTCGGTTTTAACCGCGCTCAACGCTTATTTGAAATGATGGAAGAGTATGAAATCGTATCTAAAGGCCAAGGTACCAAAGCGCGTGAAGTGTTGGTGACCATGAGTGAACTAGAAGAAATCTTAGCACAGTTATAAGAAAAAGGATGGTTATCATGACCGTAAAGAAGGCTTATCAAACACTCGTCATCACGGTAATCTTTATGATGTTAACCATCATTTTTTATGCATTAAATGTCTCGAAATTGGCATTAAGCTGGGGATTGACAGGGTTTGTTGTGAGTATGATCGGATCGATCATCGCCATCGTCATGTCGATTTCTGAACATAAACATGCGCGCGAAATCTCTGAGGGTCTATGGGGAAAATATCGTTTTGAAGTGTTGGACTGGCTCACTTTTTTGAGCGTCAGTTTGATGGGCATTTTCTTTGTTTTTATGTTCATCATGTTACCTTCTGTGGTTAAATATTCCTCGATGTCACCCACTTTATCTGAAGGTGATCGCGTCCTCATTTATCATTTTGATTATCAACCGAAGCGTGATGATGTGGTCATTGTTTATATCGCTGATGATACCTATTACATCAAACGTGTTCATGCGATACCCGGAGATGTGATCCGCTTTTACCCGATAGAAGGTGGACGATATCGCATTCAAATCAATGGTGATTTCCCGAAATCGCCCAACGATATCTTTTATGATTTAGATGAATCGGGGAAAAACAAGATTGAAGAACATATGACATATGAAGTTTTAGAACACGATTATTATCTTGTCTTTGGTGACAATGCAAGTAATTCCATTGATTCAAGATCAAGCGATGTTGGACCGGTCACGATAAGTCAAATCGTAGGAAAAGCTGTCTTTCGTCTATGGCCAATGGGGGTGATTTCATGACATCAAAACAAATTCAATGGTTTCCTGGCCATATGTTTAAATCACTTCGTGAAATCAAAGAAAAAGTCAAATTGATGGATCTTGTCATGGTGCTACTCGATGCAAGACTTCCCTTTTCATCGATGAATCCTGAACTCTTTAAAATCATATCGCATAAACCGATGATGCTCCTCTTCAATAAAATGGATTTAGCCGATGATCACATCACCAACCAATGGATCAAACACTATCAAAACCAAGGATTTCATACGTTAAAAATCGATGCGCAAAGTGGTAAAAATGTTCATAAAATTCGCGCTTTTGCTGAAGAAAT
>DIKN01000016.1 GCA_002424575.1 Acholeplasmataceae bacterium UBA5617 | reverse complement strand
CATGGATTGCATCGAATGTCGAAGAGGATATATGGGATATCTTTCATCTCTTTGATCAGGTTGTATGCGCTTAATCAACTTGGATGTATAATGAAGGTGAAAGAAGGTGTCATGATGAACAGGAAGGATTGGTTCTATTCAGGCATCATTGCGATTTTTCTTTTACTGATGATCTTAAGCAATATTGCGTTGATCTTTATGTTGTTAAGAGGATCCTATGTATGGATGATTCTATATGGACTTAGTATCGCAATACTTTTGTTTGGATTGACTCATCGTTTCTACAAGAAATGGGGATTTTCGATCAATCAAAATGTCAACTGGATCAAAAACCATCTTATTTTTTGGATCATGACAGACTATATGACGCTGTTCATGGTTGCACGTTACATTTATCCAAAAGAAAGAACCAACGGTTTTATTCCCGAATTGATCTTTGGTATCCATCTTTTGTTGATTATTCCTGTTTACTTCTCAGAAAAATGGTCTTGGTATAAGAAACATGAACTTTTATTGAATCTCGTGTTGCATACGATCACCTACATCATGCTTTCTTTTAATTTTATTTATTTTATTATTCAAACCATGTCATAGACACCTTAAACATTGAACAAAAAAGTGCAATCACGCATCATCTGGTGGTTGCACTTTTTTATGTGGATTCAAATTATAGCCATGTTATAACCAATCAATTGGGATAAAATAGCCATCCATTTCAAACATAATGAAGACATCACTCCATGATTGATCTCCAGAAGCCCATAGTGTAGCGTAGACTTTCACACGAGTAATAGGTAATCCATAATGGGAAGCAATCTGATGGATGGTCTGATAATCATAGTACTGTGAAAGATAAGCATTATTCATCAGTTCTTCATCAGTCAAAATCGGGGTTGCACTGATAAAGGTATAGAAGCTATAGATTTCTTGGCAATACGCGGTGATTGCTTGGTTGCGATCTTGATAGATCGGTAAACGTTCATAAAGTTGATAAAGATCATCCTTTTTAGTCACAATCAAAAACGCATCATCAAGACCTGATGTGACGATGAACCCTTGAATTTGATCAACCTTAAGGGCATGAGCAAGCACCAAAGAGGTTTCCGCTTTATAAGTTTCTAATATATCTTTACGTTCTATTTTTTGATAGTCTGTTCCTTTGCCTTCTCTCGTGTATAGTGCAAGGATTAAATCATCAACACTTTCAAAGGTTTCTTGAACAGTGCCATCTTTGATGTAGAGAGGACCTTGCAATGCATGAACAAGTGCATTATAACTCCAGGTCTCATAGAGGAGTTGACCTTCATGATGATATGTCACATCGATTGTAGGCGATGACGTATCAACACCTAAATTCAGGGGTGATGAAATAAAGGAATCATCCATGAATGTTTTCATGTAGGAGGGTAAATCGAGTTGATCACCACGGATGGCACCAAGCCAAAGATCATAAGATCCAAACTGTATCGTGATACTTGAAGATGGGAATGCGATATCTTGAAGGACGATATCGATGTTGACGTGACGTTCATCATCTTTAAGATAGCTTTCAACCATTTCCTCAAGATGTTGCATCATCGCCACGATTCGTGTATTTGTGCCTGATTGATACGAAAGATAGATCGTAATGACGGTATTATGATCGCTCGTTCCTTGAGCATAATAACCGTCTTCAATGGCTTGTTCAACAGCATCTTTAAAAAGAGAGGTGGCCAATATCGGATCAAACCCAAAGTTTGATTTCATGTATTGATTGGCTAAGAAAGTGGCTTGTTCATGACTTCGATAAGCCATAGATGAAAAGGGACTGATGAAAAAACTTGAAGATAACAACATGCCTTCTGGTTGAAATTCAAGGGATCCATCACCGGTCATTTGCGTGCGATCAATCGCATAATAAAGCGCCTGTCTCATGGATGGATACATCAAAATGGGTTCGGGACGATAAGGATTTGTGACCTTAAGTTCAGGGTATTTTTGGACATAAGCATCGCGTGCTTCTAATGTGCCCAATGAATTAATACCTAGTCTCCATACATAAGGTGAGGGCTGAAGTATAACATGTTCACCAAGCGGATGATCATTGAGTTTATCCCATGGCACATAAGCCATATCGAGTTCCCCTAAAAGGAATGTTTCATAGATGGTTTGAAGATTCTTGATGATTCGAACATGGAAACCTGTCAAGGATAAGGCATCATAAAAGGGGTGATGAGGATTAGCTTGAAAGACAAGACGATCACTTCCAACCCATTCTTCAAGGAAAAAACGTCCAGCAGAAGGTGTGGTGACTAAGGATGTTCCATAATCAAGATTCAAGTCCTCAAACATTTCACGATGAACAGGAGAATAGGAGGGTTGTGAGAGGTATGATAAGAGTTCATTTTTAGATTTTGCAGTCGTAAAACGAAATTGGAGGGTGAGATTTGAGATTGATGTGATACCTATTTCATCAATTGATCGAGTTCCCTTATCATATTGATCAAGCTGATAGAGACCCATATTTCGTAAAGAATAAACACCTGAGGTAGCGAGTGGCCATCCCTTGATGATGGCTTGCTTGAATGTCCATACGAAATCTTCTGCGGTAATATCATCATCATTGACACTTACACCTTCAGGAATCGACCACTTCAGGTTATTTTTCAGGGTTATCGTCCATGTCGTTGCATACAATTGTTCATGGATCATGGTTCCATCGAGGGCATTTGGTTCACCAAGAGCGAGTGAAGGAATAATTGAGTATCCTTGATCGGTCTCGTTATATACCTTTTGATAGAGTGTTCCTGATAAATACTCAAGCATTTGATTGGTGGCTTCATCATGTCCAAGGGATGGATGAAGTGTTGGGGGTTCATAGGCGATGGCTTGTCTAAAGGTATAGTGATCAGATATCCCATAAACACCAGGATAGAAGAGAGAAGACGAATCATCTTGGCTAAGTGTTGTATCAGCAAGTGAAAAACCTAAGGTGTGATGATAGTGATTGTATCGTAAATCGACACGAGGTGAAAAGATCACTTTTTGTGCATAGGAATAAAGTGGGATACCCCCATACATCGTTTCCATCAAATACCCTTCCATTGCAGTGATCAAGGCAGCTTTTTCCTCATCAGGAAGTTTGCTTAAGTCATATAACCCATTGGCGAGTTGATAGATAGGCAGTGATGTGAGTCTGATGGAAAAAGTCGTGGTTAAAGACTGATAGGTGACGGTGATAGTATGATGACCAGCGGTTGACAACTTTTGAAGATCGGTAGATGAAATCATACCCCGTTCAAGTGAAATGGTTTTGATTTCACCGTTTTTGAACGTCATGATAAGGTCAATATCTTCAAGAATTAACTCGGATATCAAGACATCTTGAGGAATTGTGGATGCATCGATTTCTATTGAGAGGATTGGATTATCACGAATACAGCCAAAAAGAAGGAGACATAGAGTCAGCATGATTAAAGTCTTTAACTTATTCCGTACCTGATTCATCAATATACCCCCGATAAAGATATTTGTCTCTATTTTACCACGCTTTTAATCGTTTTTGAAAAGGTGTTAATGCAGACCCATGATCGATGATGAAAGTTATCTACATTTAGATAGATTCGCAACATAAATATATACAAACGCTTGACATCGTCGATCGGTTTCTTGTATACTTAAATTAACGTTAATGTAAAACGCTTACAGGAGGATAAAACATCGTGGCTGATAAACGTGTGCTACTCAAGGACATCGCCGAAAAATCGGGTCTAACCATCAATACGGTTTCTCGAGCACTGAAAAATAAATCCGATATTTCGATTGGCACACGGGAGTATGTTCAAAAATTAGCTGTCGACATGGGGTATATACCTGATGTCGTTGCCTCGAGTCTTCGCAGCGGCTTTACAAAGACGATCGGAATTATGTTTGATAACCTATCCAATCCGTACTACATGATCATGACAGAACTCATTCACAATGAACTTAAGAAAGATGATTATGATATTATGATTTTTACCTCATCGGGTGAAAATGCACAATTTGATTTGGAAAGTTTTCAAAAGATGGTTTCAAGAAGAATTGATGGGATCATCACCTTCCTAAAACCGACACCTGATGTCGTCAAGGCGATTCATATCAATCGTATTCCACTCGTCATTTTAGGACGCGAAGGTGATGACATCGGTATAGATTCTATCTACACCAATGATTTTCAAGGTGGATATGAAATTGGTCGAAGATTGGTTCAACAAGGCCATAAAAACATTGGATATATCGGTGCCCCTCAGGATATCTTGTGTTCGCTTAAGCGTTTGGAAGGATTAAGGACTTACTTGGATGAACAAGGTATTTCTATGCCTGTTTCAAGGTCTAAATTTCTTAAGCATTACGACTTGAATCTTATCAAACCGATCGATGATTTACTTGAACAAAAAGTGACTGCAATCTTCTGTTTCAATGATACCATGGCCTATGACGTGATCACGATTCTTCATCAGAGAGGGTATCAAGTTCCCGGTGATATTGCAGTTGCAGGATATGATAATATCGAAGAGCGATTAAGGGTACCTGTTGAATTGACAACCATTGAGACGCATAAAGAAGAGTTGACGCATAAAACCATTCAAACTCTCAAAAAACGGATGAGTAATTTTGATTCACCTCTTGTTAAATTGGTGAACGAAGCCAAAATAGTTATTAGAAAAACAGCATAAAAGCATCGATGAATGCGGTTTACCGTGTTCATTAAGCATTTAACATTAACGATAATGTAAATTTCATAGCAGGCGCTATGTTAGATAAGAAAGGGAGTAAATATGAGAAAAATACTAGCTTTATTCGTTGTACTGTTTGTGGGTATTGCACTGGTTGCATGTGACAACGCACCTGCCAAAGGTGTGATCACATGGACGGGTCTTGAAGATCAAGTCATCACACGTGGTGATGCAGTCGACCTTCTTGCTGGAATCACAGCAACAGACTCGATTGATGGCAACATCACCGATGATATCCAAATCGTTGATGATGGCGGATTCACCACACACTTAGCCGGTGGATATACCGTCAAGTATGAAGTTGCCAATTCAACAGGTGTCACTGAACAAAAACAAAAGAACTTTTCTGTTTTAGTCGGTCACAATGTTGCTAATGGTAACTTTGAATTAGGAGCAGTCGGATGGACACTCGATAAACCAGGTGGAGCAGCAACCGTAGCTTACACCGCAGCTGGTGCAGCAGTAACCATTCAAAATGCAGGAACATCATGGTGGGCTGTTCAACTTTATCAGATGAATGTTGTCTTCAAAGCGAACAAGACATATAAGTTAACAGTTGAAGCTTCATCACCCGATGCACGTTCTATTTCGGTTGGATATGAAGATCCCAATAATGGTTTCGCGATGTTAAATCCTGGATTTATGCCGATTGCACTCGATGATGCGATGACAACCTACACCATGTATTTCACATCAAGTGAGAATTATGATAACATCAAAGTGGTTGTATATCTTGGTAATCAACTTGAACAAGATAAAGTGGATGGCAATCCTCATGTTGTAAACATTAAATCGATCAATATTGAAGAAGTAACCAAGGCAACATCGGTGACATTCTCTGGTCTTGGAGACGTCCAAGCTGTATCAGGTGATTTCTCGAACTTTGATCCATTAGCGGGTGTATCAGTGACTGGTGCATCGCTTAATGATGTCACTGTTCTTGGTGTAGTCCCACAATCCGTGATGGTCGCATCCACCTACTATTTAACCTATGTGGTTGAACTTTCAAATGGTAGTGTTGCGTTTGCTACAAGACGTATCAGTTTCACGTTAGCCAAAGATTTTGAATATCAAGCTATTAACGGAAGCTTTAACAATGGCTTTACCGGATGGACACAAGACGTTATCCAAACCGTGGGTACAGGTGCTGCAACATTTACCGATAATGGTAATGGTACAGTTTCGATTTTAGTCACTAACGTATCTTCTGCATCATGGCATATTCAATTACAACAAGCAACATCTGTCTTTAGAGAAGGCGAATCGTATGTTGTGCGTATTGTTTTAAAAGCTTCACAAGAACGTAAAGTTGATGTTGAAGTGGTTCATCCAGCAAGTGGATTTGCCCAAATCGCTCCAACCCTTATTCAAGCAGTTGTAGGAACCGACTGGACAACTTATGAAATTCATTTCACAGCCGATAAGGATTATACGGATGCTAAGATTGGTTTATTACTCGGTAATGGTGATGGTTTGCAACAAAACAACATCACAGTCACCGTTGATGAATTCCAAGTCTACAAGTATAGCCCATTCAACCAAGAATTCGATACTACCCATGAACCCTGGGTATTAGATAACATCACAGGTGCTGTCAATGGTGCTGGTGAAATGGTTGTGACTTTTGTTGAAAACCAATTGGGTCAAGATCCATGGAATAACCAATTATATCAATCAACAGGTAGTGAACTTGTTGCGGGTCATACCTATCAAGTCGAAGTTAGAATTAAGAGTTCAATCTCTCGTACAATCCGTGTTTGGATTGAAGACCGTGCAAAAGGATATGCGGGTATTGCAACTGGTGCTAATACAGAAATCGTATTGGTTGCTGGTGAATATGCTGTCTTGACATATACCGTGACGATCACCGCAGATACAGCAACCAAAGATGCAAAATTCGTGGTTATGTTTGGTGATGGAGCGGCGAAGAATTTAGCACATGTTGTCACGATTGATTACTTTAGAGTCAACGATATTACATTAAATCCACCACAAGCATAAGGAGTATGTATGAAAAAACTTTACGCATTGATCCTATTGGTTTTGGCAGTCTCTATGTTGATAAGCTGTCAAAACGAACCAACAGAAACCCCTGTTGAGACAAAAACATATCTCAATCCTGTGTACGAACCCGTTTTTGCAGACCCATCTGTCATTCGACATGATGGTATCTATTACGCTTTTGGAACGCAAGATTATGGCCAATGGGGCGATCAATACGGCGTAAAACATATTCCAATTTTATCGTCTGAAGATCTTGTCACGTGGGTCTATGAAACGAGTGCATTTACGCTTCAAACACGACCCACATGGGGAACACTCAACGCAGGACTTTGGGCACCAGATATCGTCAAAATTGGGGACACCTTCAATCTGTATTATTCATTATCAACCTGGGGTGACCCCAATCCAGGTATCGGCGTAGCAACAGCAAACCACCCCCTTGGCCCGTGGACCGATCAAGGGCCAATCCTCCGCTCTCTCCAAATCGAGGTCAATAATTCCATTGACCCCACGGTTTTTGTGGCTGAGGGGAAGGTTTACATGATTTGGGGTTCATTTCGAGGTATTTACGGTGTCGAATTGACGGCTGATGGTTTAGCATTAAAAGATGGAGATCATGCTAAAAACACCAAAATTTTACTGGCTGGTCTTGATACATCGACATCATGGAATGCAGCAACCTATGAAGCGCCATTTATCTATAAAAAAGGATCGTATTATTATATGTTTTTATCCTCAGGAACATGTTGTGACGGCCATCAGAGCACATATAATGTGAGAGTTGGACGATCAACATCACCGATGGGACCTTATATTGATCATGATATGCGCAGCATGCTTGGAACGTATCGTGGCTTTCAAGTCTTGATCGGAAGCGGATATTTTAAAGGACCTGGGCATAATTCAATCATACAAGATGATGAGGGTCAAGAATGGATTTTGTATCATGCATTTGACGTCAGTGAAGCCGCGAATTTCGGGAATTCACCACGACGCAGTTTAATGGTTGATCGCATATTGTGGAATGAACAGGGATGGCCTTATGTATTTGGAAATATGCCATCAAATAATCAGCAAGCAGTACCTATGATCACACCACGCACACCATGAGTATGAAAACATCATGGTAAAGATTTGGAGGAAAATCATGAAAAAAATCATGTACATATTATTAGCTTTGATCTTCATGTTGACACTTGTCGCATGCCGTGGAGGTCAAACAAACGAACCGACCGATGAAGTCGGTAAAATCAGTTTGAAATATTGGAATTCACTGACGGGAGCTGATGGATCCGTCATGCGTCAACTGGTGGCTCAGTTTAATGCAGAACATACAGGTGAAATTGAAGTCATTGAAACATTTACCAATGAAGTCGATTATTACACCAACATCAATTTACTTGTGCCAATGAAAAAAGGTCCGGATGTCATGATCATGCACTCCTACTTAGTTCAAAGTTATGCGAACACAGGTTTGATCATTCCACTCGAGGATTATATTGAATCTTCAGGCGTCGATATCAAGTCATCTGACTACATCACCGATATCTTTAATTCTCTCTATTTTGAAAATGAACTTTATGGTGTTCCACTCGATGTGCACACCGTAGGGATTTACTATAACAAAGACTTACTCAACAAATACAGTTTAAGTGTTCCAACGAATCGCCAAGAACTCATTCAAGCAGCCAAAACGGTTCAAACAGGTGAAAAAGTGACGAACAGCCAATTTTGGGGTCTACCTTTATCTTCAGTTTGGCCATCCGAATGGATTTTTACAGCATCTTTATATCAAAATAATGGATTAGAAATCGATGCAAATGGTGATCCTGCGTATAATTCTCCAGCAGGTATCGCAGCACTTCAAGCGGTGACTGATCTGATCCATGTTGAAGGATTATCACCCCTTAACTTGGGTGTAGACCAAGATCTATTCATGTTTCAAACAGGAAAAGCACTGTTCCACATTCAAGGCAGCTGGATGCTCAATAGCATGGTTGAATCAGGCATTAACTTTGGCGTCATTCCGGTATCATCCATGTTTAATTTGACAGAGACGACAACAAAAAACCAAATTCCGGTTCGTTCGCATACGTTTGTTATCCCTAAAGCATCGGTTGAAGTGACAGCAAGGAGACAGGAAGCCGTGATGACTTTTGTGAAGTATGTGGGTGATCATAGTTATATTTGGGCTACTGCTGGGCAAATTCCTGCATCCAATATTGCACGTGCAACATCTGAGTATCAAGCACTTCCCTATCATGCAGGATTCGGAAACCTAAGTAACTTTAGAATTTCAGCACAATCCCCTTATTTCCATCAAGCTTATTCTCCGATTTATTCACGTGTGACTGCAGCGATGTCCAATCGCAATTATAACGCACAACTCTTACTCAATGCTGCTGTAGAAGAAGCGATGCTCTTATTACAAGAAGCTCGTCGATAGAAAGGATACGCCATGCAAATCTCTTTGGATATGAAAAGAAGACGGATGAAGCGCATCGTCAAAGAACACGCAAGTGCGTATGCCTTTTTACTGCCTTATCTTGTGCTCTTTTCCGTCTTTTTCATCTTTCCGTTCATCTATGGATTGGTGATCAGTTTATTCAACTGGAATCTCTTTTTCCCTGAAGAGACACGATTCATTGGATTCGATAATTTTCGTCGAATCTGGTTTGAATCTGATGGCATCTATTATCGATACTTTTGGTCTGGACTAAAAAATACACTCATTTTTGTCATCTTTTCTGTCCCCTTTTTGGTCATGATACCATTGATTTTAGCTGCTCTGATCGATATGGAACCCAAAGGCTACAAAGTTTTTAGAACCATTTTATTCATGCCAACCGTTTTATCTATTTCCTCTGTGATCTTGATTTGGAAATGGCAATTTTATACCAATGGTGGCTTTATTAATGCATTACTTCTCAAATTAGGGTTAAATGAAATCCCCTTTTTAGTCAGTCAACCTTGGGCATGGATTTCCATCATTGTTGTCACCATATGGTGGACAATGGGAACAAACATGGTCATCTTAGGCGCAGGATTAAAGAATATCGATCGAAGTTTGTATGAAGCAGCATCAATCGATGGTGCAAACTATATCCAAACATTCCGCTATATCACGATGCCAAGCTTAGCACCTCAAATGCTAATCGTGATGATTACGACCGTTCTAGCATCCTTTGGTGTCTATGGACAACCTGATTTATTGACCAATGGTGGACCTGATTTTTCAACCACGGTGTTGATGATGCGTATTAGACCTTTAGCTTTAGGAACGAATGCCAATCCAGGAATTGCAACCGCTATGGCGGTTTCAATGGGGATTTTAATGGTTGTCATCAGCATCGTTCAGGCGAAAATCATTAAGCGAAGAGGTGATGCATAATGGCGATTCGTGCTGTTCAAAACAAGCGAAAGAACATCAGTTTCATCATTCTTTTGATCATCTCTATCCTATGGCTAACACCTGTTGTATGGGGGTTAGCGACATCCTTTAAAACACCGCAAGATATATCATCCAATCCCACAAGTTTATTTCCTCAGACATTTACCCTTCAACATTATCAAGGCTTGTTTAATCGACCGGATACACCCGTCATGCGTTGGATGTTGAACAGCTTTATCATTGCTGGCAGTTATACAGTTCTTTATTTGATGGTGATCAGTTTTGCTGCTTATGCATTTTCAATCTTAAAGTTTAAGTTTCGCGATCAGATCTTTTGGGTCATATTAAGTACCACCATGATTCCAACAGTCATCAATTTGGTGCCTTTAATTACCATGACCATAGACTTTGGATGGTTTGGTTCATGGTTATCGTTAATCATTCCAGGACTCGGTGGTGTCTTTGGATTATTCTTGTTACGTCAATTTTTCTTAGGCATACCATATGAACTCATTGAAAGTGCGAAGATTGACGGCTTGAATAACTTCGGTATTTTCTTAAAAATTGTTTTACCGCTTTCCAAGTCAGCATTATTGGTTGCTGCACTCTTCGCGTTCATGGGAAACTGGAATGACTATTTATGGCCACTCATCCAATTCTCTGGTGTCGATGCAAACATGTGGACACTCCCGGTTGGATTATCAAAGATAGCTGGAACCTATAATTATGATTACGGATTAACCATGGCTGCCGCTATCTTAGCGATTGTTCCGGTCGTTATTGTTTATGCCATTTTACAAGATAAAATTATTGAAGGAGTTGCCCGTACCGGGATTAAATAAACATGAAATTTCCAAACAGTCATATCGATCAACATCCTAGACCTCAATTGACACGTCCATCATTTATGTTGTTGGATGGTGTTTGGGATTTTGCTTTTGATGATGAGGATCAAGGCATAAAACAACAATGGTTTTCACGTTGGGAAAAAAATCGATCCATCATCGTTCCTTTTTCGTATCAAACAAGAATGAGCACCATTCATGATACACACCATCATGAGATCATCTGGTATCATCTGACATTTGAATATTGCACTCAAGAAACGACCTTGTTGCACCTTGAGAAAAGCGATGATGAAACCATGGTTTGGGTCAACGGTATCTTTATAGGAAAAAATATCGGGGGGTACCATCGTATCACCATGGATATTAGCCATGCACTTCGCGAAGGTCAAAATGATTTGACCATACGTGTGCATGATTCATGGGATACGATGCAACCTCGTGGTAAGCAGCGGTGGAAAAAAGAAAGTTTTGGTTGCTGGTATGTTGAAACGAATGGGATTTATCAATCGGTATGGCTTGAAGCAGTCCCAAAAACGTATCTCAAACATGTCATCTTGACACCTGATGTTGAAAAGATGTTACTTAACGTTGACTATGATGTTCAACTTCATCATGAACATACCATGATGGAGATTGAGATCCTATTTGAAGGTCAGTTGATTCAAAAAGTGAGTCAACTCATCATGCATGAACAAGGTCATCTCACGCTTGAGATGAAAACAGATCAAGACCAGTTTAAACTGATGACTTGGCATGCCGATCATCCTCATCTCTACGATCTTATCTTGAGATTAAAACACCATGATGTTATCGTTGATGAAGCCAAAAGTTATGTGGGGATGAGACAATGGAAATCTGTTGGTCGTGCGCTTTACCTCAATGATGAACCCGTTTATTTAAAGATGTTACTCGATCAAGGCTATTGGCCTGAATCGGGATTAACCGCACCGAGTCAAGATGCACTCTTAAGCGATTTGATATTGACCAAACGCATGGGATATAACGGTATTCGCAAACATCAAAAAATTGAAGATGAACGCTTTTATTATTATGCCGATGTCTTAGGATTATATGTATGGTTGGAGATGCCTTCAGCGTATGAATTTTCTCAGAAAATGATGAAAAGAGTAACCGATGAATGGTTATCTATTCTACAACAACATCGTCATTATTCTTCCATCATGACCTATGTCTTATTCAATGAGTCCTGGGGTCTTCATCACATCATGCATGATCAGGATCAACAACGTTTTAGTGTTGCACTTTATCACCTTACCAAAAGCATGGACCCCACACGCTTTGTGATCTCAAATGATGGATGGGAGCACACCATCTCTGATCTCATCACCATCCACAATTATGTATCCAGTGGGGATGTACTTAACAAGATGTATCAAGACGTCATCGGATTAATGAATCATCAAGTCGCAAATCAAACGAAGGTTAGAAGTATCTTTGCAGAAGGTTATCACGATATGGGACAACCCATCATCTTTTCAGAATACGGTGGAGTTGCCTTCCAATCCGATGAGGGATGGGGTTACGGTGACAAAGTTCAAACAAAAGAAGCTTTTCGACAAAGACTATTCGATTTGACTCATGCGATTATGCAACACCCCTTATTTTCAGGCTATTGTTTGACACAGACCACAGATGTCGAACAAGAAGTTAATGGGGTCATGAATCCCAAAAGAGAACTAAAACTGACATACGAAGAATATCTGGCAATCAACGGAGTTAAATGATGAAAAATCCAATTGGGATTACCAACATTGGTGATCCATATGTTTTAAAACACGGATCTACATATTATCTTTACGCAACATCTTTTATTGATGGTTTTTATTGCTGGACATCGACTGATTTAACCCATTGGTCAACCCCCATCCAAGTCTATACGATGAATGAACAGAGCTTTGGATATAAGGATTACTGGGCACCTGAAGTTGTCTACCATCAAGGACACTTTGTCATGCATTACTCAGCACGTTCCAAAGTCAATCACTCACTAAGAATTGGGGTTGCAACTTCGAAAAGTCCATTGGGACCTTTTATCGATGTTTATGATCAAAAACCGATGTTCGATTTTGGATATGCGACGATCGATGGACATGTGTTTAAAGAAGATGGACATGCATATTTCTATTTTGATAAAGATTGCTCAGAACATGTGTTTGAAGATAGACATGAGAGCCATATCTATGTCGCTGAACTTGACGAAACGCTGACAAAAATGATCACGGAACCGAAACTTATAATGAAGCCTGAACAACCGTGGGAATGTGTCACCGGAAATTGGCGATGGAATGAAGGACCGTTTATGATCAAACATCAAGGTATCTATTATTTGATGTTCTCTGCAGGTTTTTATGCATCATCAAGTTATTCCATTGGATATGCAACTGCTCAATCACCCTTGGGGCCATTTACCAAAGCTTTAGAAAATCCTATTCTACGATCGGTTCACAATCAAATCTCTGGTCCAGGTCATAATTCGATCGTTGAGGGACCTGATGGACAACTTTATTGCGTGTATCACGTGCATACGCACCATGATGCACCCTCTGAAAATCGACAAGTTTTCATGGATAAACTCGTCATCGATCAACAAAAACTCAAGGTTCTCGGACCAACATGGGGTAAGTGATGTTCATGACTTACCCTTTTTATTTTAAGAAAGGAAAGATACGACGATGGATCTTATACAACGATTTTTAAATCAATTTCCAGGGGATCAACCACGACTCTTTTTTTCACCGGGACGTGTTAATCTCATCGGTGAACATATCGATTATAACGGAGGATTTGTTTTTCCAGCAGCCATTCATCTCGGAACATATGGAGCCGTTAGGAAAAGAAAAGATGCTTTGATCAGATTATATTCTTATAATTTTATGGAACAAGGCCTTATCTCGACCGATCTTCATCAGCTTCACTATGATGACAATCAAGGTTGGGCAAATTACGCTATAGGAATCATTCATGAGTTGATGCAACGCGGAGCTAAGATAGCGTGTGGTTTTGATTTGCTGATATGGGGTAATCTTCCACCGCAGTCAGGTTTATCATCATCTGCATCTTTAGAAGTGTTAGTTGCATATATCTGCAATACCCTTTATGATTTAGGTTTATCACGCCAAGAGATGGCTTTATTAGGCCAACATGTGGAAAATCATTTTATGGGTATGCACTGTGGAATCATGGATCAACTAGCGATCAGTTCCGGTATGAAAGATCATGGACTTTTGATGAATACTGATACACTTGAGGTTGTTCCAGCACGTGCACAGTTCGAAGGTTATACATGGCTGATCATGAATACCAACTACAAAAGAAAGACAACAGAATCCAAGTATAATGAGCGTGTTAAAGAATGCAAAGAAGCTCTGCAAAAACTTGCGGTTAAGAAAAGGGTAGTGCATCTTTGTGAATACACCATCTCTGATCTCGATTGGATTCATCAGGAGCTCACTGATCCCATCTTATGGAAAAGAGTTCGTCATGTCGTCACCGAACAAGCAAGAACGATTTTAGCCAAAACGATGATGGAAGAACATGATGTTATGGGATTTGCGAAACTGCTTGATCAATCCCACCAATCACTCAAAGAAGATTATGAAGTCACAGGGATTTATTTGGATACATTGGTGGGTGCTGCCAAAGCATCGGGTGCATGTGGTGCACGTGTTACCGGTGCTGGATTTGGTGGATGTGCGATTGCATTAGTTCGAAATGATCAGATAAAATCCATTCAACAAGATATCAGCCGTATCTATCAACAAAAAACAGGATTGATGCCATCCTTTTATGTGGTTCATTTTGTCGATGGTGTTCGTGAACTCACCGGTGATGATCAACGATGATGAAACAACTGATTCAGAAGTTTGTTGATCTTGCCATTCAACAAGAAATATGTCAAGAGGATGTTCGTGAAGAAAAAGAAAGGACATTATGCCACGTTTTTTCTTGTTCAGATGATGAAGTCAATGATTTCATCATCGATCAAAAAGATATCCTTCAGAAGATGATGGATGAAGGGTTCAAAAGGGGTCTTTTTCCCATGGATACGAGTGATGAACGCGATGCCTTTGAAGCGTTTCTCTATGACTGTGTGATGGATCCACCCGCACATGTGAAAAAACGCTTCAAAGATCTCTATAACATTCATCCGGAGTATGCAACACATTACTTATACACACTCTCTAAACGGGTGAACTATATCAAAGAAGAACGGTTAAAGAAAAATATTCAATGGGTTTATCGTGGGAAATATGGACAACTCGAGATCACCATCAATCTTGCAAAACCTGAAAAAGATCCAAGAGATATCGCAAAGTCCAAAGATCAACTCATCGAAGGTCGCCCCAAATGTGTCTTGTGCAAGGAAAATGAACAAAACTACTGGAATGCCCGGAAAAATCTACGGATTATTCCCATCACTTTAGGTGGTGAAACATGGCATCTTCAATATTCGCCTTATTTGTATTACGATGAGCATGCAATCATCTTACATGATGAACATCGACCGATGAAAATTCACGAAAAGACAATGGTTTATCTTTTCGATTTTGTCGATCAATTTCCTTCTTATTTCATCGGATCGAATGCTGATATTCCAATTGTTGGAGGATCCATTTTAAACCACGATCACTTTCAAGCTGGACGATACCACTTTCCCATCGAGGATGCGTCGATCATGAAATCCTATCATCTCAACAATCTTTCGCTTCACCTTCTTTACTGGCCATTGTCGACGATTCGATGCATCTCAAAAGATCGTGGTCAACTTCAGTCCATGGTTTGGAAAGTCTATCAAGCATGGAAAACGTATGATTGTGAAGAACTGGATATACGTGCGATGACTGATGGTGTTTCTCATCAAACCATCACCCCGATAGTAAGAAAAAAAGATGATGTCTATGAAGTCGATCTTGTTTTAAGAAATAATCGAACATCGGTGGAGCATCCTGACGGTATCTTTCACCCTCACGTAGATGTTCACCACATCAAAAAGGAAAACATTGGATTGATCGAAGCCATGGGATTAGCGATTTTACCAGGACGATTAAAAACAGAAATGGAAGAAGGATTGTCTTTCTTGAAGGGTGAAAGCTCCATCAGTCAAAAAATGATACATCATGAAGCTTGGTTAAACGATTTAAAAAAGAAAAACATTCGGACATGGGATGAACTCAAAAGAGAAATAGGAAGTCGTTTCGAACGTGTCATTGAAGATTCAGGTGTCTTTAAAATGAATGATGAAGGCATCCATGCATTGGATCAGTTTATCCAAAACATCATCTTACAGCACCATTAAGCATCAACAAAAATCCCTGATCAAGCGTCATATCTTGACATGGATTTTTTTCTTGATGACTCAACCATTGTATAATCATGAGCTTAAACACATCATTCTTTTGTATAATAGAAGTAAATCATGATATGGGGGATCTTATGTCTTATAAGCGATTGGTTATAGGTGGGGTTGCATGTATTGGATTAATCATCATCAGTTTATCCATCGTCTTTGGTTTTAAGTATTTGGTCGGTCATAACAAGTGGATAGGACTTGTCATTGGCATCTTGTTGATGATTGTTGGGATACTGATCTACCAGTTAGGAAAAATGCATACATTTTTTTACTGGTTAGCTTTCGTATTCAACATGATGGGTATAGGATTATCCATCACCGCTTATTATGTCTTTAAAGCATTTGATCTCGCACGTGAAGATTTTTTGACAGCAATCTTTGTTTCAATGAGTCTTCTCATCGGGTTTGGAGTTATCACGTTCATCCCTTTTTTCAAGCGTCATCTCAAATGGGTAATATCAATCGTTATCTTCATTTCTTTCATCACATCTCTCATTTTATGGCTTAGTGTCGATACATTTACTGGATTATCATTTTATTATCTAAATGTCATCTATTTCTTCATGGTGGGTATCATCGCATCCACCGATTCCTTTAAAGGTTTGAGTAAAGAGATGGCATGGGTCAGTTTTGGTGCCTTCTTCTTAGTCAGTATCATCGTATTAATTATCTTATCCGAAGGAGAAGCTTTGTCAGGAATGGATTTTGGACCCATCGATGGTGCATCTCTAAAAAAAAGGAGAAAGTGATGTCATGCATCACGTGTGTTTGAAACATGAGAAAAGTTAGCGATTATCATCAAGTCGTGATCTATATCATCTTTATTCTAGTATCAACATGTCTTCCTTTTTTTAGTTTTGAGGGGTATTCCATGATTATACACACAACCTCTCATCTCGGTGCTCAGGGCTCACCTTATGCATGGATCATGAATGTGACATTCATCCTTCTTGGGCTATCTGCGATTTCTTGCATCATGAAAACAAAAACGATGTATCATTTTATATTTGGTTTTGTTTTCGCGGCAAGTTTAATGATGGCAGGTATTTTTCAGCATGCAAGTTTTGTTGATGGGTATTCAAGTGTTGTATGGAAGGATCAACTCCATTCTATTTTCGCAACCCTCACGGGAACGAGTTTTGTCTTTCTTTCGTTTGGTCATGGGATGATGAGCAACAACAAACAACGTTATCTTGCCATAGGAATCGCTGGTTTATCAACTTTCCTTTCACTCTTCATGATGCTATATCCTTCGATTATGGGGATATTACAACGGATCATGTTTATCACGTCTTTCTATTGGCTATTTTTTGTCATGCGCGTTTCCGATCATTCTCCATATCTTTTAAAGCGGCTAAAACCTGATAAATGATGAATATATAACGTCGTATTTCGTTCATTTTATGTTAAAATGAAGTGTGTTTCAACCACTTTTTAGGAGGAAGACAACATGGATAAACTTCGATTATATGGTTTTAATAATTTAACGAAAACACTCAGTTTTAACATCTACGATGTGTGTTATACGCGAACCAAAGCAGAACGGAAAGCGTATATCGAATACATCGATGAACAATACAATTCTGATCGTTTGACGAAGATCTTACTCGATGTCGCAAAAATCATTGATGCGAATGTTTTAAATATCGCCAAACAAGATTATGATCCAGTAGGAGCGAGCGTTACGATCATGATCTCAGAAGATAAAGTCGATGAGCATCAGATCGATGCATCGTGTAACATGGGAAAACTCACATTACAAAAAGAAAGTGTGGTCACACACTTGGACAAATCACATTTAACCGTACATACCTATCCAGAAACCCATCCCGATCAGTCCATAGCAACCTTCCGTGTCGATATTGATGTGTCAACCTGTGGAAAGATTTCACCCAATAAGGCATTGAATTATTTGATTCATTCCTTTGATTCGGATGTCATCATCATGGATTATCGGGTGAGAGGATTCACCCGTGACATCGATGGCAATAAGCATTTTAGAGATCACGATATGCATTCTATTCAAGATTATATTGATGAAGATACCCTTAAACTCTACACAGCCATCGATATGAATCTTGATCATTCCAACATCTACCACACCAAGATGATGCTTAATCAATATAATCTCGATAATTATCTCTTCAATGTTTTATCCAGCGATTTAAAAGATTCAGAAAAACTTAAAATCTACGCAGAGATCAATAAAGAAATAGCAGAGATCTTTTATGGGATGAATATCCCAAAAATGAAATGAGGGATTTGGATGCCTTGGTTTACAGAAATGTGGACACCCCACGTCAAATTTCAAATTGAAATCAACGCGCACATTCATCATGAAACAACACCTTTTCAAGTCATCGATGTGTATGACTCCTTAGAGTTTGGTCGTTTTTTTACACTTGATGGCATCATGATGGCCAATGAAAAAGATGAATTCATTTACCATGAAATGATTATCCATACCCCGATGTCAGTCAATCCACAAATCAAAAACGTGTTAATCATTGGTGGGGGTGATGGTGGAAGTGCAAGAGAACTCACGAAATACCCCACCATCGAGAAGATCGATCTTGTTGAGATTGATGAGAGAGTGGTTCGCGTTTGTCAAACCCATTTTAGAAAGACAGCTATCGGTTTTGACGATCCAAGAGTTCATCTATTCTTTGAAGATGGACTCGCGTATGTTAAAAAAACAACGAAGACATATGATTTAATCATCGTTGATTCCACCGATCCGATAGGACCAGGAGAAGGACTATTCACACAAGCGTTCTATGAACATTGTTATCACCGTCTAAGTTCTGATGGCATCTTAATCAATCAACACGAAAGTCCTTACTTTACAAAAGAGGCTTTAGAGATGCGCCGTGCGCATCAAAAGATCGAGCGTATATTTCCGATTGCTGAAGTCTATCAAGCATTCATCCCAACGTATCCATCAGGTCATTGGCTTTTTGGTTTTGCATCCAAGACACATCATCCCTTAAGGGATGTTCAATCAAGTTATATTCATGCGTGTGGTCAGAAGACAACATACTATAATCTTGATTTGCATAAGGGATGCTTCGCATTACCCAATTATGTGATTGAACAACTCAAAGAATAAAAGAATCAATCACATTTTGACATGTTTAATAAAACATGCTAAAGTATACATAATCAGTAACCGTGGGAGGGAACATGAAATTTTTCAAGATGATAGGATTAATGGTTCTACTTTTTGTGTTCGTCAGTTGCACAGAGATACCTGATGAATCAGAACCGCCCATTGAAACAGAAATACCTCAAGAAAAAGAGGTGATCAACATCACCTTTGTTCAAGATGACCTGTATGACCTTAACACCTTCAACGTATCCATGGTCACTTTTCGTGTCACTTACGAGGATGAAACGACAGAGTTGGTGAACTTAGATTCATCCATGCTATCCATCTATGATCAAACCTTATTGACATACAAGGGATTGCATGAGATTACGTTCACGTATAGAGGATATCAAAAGGACATCGTCATCTATATCGTTGATCTTGATCCCGGTGTCACATTCAATACCGTCTTTTTCCAACCACCAACCGAAAAAATCCCCAGCAACCTTTTTGACTTATCGATGGTCAAAATCTGTTTTGAATATAGCAATGGAACGATAGAACGCTTTGATTTACCAAAGACATTAGTCGATCCTCAAGATATCAAAGAGCCTTATGGTCTTGGGACGTATTATTTTAATGTCAGTATTCTTGGCTTTCGTCCCCAGTTCAATGTGACGATGACCTATCCAGATATCGTGTATACCGACGATCGAGAGCTTTATACCGGTGAGCTTCCTGATGATATCCTTGAAGACATCTCTGTATTATTTGATGGTTATCCCGGTGATTTTTATGTACAAGCACGCATCATCTTGATCACGTATGATGGCTTTATCCTCTATGATGGAAAAGACCACGTATTCATCGAGTATCCTGATGTTGATGAGCTAAAAATCAATGATGAGGTCCTTGTTGATCTTAAAATTTCGTATCATAATGGTCATTATCGCTACATCGCTGATGATGTCAAATTGATTCAACGGTATACACCCCATGAGGTGCTCCCCACGTTCTATGAGATTAGGAATTATCTTGAAGATAATAAGGTTAAAGATCGCGAACTCAAATATCGCTTCCGTGGGATGTTTACCTATTTAAATGATGAACTCATTTTCACCAATGGTGTTTATGAACTTAAAAATCTTACATATGATGAAGCAACATACAATATCATTAAAGACTATATCCATGTGTTAATTGACATCAATTTTTACTTTCGAGACATGGGAAACATACCGACATTTATTTTAGATGACTCGGATTTAGGTTTATATGAACTTGATGGACTCTATGTGACCGCATATCATGAGTTCTTCTTAGATTTAGAGATCAAACATATCCTAAATGATCTACCGAAAGCAATTCATAAGAGTGAACGATTACCCTTAGTGAGTCAAGGCATTTTTGGTCACCCTGTGGTATGGTCGACACAATTTCCATCGATCATCTCCAAAGAAGGTGTCGTTCAACCCGGTGTGAACAGTTATACATGCACGAGCATTTACTTTGTTATCGACAATGGAAAACTCAGTAAAGGCCGATACAAAGAGTTTTGTATCACTGTAGGAACGCAGATGACCTTGAAACAAGCAGATACCATCACGTTAGATTCCTATGCTGAAGTGATCGTTTATGGACGAATCATTAGATCCATCTATGGGATCAGTATCATCTATGATGGGACATCGTATGCTTTAGTGAAATACGATGGAAAAGTGGGTGATGTCATTGAAGTTCATGGGTCGTATGAACGCTATCAAGGCTATGTGGGAGGAATCTCATTCCCTTACTTAGTTAGACCTTCAACAAGAACATATCTCGAACAAGAAGTGATATTCAATCACGATTTTATAAACTTACCTAGACTAACGAATATGGGACGAGTTTATGAAGCGAATGTTCGCTATGTGGGTTATACATTTTCTACAAAATGGGATGCTTTTCAAGCCATGGGAGGGCTTCCCTATCAGCATAATAAGGGTGTATTTATCATCGATGGTACAGAGCAGAAGATAAACGTGATCGGTGAGATGGATATTGATTTTAGTGCGATGGAACATGTTAAACTTCAGTTCATCTTCATAGGGATCAACAGCAATCAAGAGATTGAAGGCATCTTTGTTCGAGTAAACAATTAATTGGTGATAACCTTTTCAGGGGTTGTATGGAAAATTCTCCTTGTGTTATGGTTCATTCTATGTTAAGATAAGATGCTTCATCTAAAAACGATAGATTGAAGATACAAGTTAGAGCAACGCCTGTCATGATGTGACAGTTTGAACATATTCAAGATCTTGTGTGACAAGTGGATGGACATTGATTTCAATAAGCGCTGTTTAGCTTTTGCCAACAACGCTTTTTTTGTTGGAATAAAATCGATGAAAATCATAAGGAGAACACATGACATTTCAAGAACTAAACATCATTACCCCTATTTTAAAAGCCATTGAACAGGAAGGTTACCAGGTACCTTCACCCATTCAAGAGCAAGCTATTCCCGTCTTACTTGAAGGAAAAGATGTGCTTGCAAGTGCACAGACAGGCACTGGAAAGACAGCAGCATTTGCAATTCCTATCATACAAGCTTTATATCATCAAGCACAGAGATTATCATCAAAACGTTTGATACAAGCACTGATTTTAGCACCAACACGTGAACTTGCAGAACAGATCAAAGAAAGCTTTAGAAACTATAGCCGTGAGATGAGTATCAAGACAGAAGTCATCTATGGTGGTGTCTCACAGAGAAATCAAGAGATCGCCTTAAAAAAAGGACTTGATGTCCTCATCGCAACCCCAGGTAGACTCATTGATCTCATGAATCAGGGACTATTGACATTATCTGATGTGAAATTTCTCGTCTTAGATGAAGCGGATCGTATGCTTGATATGGGATTCATTCATGATGTGAAAAGAATCGTGAAACTTGTTCCGGAAGAAAGACAAACGATGCTTTTTTCAGCAACCCTTCCCAAAGAGATTATGAAGCTTGCCAATGAACTATTAAAGAATCCAGTTCGTATTGAAGTCACACCTCCCGAAGCGATGGTGGATAAGATTAAGCAATCGTTATATTATGTCAGTAAGAAAGATAAAACCAATTTACTGATTGATCTTTTGGTGAATCCTAAGTTAGAGTCTGTTTTAGTGTTTACGAGAACCAAACATGGAGCTAATAAGCTCGTTAAAGAATTACTGAGTTATGGTGTGAAGGCTGATGCTATTCATGGTAATAAATCTCAAAACAAGAGACAACAAGCCTTAACTGATTTTAAGGCGAAGAAGTTAAGGGTGTTGGTTGCAACTGATATAGCAGCAAGAGGGATTGATATTGATGAGTTATCCCATGTGATCAATTATGATTTACCTGAAACACCAGAAACGTATGTACACCGTATGGGTAGAACAGGTAGAGCGGGATTATCAGGAGAAGCATTTTCGTTTTGTAGTCAAGATGAGAAGAGTTTATTAGTAGCTATTGTTAAACATATAAAGATGGATATTCCTGTGGTTGAGAATAAGCTCTTTAATGAAAAGACAAGGACAACGAATGTAGAGAAGCAAAGCATAAAGAGTAGTGATATTAAACCAAATACTGGGATTAAGAAGAATGGTGTTAGCGATCAAAAGAAGAACAGTAGTTTTGATGCTAAGAGAATTCAAAATAATAAGAAGAGCGATTATCGTAAAAGTGAGTTTGTAAAGAATACGAGATCATCTGATGGTCAATATCGAAATAAGAAAAATTCAAAGTAGATACTTGTATTTAAAGCAATACTGTAACTAAATCAGGATATTTATCATGTGTTTTTGAATTAATGGGGCGTATACGCCCTGTTTTTTTTATAAAGTATACAATATAATGAGATTAATGATCATCGATTATTGATTTTCAGCATGCATTGTTCATAACGTATATAATAGGTGACCAACTCGAATCATTAAAGGGATGGTTTTATTTTGTTATTTAGGATGAAGTGTGGTTTCATATCACAATGGATGCTCCAAAGAGATGTTTGTTTAATCGTAAAATATAGCGAAAAGCATCCAATTCATGCGATAAAATGTGTGTATTTCGAGGTATAAAGATTACTGGAACAATCAAACTTATTACAACTGCTCAAATTAGTTTTGAAATGGTGATAGAGGTAATGTGGTTGCGAACTGATTGTTGATAGCTAATTTATAGCATTAGGGTTGGTTTAGGATACTGAATTTATTGGTTTGGTAGAATTAATTCTTGAATAATAGTTAAGTAATATAGACAAAATACAGGAATCTTGGGAGGATTATTAGATGAATGAGTTTTATGGTTTTAAACTAAATAAGGTGATTATCCATAAATTATTCAAAAAAAAGGGTGAAAGTAATTTCAGCCCTGAATTCAGTGATGACATTGTTGGTATGAGCAATGAAGCAATGGAATTAATACAAGAACGAATGGTAGATGCTCTTGGGAAAAACAGTAAAAGCATTGAAGTGGTTTTTATAAACGAAGAGATAAATCATGCGGCTGATTTAGTAAAAAAACTATTTACACAAAACACTAAAGAATTTATAAGAATATCCAAGGAATTAGTTAATAAACTGTCAAATGTGCAAAAATCTGGTGCAATTAAGAACAGTGCAATTTTAGTTTTCTTGGGGAAATTTGGAATTTACCAAAATGACTGTGTGATTTTCCTAAAAGCGGAGTCTGATACATCGGTGCAATTGGTGAAAGAGGTATCAGAAGAAAAGTTTGCATTATCGATAGTTGAAAACTCATTACTCGGTTCAGAGCAAAAACTTTATAAAATTGCTATTGTTGAGAAATGTAATGAAGACTATGAGGTCGTTTTATTTGACAAGAACCTTGACTACTATTCATCAACAGGTGCTGCAAAATATTTCTATCATGATTTCTTAGAATGTGATGTTAAAGATACTAGTAAGATTTCGACAACACAATTTTTCAATTTGACTAGTCAATTTATTTCTAATATGAGTATTTCTGACGACAGAAAATACACACTACAAAATGCTTTAAGCGCTTATTTAGGTTCTCCAGGAATTGCCATTGTTGAGGTTAGAGAATTTGCTAATACGTATTTCTCTGAAAATGAAAACCGAGATTCATATACTGGTTTTATGGAAAAAAACGATTATATTAGAGGGTTTAGAAAAGACTTGGAAACAGCTACCAGATTAACCAAGAAAAGAGTATTAAAGTATTCAAATGGACTATCTTTAATTGGTAGTACATTAGCAATACAGCAAAATGTTAAAGTTATTTGGGATAAAGAATCTGGCATGACGAAGACAGTTATCTTAGGCGAATTGGTTAGTCAAAAATGAACAAAGTAACTATTGAAGAGTACAATTTGCTATTGACCGATTTGAATCTTCTCGCTAACGAAATAAAAGAAGAAGTTTCAATCAGAATCAAATATGACCCACAAAAACCACACGATACAATTAAAATACCTGTTATGATAAGATGTAAAGATTTCAACTCGTTTTACGAGAAAGCGTATTTTAGAGAAAAGAAATATAAGAATCCAATTAATGATATAACAGACAAAGTTGGTGTCAGGTTTGTTGTACTACTTCCTAAACAAATTCAAAAACTAAAAGCTATTATAGTGAACAATCCAAAATGGGACACAAGAGTCGATAGAGATGTCGATACTCAAATTGGTGATAATCCGTATAATTTTGACTATTTATCTACACACATCGTTGTTAAAAGAAAAAATGGACTGAAGTTTTCTTTAGATCCATTAACATGTGAGGTTCAGATTAGGACACTAACTCAACATGCGTATGCTGAGCTCACTCACGACTTAGTCTATAAAACACCCGTTGATGTTTCCACTCCTGTAAAAAGAAATGTCGGGAGATGTATGGCACTAATTGATACAACTGATCAGATATTTGGTGACACTAGTATTAAAATTGATAAAGATGTGCATGCTTTTAATTTAAAACTTAAAGAATCTATTAGGTTTTGTGAAAACAACAGATTTAATACAAGTATGGTTAAAAAGATTAATTCACAAATATATAATAACTTAATTCCAATTATAAAGGGGATTGATTTGAGCTGTTTAGAACATGATGATGATTTTATGTTTAAATTGAAGTTGGTTAATGATATTGATAATATTTATTTCAAACAGCCCTTAACAGTATTTTTAGTTGCTGCTGCAATCGAATATTCAGCTTTTCTTATAGATAATTGGCAAATCGATGATGATGTAAAAAGGTTACTTTTCAATAAAGTAGGAGTTTCAAAGGCAAAATAATTCTATATATACGTTATTAAAGATTTTGGAGAGAATTAATCATGAAAAAAATCAAATTTCTGAACTTACTCGCATAGATGTCTTTGACATCTAGTCTAAAGGGATAATTGAAGAAGTTGGATTCAATGAAACATTCAGACAAACAAAAGATTATTTGACGTTGGAAAAATGGAATTCGGATTGATTATCATGGTCGTTTGGATGAGATTGGTTTTTTAAAGAGACTCTATAAGTTGAATGAAATCGAATCCAATGATAATAGATATAAAGATGCCAAGGGTGACATTTATCAGTACCACGTAAGTAATTATCATTGGTCGAATGATTGGATTTTTTCAGATGAACTATTTGGCTTATATGAAAATGATGAACTTTGTTTAATCTTTATTACTGAAGTCTTTCATCCAGTTGTAAGAGATGAATCAAAACCACGGAAGAGATTTTTCGCTATTATTAACGACTTGTTAAGACAAGATGGGCTTGAATTGCATGAAAAAAACCACATATCGGGGATAGCAGTTTATTACTGGAAAAATACTGCAGCTGTTTAACTAGAAATTTCAGGTGATAGGCCGACAAGAAATGTCGCACTTAAGCAAATAGGTGAAGGTTCTTATGCACTAGACTACAAATATCATGCTGATTAATGGATTTACCTTCATCGGTTACGATAGGTGTAAATTCCTTGATCCATCTATAAATTGCCCCAGATAAAATGCCATACACACCAACAGTCTAAATTGCAGATTTCCCTCTATGATAAAGTTCGACGACTTGCTTCTAAAAATCTTCTATATCGTTGCCTGTTGATGACATTGATCATCACCTCCTTCCTTATTTCTTTTCATAAAGTACAAGTCACACTATTCGTGTCTACAAAACTATATATAGCACTAACCCGATGATTCAATGGACCCGAATAACTATAATAAATCAGTACAATAGAAAATGGAACAAACAGAACTAGTTTGTGATAATTTGATTTATTAGCAATATGGAAATAATATGAATACTCAATTAGCATTCAAATCAACAATATTTGTGGGGTGAAAAATGAATAGTAATCAAGCTCTTGTCAATGCAAATGATGCCATTGAAGTAAACTTAAAAGAAGGTCTAGATCGTGGTAAACTTTCTACTAATATCCTTTCGCAATTAAGAAATTTAGTAGAAGCTATTTTTTTCATGCTTTATGAACAAGATAATCACATTAGTGCAGAATACGAGTGGCAAAATATCCAAAAGGCAGTTGTCTATTGTAAAAGTAAGCCGAAATACAAAACACTATATAAGTTTCATAACTTGTTGCAAGTGTCTGTTTCACATTACACTTTAGATTCGAATAATTCAGAGCGGTTAATGTTAAAATACTACGAATATTTACTGGAAATTAAAGATCTTGTGAAATTAACCCTAAAAATAGAGATTTTAAGTCATCTACATTTGTTTCCAATTAATCAAGACAAGACATTTGATGAATACTACTCAAAGATTGCTATTAATATCCTAAAACTATCTCGCGAGAATTATTATACCAATTTTGATGAAAGATTTTATGTTGAGAAAGTCAAACCGTTTTTCGTTAGCAATAAAGTGTTTTATGAAGTAACATTATCCCCATGTAATGACAAACGAAGTAAATTCGATCGTCTGATTGTTTTCTCAAGATTTAAGATTACTGATAATTATGCCATAAAGGTTAGACTTGAAGAGGCAACTATTTCAATATTAGGTTTTAATATTCCTATTAAGATTGTTTCTAACTGGATGGTTTCTATCAGACCATGTGAAGTTAATAACTTCGCTAAGTATTTTAGGCTAGATACCTCATTTAAATCTGAAACAAAGGAATTTTATGAAACTATGAAATTCTTAACTGAGAACAATCTAAATCTTTATGATATTGCAACTTTTTCTGATATTGAATACCAAAAAACATATGATTATTTGCACAGCAACAAAAGAATTAGTGATGCATTCTTCAATCTTCTAACTGAGTGCAGAAAGATTATCAATAGAAATAGACCTGGAAGTAATATTCTGAGGTATTTTCTCTATACTTTGAATAATAAAATTGTTAAGACTCAATATTCTCTCGATGAAAATGGATATTTATCAAGGCTTAGAATTAATTATGGTAGTATGCCTTTTGATGAAATGCCATATTGTAGTTCGCTTATTAATCATAATCCAAGATTATCTGATTTATTTGAGTGTATCCCCTTTAAAGATAGAGAGCATGAACTTCTAGCAAGAAAAATTAAAAACAATACAGAGCATGAGGCAAGATTATATACACCTCTTGATGAACTAGATCAATTTGAAGATATTCCTAGTTTAGTCAAAATCTATAACGGTAAGATTTATCACAAACATTTAGGACGCAGTTTGGAGATAGACAAGAAACAACTTTATATATCTGAGTATGAAACTAATACTATGTTAATTTTAAAGAAGATTATTTCTTTAACGACACAAGGTATAGATCAATATCAGAATTCCGTAGAATCTTGGATACCAGCATATAAAAGTATAGATGATCCCAGTAAGGAAGTAATAATCAAAACAATTTTTTCAAATTCAAGTGTAGCAGCCATCTATGGTTCTGCTGGAACTGGAAAAACAACACTTATTAATCATATTGCCAACTTATTTAAGGAAAATAAAAAACTGTTTCTAGCTAATACCAATACTGCTGTAGATAATCTACGAAAAAAGGTTAATGCTCTTAATTGCAATTTTAGCACAGTAGCAAAAAACATATATAATTCAACAGAAACAGATCTACTGATTATCGATGAATCTAGTACAGTTAACAACGCTGACATGCTTAAAGTTTTGACTAAGAATAAGTTTAAACTATTAATTGTGGTTGGTGATATTTACCAAATTGAGTCTATATCATTCGGTAATTGGTTTGGTCTGCTTAAGAAGTTTATTCCAAATTCATGTTTTGAATTGTACAAACCATTTAGAACCAACGATGAAAATTTATTAAAACTCTGGGAATTAGTAAGAAATAATTCCGAAACAATCACTGAGCATTTGTCCAAGAACCAATATTGTAAGAATCTCGATAGCAGTATCTTTGACTATGGATTAAGCGATGAAATTGTTCTGTGTCTTAATTACGATGGTCTATATGGAGTTAACAATATTAACAGGTTACTACAAATTAAGAATCCCAATAACGCATATCTATGGGGCATATGGACATATAAAGTTGGAGACCCAATTGTTTTTAATGAAACAGATAGATTTCCAAATACTATTTACAATAATCTTAAGGGAGTTATTACTAGTGTAAAAATTCAAGATGAAAAGATATATTTCGAAGTTGAGATAGAAAAAGCCTTGAATTCATTCAATCTTGATGCTGGTTTGAAACTCATTAAAACAAGTGATGGAAAATCAGTGATAGGTTTTCATGTGAGTAAATCATCAAACTCCGATGGTGACGATGCTATATCGGATTCCATTGTTCCATTTCAAATCTCTTATGCTGTTTCAATTCATAAAGCACAGGGGTTAGAGTATGAGTCAGTAAAACTAGTAATTACATCAGAAATTGAAGAGAATATAACACATAATATTTTTTACACAGCAATAACTAGATCAAGGTTAAATCTTACAATTTACTGGTCACCAGAAACTGAACAAAATGTAATTAATTCTTTTAATATTAAAAATAACGACAAAGAATTTGGTATTATTCAAAGCAAATTATTGAATTTATAACTTGTTTTTATGAAGAGGAGGTACAATATGCACGAACGTGATCTTAAAGGATGGAATTTTATAGTATACATACTTATAAAAAAGAATTTCAGATTTGATTCATTTACATTAACTGAACTTTATAGTTATGAACAGTATTTTAGTCTTGTTTATCCATCGAATTTTCATATAAAAGACAAACTAAGACAAACACTTCAAAAACTCAGAGACAAAGGTTTACTTCAGTTTCATTCTCTTGGTAATTATCAACTGCTTCAAAGTGATGTTCGAGAAGTAGTAATTGAGGATAAACATCAAGAACTAGTCTATTTGTTATCAAATGAATCTATACCGGGGTGGGTCAAGATTGGCAGAACAAATGCTATTAATCGTCGTTTAAAAGAGTTGTATAACACTTCAGTACCTCTACCATTTAGAATAGAAGATAAGATAGAAACTCAAACTTTAGAGGAATCTAGAATACTAGAAAAGAGCATCCATAGCATCATTGATACTCTTAACCCCAATCTAAGAAAACATACAGAAGCATATAAACGAGAATTCTTTAGAATGTCCACAGATGAAGGTAAATCAATATTTAAGTTAGTTACACATATTATTGGAATTACACCAACTCAAGAATCTAGATTATCTGCTTAAAAAAATATTGATAGGTTCTAAAAATTGAATTTGATATTATTGATTTTATTTGAGTCCCATAATGTATGTGAAGGCCAACACGAACATACCTTTTGAGGGACAAAGACTACCTTTTATATACCCTTTATAGGACAAAAAAGCGTTATGCCGTTCACATGGCAAATATCACAGTGAACGGCAATAGAAAGGACCACTATGAGCTATGAAGTTGTAGTGATTATTATCTTTATACTTAGTATGTTAATACCTAATGCTATTTATGTATTCATAGAACTTAGAAAGAAGAGAGTGTCAAATGGCAAATAAACCAACCAATCAAAAGCCTAACAGGTTAATCCTTATGAAGAGATATGCTTTTGCAGCTATCAATCTTTATGGTGTCATTAAACTAGAAGATTTCATTTCGGTTTTTAATCACTATGAAAAAGAATCTCTATCCAAAGAAGAAGCAATCTCCTTACTTGATCTTTTATCAAGCATTGATGAGATTGAATTATCCTTTAAACAAGGGATACTTGCTAATGGTTATTTCTACTTAAGAGATAGTAAAGCTATTAGTGTCGCTAAGGACTTGCTTCTAGCACAGTCCAATAAACCACGTTATTTGCCTTCTAAGGAAGAGATTCTTAAATATGAAGATAATAAATACGTTGAACCCATGAAACCTCTCTTAGACCTGGAGAAGTTCATCATAACGAATAAATTGGTTGTTATCAGAAGACCAGAAGATATTCGCTATGATGTCTTAGAAATACATGATCGTATCACCATGGGTGGCAAACCTTCTGATTATATGGGCTATATCAATAAAAGAGGTTATCAGTTTAAAGATGAAGTTCAATTAAACCTCTTTGTTGGACTAACTATGATTCTTCATAACAATACCAGGATGTATGAAAACAATGGTCATACACCCATAGAGACTAGTGAACTTCATGAAGAAAGCCATAAACCAATTAATTAATGTTTGATACCCCCCCGGTCAAATTCTATTTACTAAACTTTCACGACCGCAAGCCCCACACCTAAAATACGTGGCACTAGTTTTTGAAAATCGTGATTTTGAAAACGAGATTTTAATCAAATTGCACAATTAAGCCAAATAATCTATTTTATGTATACAAACACTTTCGCCCCCTACACGCGCGTGAGAGTGTTTTTTATATATCAATTTCATGCAAATTCACAAAAAATGGAAAAATAGTGAAAATGCATTGATAAATATAAGCTATAAAGATATAATGTGTATGTAGGTGGTGATGAAGATGACCATAGAAGATAGATTATTAAATTTTAAGGATAACACAATATTAGATAGAGATCATTTATATAAACTCATCAGAGAAGTTTATCCACAGTATAAGGATACTTCAATTCGATGGGTGATTTATGACTTAGTTAAAAAAGGCGTCATTAGTAAGTTAAATCCAACTCAATATATGATTGGACAATCAGACATTTATCAACAAAAAAATGCTAGTGATGAAAGAAGAAAAATTGTTGATTACTTAAATCAAGCATTTCCTAATATACGCATCGTAGTTTTTGAGTCAACACTGTTAAATGAATGGGTAAATCATCAAAT
>DIKN01000072.1 GCA_002424575.1 Acholeplasmataceae bacterium UBA5617 | reverse complement strand
TATAAAAAACAACCCGCCTATACAAAGATCCTCAAAAAGAGGTTACCTGGAGGACTCTTTGAGATCAAGTTGGATCTCGAAGAAGGAATCATCAAAAACCTTGCGATTCAAGGCGATTTCTTTGATATCAAATCACTTCATGGTTTTGAATCCCAATTTAAGGATAAACCCTATGATAAAATGACCATCGATGACATCCTTTCAAAGCATCCCATCGAATCCTATATCCTCGATGCACAAAGTGATGCTCTCAAAACTTTGCTTTATGAAGGAGTTTTGGGTGAATAAAGCACGTATCATACAAAAAGTCGTTCTTTTCACTAAAAGTGAGGGAAAAATTGACACCTATTTTAAATATTCGATATAATAGAATAGAAGGCGAAAGGTGGTTTAGTTATGAAAGAGAAAAAGATCAAAAGCAAGTCTATTGATAATGAACTCGTGACAGAAGACGACATCGTCGAAGTCAAAAAGCCCAAAGTCAAAGAAAAGAAAGTTAAAGTCATCAAGAATCGCGCGAAATATACATCCAAATATTTCAAAAAATTTGCTGGCCGTCATAACGTTTCTTACGATGAAATGCTCAAAGCTGACTATAACCTCGTCATCGATCGTGCACATCAACTCTCAAGCATCCAACCAGCCGATTATACCTCCCATATGCTGATCACTGTACCCGATGCATTTGATCAAACCAGTAAAGTCGCATATCGTCTCGATAAACGTGAAGATGGCACATATACATTGCTTTATGACCAAGCTTTGGTAACCGTTGTTTTCTTTGGCGAAGATTCACTATTCTATCATCAAGCCAATGTAGACCATAGAAATGGTCATATCGGATTTGATGTTTCGGGAGAATTTAACTACTTTGATGTGGTTCACATGGAAACATCGATTAAATACGATCATCCAACGCATCCTAAATACATTACACTCGATTTAGAAGTTGGTTTAGCTGACGGTACCATTGTTCCTTTCCATCTGCGCAATCATCGTATCCATGATGAATACGATATCGATGTGTTATTGACAGCACAAGAAAAGAAATTCTTGGATACACTCAAACATAAAGTGCGCGGAAGTCGTGAACTTTAAAACCCCTTAGGGGTTTTTAAATGATGACTCAAAGTAACCATAAAATTCGTTATTGAATCATTGACTTTTACCTTGATATTTTGTATAATACTTTCGTTGAGGTGATATCATGAAATTTTCAATCCACGCACTTAAAGAAACACCTGTGCTCAACTTCACCTATGATTATTCGCATCATCTCAAACAAGTCCCTGACATGTTAACCATTGAACCCGCAACCATTACGTGTAAACTCCAATGGATTGAGGATGAACTCGAAATCGATGTTCATCTCGATGTCAACATGGAACTCGCTTGTGCTAAAACATTGAAGCCTGTACCATATGCCATGCATATGGATGCAGAGATCATGTTTGGCAGTTCAGAGGCATGTGATTTTCCACTGACCGATCCTCTTGAACTTCCCGATATCCTCTTTGGATATATTGTGTCAGAAAAACCGTACACCATCTATCATCCAGATGCAGAAAAAACCTCTTTTGAAGAAGAAAGAAGTGCTCACCCCGCATTTGCTGATTTAGATAAGACTTACAAAAAATAGGAGGTGAACAGATGGCTGTTCCATTTCGTAGAACGGGTAAAACGGCAAAGAGAAAGAGAAGAACTCACTTCAAGTTAACTGCTCCAGCTCTCGTTGTCTGCCCACAAACCGGTGAATTTACACTGCCACACCGTGTAACACCAAACAGTGGTTATTACAAAGGTCAACAAGTACTAACCAAGAAAGAATCCAAGAAGGATTAAGGAAGGGTGCCTCAGGCACCTTTTTCTTTCGTCGGTTGACAAGACTCTTGATTTCATAGATAATGGAGATGTTGAGGTCGTTATGAAACATATTACCGTTTTAAAGGAAGAAGCAATTCAATATTTAGCGATCAAACCACAGGGTATCTATGTGGATGGGACGCTTGGTGGAGCAGGTCACAGTAAACGTATCCTTGAAGAGCTCAAGGGTGGCTTTTTATATGCATTTGATCAAGATCAATTCGCCATTGATTATGCGAAAGAAGTTTTAAAGGATTTTGATCATTATGAAATCATCAAGTCTAATTTCCGCTATTTAAAAGACGAACTCGAGAAAAGACACGTCAAAGGAATTGATGGTTTGTTGCTCGATTTAGGATTATCGTCATTTCAAATCGATGATGTCTCCAGAGGGTTTACCTATTTGAAGGAAACCTCACTTGACATGCGGATGGATCAACACCAAAGGTTAACTGCAGAAGAGATTGTCAACACCTATGAGCTCGATGAATTGGCGCGAATTTTCTATGTTTATGGTGAAGAAAAAAATGCGTATAAAATCGCGCGTCGCATCATCGATGCACGTCCATTAAGGACAACCATGGATGTGGTAAATATTTGTGATCAAGTCAACTATAAAGAAAAGGGTCATAGTGCAAAGCGCGTCTTCCAGGCGTTACGGATTGCCGTTAATGATGAGTTGACTGTTCTCGAAGAAGTCTTAAAGGATGCTGTTGACTTACTTAATCCAGATGGTCGGTTAGTGGTTATCACCTTCCATTCCCTTGAAGATCGCATTGTTAAGCATTTTTTTAGGGATGAAAGCGAGGAAGATCCTGTATTAAAAAGACTTCCTGTACTCACACAAAATACGTCGAAGACCGAAGTCATAACGCGTAAACCAATTTATCCGAGTGAAAAAGAATTGCTTGAAAATTCACGCAGTAAATCTGCGAAACTGAGAGCATTAAGAAGGAGATAACCATGCGAATTGCACTGATAGCGCACGATAAGAAAAAGCCTGAAATGATTGCTTTTGTCAAAGAAAATATAGCGTGTTTTAAAGAACATGATCTTTATGCAACGGGAACAACAGGCACCATGATTATCAAAGAAACTGGACTCAAAGTCATGCTAAAAAAATCAGGTCCACTCGGTGGTGACCAAGAAATTGGGTCGATGGTTGCTAACGGTAAAATCGATATGATTTTCTTCTTTCGTGATCCTTTGACTGCACAGCCCCATGAACCTGATGTGTCTGCACTCTTACGCTTGTCAGATGTTTATAGTATACCTTTAGCCACGAATCCACAAACAGCAGCAATGTTTATCAAAACACTTAAAAAATAACCTATCACTCAATTCTACGAATAGACACGCCAAGTGTCTATTTTTTATTTCTATGATTCTAGCAAATCATATTTTCTATCTTGTCAAGATGATGGCTTCAGTGTATGATAAAAGCATAAGCACTCGATACCTATAATCCATGATCACAAAAACGAAATGAGGGGAATTTATGAAACTTCTTTTTAAATTATGTTTGATGATGGCATGTTTTTTTGTGCTATCTGGTTGTCAAAATCAAGCGATTGTCATTCATTTTGAATCCAACGGAGGTTCGGTTATTGATGACATGTCATCAGACGATGTTGATACGAAAGACTTACCAATCCCTCAAAAGGAAGGTTTTATCTTTGTTGGGTGGTTTCTTGATGAAGCCTTGGAGATGCCACTTGGAAAAACCACGGTTTTCAATCAATCATTAACGCTTTATGCGAAATATACGCCTATGACTTATACACTTATCTTTGATTCAAACGGAGGAACACAAGTCGATCCTGTGAGTAGAACCTCGGTTCAATCTTCGATCAGTCAACCCGCTGATCCAACAAAGGAAGGTTTCATCTTTTCGGGATGGTATCGCGACTCCGCTTTAACCATCCCCTATGCCTTTGATGTTCCTATCAATCAGGATGCGACCCTATATGCAAAATGGGACATCGTGGTCATGCAATTTACGATCACATTTGATACCGATGGGGGAACAGAAATCGCTCCGATCACAGGATCAGCTGGTGATCCGATAGCCATCCTTGAACCCACCAAAGCAGGCTATATCTTTTCGGGATGGTATCAAGGAAAAGATAGCGTCGAATGTGTCAATCTAGATGAGATGCCTGAACAAAGCATGACACTTTATGCGGATTGGGCATCCGAAGGATTAATCTTTGATTTAATTCAATCTGATACAGCATATGAGGTGAGTCGAAATCCTCTCTTTGAAATCGTTGACTTAAGCATTCCAAAACAATACCAAGGTAAACCTGTCACAGCCATCAAGGAGTTTGGGTTTGAATCCACTGAATCACTGGTGACGGTTCGCTTACCGATCACCATCACAACAATTGGTTCACGGGCGTTTATGAATGCAACGTCACTCAAAGATGTTTATCTCTCAACACATGTAGAAACACTTGGAAACGCCATCTTTAGACACACTTTTGCCCTTGAAGCATTCCATATGATAGGCGAAGGAACCCATTATAGTGTGATTGATGGCGTTCTTTTCTCACACGATTTGGAAACATTATGGCGCTATCCTCAAGCGAAAATAGGTACTATCTATCACGTCCCTTATCACGTGAAAACCATTGAAGAAGACGCCTTTTCTGGTAGCCAATACTTAACAGCTATCGACCTCGGTACAGGGGTAACCTCAATCAAAGACCACGCCTTTTATGGCATGGTATCTCTAAAAACGATCATCATTCCTGATCAGGTTACAACCATGGGTATTTACGTCTTTCGAGATTGTATTGCTCTTGAAGACATCACATTGGGCAGCGGATTAACTGAAATTAATGCTTATCTTTTTGATGGTTGCGTCTCCTTAACATCGATTGTTATTCCCTATAGTATCACATTCATCGGTTATGGTGCATTTTATTCGTGTATGAGTCTTGCAAGCATCTATATTGTTCGTACATCGATGAACGGTATGATCACAGGTGCACTCTTTATGTTTATGTATACATCAAGTCAATTACAAATCTATTTTCCCGATACGACCACACGTGATGCCTATAAGGTCGCCTATTATTGGAGTAGCTATGCATCAAAAATGACGGTAGGGACACCGAGTTAATCACCGTTTAGAAAGATCAATCAAAAAAAGTTCATCAACTATTCGAAAATGATTTTTGAATAGTATCGATTAATGGATAAAATGATAAAGCCTTCGTCAAATGATGAAGGCTTTTATACATGTTAAGGTGTCGTGTAAGGGCTATTTCTTTTTATTGGATGCAGAAATGATAATGCGAATATATTCGAGGTCTAAATGTTTGAATGCAGGATGCTTGGCAACATATTCAAAGATATCGGGACTATTAACTTCTGTAATCTCATTGGTATCTTTGTTCATGATGTGAATGTGGCTGTCTGCATTATGCATGGGGTTACCCATTGAAAGATCATAATATTTGGTATCATTGATATAGATTTCAACGACAATTTTTTGTTCAATCAAAAACTCAAGGTTATTATAAATCGTTGAGACATTGTAAAAACCACGGGCAGCGAGTGCCTTTTGAATTTCCTTAAAAGTTAAATGCTGATTTTCCAAAATTTC